>JALFSR010000043.1 GCA_022778745.1 Clostridiales bacterium
ATGATGCGGGTGTAATTTTCCATTATTGTCCCAATTCCTTAATGTTTGTGCTGACACCCCCAAAATTTTTGAAAACTCATGGATAGAATAGTATTTACTCATAATTTAAAACTCCTTATGTTTTTTCTATACTCTATTCTATCACTAAAAGTTATAAATATCAATAGCTATTTATAAGTTTTTATAATTTTTGATAAACAGTTGCATTACCTCCATATTGCTCACTGCTCAAAGTATTTTTCCTTAATATGAGCAACTGGCATATCTTTTCCTGTCCACAGACGAAATGCTTCTGCGCCTTGATACAACAGCATATAAAGTCCATTCAATGTCGGACATCCAGCCTCTTTTGCAAGTTTCATCAGCTTTGTCTCTCTTGGACTATAGATAACATCGGACACAATCATTCCTTGATGGAACATTGACTTATCTTCAATGACGGATGCATCTTCATTCGGAGACATTCCTACATTTGTAGCGTTCGTTACAATATCACTTGTATCCAATTCTCTTTTTAATAATTCTTTATCCGCAATATCAAACAGCTGCACATGACACATTGTCTCTTCATTTAAACGTGCTGTCATTTCTTCTGCATGTTTCCATGACTTTCCATGACGACAAAACAGTGAGATTTCTCTCACTCCATCCAATGCTGCCTGCACTAAAATCGCCATCGCTGCTCCGCCTGCCCCAAGTAATGTCATCTTTTTTCCGATAATGTCAAATCCTGCCTCTTGAATGGACAGCATATAACCAATTCCATCAGTATTATAACCATATAATTTTCCATCTTCATTTACAACAGTATTCACTGCTCCAATGAGCTTTGCTGCTGGTGAAAGAAAATCACATAATTCACACATCCGTATCTTATCTGGCATTGTACAATTCCATCCTCTCGCACCTAAGTGCTTCAATGCATCTACTGTCTGTTCCAGTTCTTCTTCTTTTGCATCAAAACTAAGATATACATAATTGATGCCTAACTGTTCAAATGCTTCGTTATGCATAAGTGGTGAAATACTATGCGATACTGGATGTCCCAATAACGCAGTTAATTTTGTATGCCCATTAATTATTCTCATAATAATCCCCTTTCTTTTTGTCTGGACAGTTTTCGCATTGCTCTGTCCAGACAGTTTTTATTTTGACCAATTATTATTCAATCATCGAAAAAGCTTTTTTCTCTCTGCTGAAATAATAAATAGATGGCGTAAGCCGTTCGGTCGGTGTTGGAATCGTATCATATGTATGCCTTGCAGCTTCCTGATAAAACTCCAATTGATCCAATTGTTTGCAAAATGGCACTGCCACTGCCTCATGAACACTAAGCGGTGTGATAATTAAATCTGCATCTGCTTTTTTTGCAATTGCATCCCAAATATGCGGATAATACATATATACCCCACCATAGAAATTTGCTTTATTAGAAACAACATACATATGCTGATACGCTGCATTTTCCATCTTCATACACTCTGCCAAAGAAAATTCCTGTTCTTTATCTGCCGTTTGCAGTTGTTTTAACATATCTCCAAATGTCAATGCAACTGGTGGAAAAAGTTTCAGCGTATTTGGAAGCGCAATCGAATACAATTGTGCTTCGGTCTTTCCCCACATTTGCTGTATTGTATTTGTGATCTGTATACTTCCATATTCATTTTCTGAATAAGAGATGGATATATAATAGACAATCGCCATATCAAAAAAACGCCGATGCGGAACCGTCATAAGCTGTTTTCTATTTGTCTCATAGCCAATCAGGCGCATTGCGATCTTGTTTTTTGCGTAATCATAAGAAAGCAGATGTTCAATCTGCTCTTTTTTCCCGATACACATATTCTGAAAGATTGCTGTAATTTCCATCTGTATTTGATACAAATCTTCCCCACTTTTATAACGCTTATAGTAAGGCTTGACATATACAGTAGGAGAAATTGTTCCTCCCTTCATGACAAATGCATCCCATATGAAATTGTTGTTTTTGTGAATTGGATAAACTGTGACGAAATAGCCACTTGGAAGAGCCGCCGTTACAAAATCTGCGACAATCTTTAAAAACGTTTGATAGTTCATGAACAACATTCCCTTCTATATTAAATTATGGAATGCTGACTGAGAGAGAAACACACCTGAAGGGAATCGAACCCCCGCGCGCAGATCCGGATTCTGCCGCTCTATCCACTGAGCTACAGGTGCACAATAAAAAATAATTCAGCAAATATGCTCCATCTGTGATAAAGAAAAAAAGAGCAGTTTTTTGGCAAGCCGCTTCACTGCCCTTTTCATATGCTGTTATACTCTAGATAAGTACTCACCTGTTCTTGTATCAATCTTGATCTTGTCATGCTGATCTACAAACAATGGTACATAAACAGTAGCACCAGTTTCTACAACTGCTGGCTTTGTAGCACCTGTTGCAGTATCACCCTTGAATCCTGGCTCTGTGTCAGTAATCTCTAATTCTACAAACAATGGTGCTTCTACTGCGAATACACTTCCCTTATAAGAACAGATCTTACACATTTCATTTTCTTTTACAAACTTTAAGGAATCTCCTACTACATCTTCAGATACTGGAAGCTGTTCATATGTCTCCATATCCATGAAATAATATAAACTTCCATCTTCATATAAATACTGCATATCTCTACGCTCAACAAATGCATTTTCTAACTTTTCTGTTGGACGGAATGTCTTTTCTACAACACCGCCACTGATAACATTCTTTAATTTTGTTCTAACGAATGCAGCACCTTTTCCTGGTTTTACATGCTGGAACTCAATTACCTGATAAACGTTACCATCCAATTCGAAGGTATTACCATTTCTGATTTCACCTGCTTGCATCTTATTAACTCCTCCTTCGGATTATATTCCACCGTCCGTCTCTCAATTGATTCGGACACATACCATTATTTTATAATAAATTTGATTGTTTTTCAAGTATTTTTTTGTTCTTATTATAAAAAATTAACACAATTTTTTCGAAATAACGTTTTACTATAATCTGGATTTCTTCTTTTGGATGAATTGGCTTCACTAAAATTGCTGGAATTCCCGCCTGATTCGCACCATATATATCTGTAAAAATCTGATCTCCAACAAATAATGTCGTCTTTTTATCGGTATTCATCAATTCCATTGCATGATAATAGCTTGCCACAAAAGGTTTATTCGCCTTATAAATATAGAGTGAATCCACAGTATTTGCAAATAACTTTACACGAGGTTCCTTATTATTAGAAATTAGGCAAGTCTTCCATCCCATTTCATGTAACTTTTTAAATAATTGTTTTGCACGCTCATCTGCTGGTGCATCGTGAGGTACTAATGTATTATCAATGTCAAATAATACTCCTCGAAACCCCTTTTTGTATAGACGCTCAAAATCAATCTCATAGGTTGAATCCATATATATACTAGGGTAAAACTTCTTTAGCATCTTTTCCTCCGATCAAAACTTGCATTTTTCCAATACTTCTTCGGTTACAATTTCAACAATAATAATATCTGAACCGACTTGACGTATTTTATTGAATGGGATCACATACTCCGTGTCTCTTCCAAACAAGCCACACACTCTTCCCATACCTGGTACAATAATTGCCAGCATACATCCAGTACAAATATCAAAATCAATATCGCTGACATACCCAAGTCTTTTGCAGTCACACATATTAATTACTTCTTTTTGTTTTAGATCACAGATACGCATCGTTGTCTCCTGATCCCGCTCTTTTTTTAACCTATGCAAAAATAAATGAAAAGGTGACTGAAAAACGACATTTAAGATAATTCATTTTTCTTTTTTTGCAGCAGTGATTCCAATTCCTGTACAAATATACTCACATCTTTAAATTCACGGTATACACTGGCAAAACGTACATATGCTACTTCTTCTAAATCTTTCAGCCGTTCCATAACCAATTCCCCAATCAAAGAACTGCTGATTTCTTTTTCATCCATCGAAAAAATTTCATTTTCAACAGAATCAATTAATTGATTAATCTGTTCCATTGAAACAGGACGCTTATGACAGGCACGAAGAATCCCTGCTTCAATTTTTGAGCGATCATATGGCTCTCGTTTATCATCTTTTTTAATGACCATAAGTGGAAATGTCTCTAATTTTTCATAAGTAGTAAATCTTCTTCCACATCGTTCACATTGACGTCTTCTGCGAATGGAATCTTCTGCTGGTCTTGAATCTACAACACGCGATGAGTCGCAACTACAAAATGGACACTTCATGTCTGTCTCCTCCTTTTTACTCTCGTCCGAATTCAGAAAGCTTTAACTTTGGATTTCTCTCCTCTACCATACCAACACTCCAGCTATTTACAAACAACAGCAATGGATTGCCCTTTAAGTCTTTGATTCGTTTCATATCGGATGTTCCCTGAATCTTTGCCGGATCAATTTCTTCTTTGTTTTCAATCCAACGGATGTACTCATATGGCAGCTGCTCCAATCGAATTTCTACATTGTATTCACTTTCAAGACGATATTTTAATACATCAAACTGCAGTACACCAACAACACCAACGATAATTTCTTCCATACCTGTATTGAATTCCTGGAAAATCTGAATCGCACCTTCTAATGCAATCTGGCTGATTCCTTTAATGAACTGCTTACGTTTCATCGTGTCTACTTGACGCACTCTGGCAAAATGTTCTGGGGCAAATGTCGGAATTCCTTCAAACTGTACTTTCTTTCCTGCACAAAGAGTATCTCCAATTGCAAAAATACCAGGATCAAATACACCAATAATATCTCCTGCATATGCTTCTTCCACGATTTTACGCTCTTGCGCCATCAGCTGCTGCGGCTGTGTCAGACGGATTTTTCTTCCTCCCTGCACATGATTAACTTCCATTCCCGCCTCGAATTTACCAGAACAAATTCGCATAAATGCAATTCGGTCACGATGCGCTTTATTCATATTTGCCTGAATTTTAAATACAAATGCAGAAAATTCTTTGTCAAACGGATCAACGACTCCTTCTACACATTTTCTTGGAAGCGGAGATGTCGTCATCGTAAGGAAATGCTGCAAAAAGTTTTCTACACCAAAGTTTGTCAAAGCAGAACCGAAGAATACCGGTGACTGTTTTCCAGTGCTTACTAACTCCATATCCAATGGATCGCATGCTCCATCTAACAATTCAATATCTTCTTCGAGTTTTTCTTTTGCAAAAAATCCAATCTCCTCTTCCGATTCTTCTACTGATAACTGCTTGTTTTCTATCTCATGCATACCGGCATCTGCTGCTACAAAAGTTGTGATCTGTTTTGTATTGCGATCATATACACCTTTGAATGTTTTTCCACATCCAATTGGCCAGTTAATTGGGCATGTCTTAATTCCAAGAATCCGCTCGATTTCATCCATCAAATCAAATGGATCATTGGCTTCTCTATCCATCTTATTAATAAATGTAAATATCGGAATATTGCGCAGTAAACATACTTTAAATAATTTAATTGTCTGTGCCTCTACACCTTTTGATGCATCAATTACCATTACAGCCGAATCCGCCGCCATTAATGTACGATACGTGTCCTCTGAGAAATCCTGATGTCCTGGCGTATCCAAAATATTAATGCAGTAATCATCATAAAAAAACTGCATAACAGAAGATGTAACAGAAATACCTCTCTGCTTCTCAATTTCCATCCAGTCGGACACTGCATGTTTTGCTGTTTTCTTTCCCTTTACAGAACCCGCCTGATTAATGGCTCCTCCATAGAGCAAAAACTTCTCTGTCAATGTCGTCTTTCCGGCATCTGGATGAGAAATAATCGCAAATGTTCTTCTTCGTTTAATTTCTTTTCCTAAGTCTGACATAATCTCCTCCAATTCACGCATCCTTCGTTCGCTTTTGTTGAGCGTCGTGATTCATCTCATTTGATCGTGTGAATCAATCCTTCCATGCGGCATATTCTGATTGAGTATAGCATATTTTTTCTTGAAAAATCAAGGGGAAATTACAAAAAAGAAACTGTTCTATGAAATAATCTACATCCACACAACAGTTTCTTTTCTCTTTTTATATCTGATTTCTATTTTTTTTATTTGCCAGACAAATATTCTTCAATTCTACAAATCGCATCATTTTCGTCTTTTCCGTTTACACAAACGGTTACTTTTTCTCCTGCATTTAAACCTAATGTCATCATACCCATAATACTCTTTGCATTTACCTTTCTTTGTTCACTTTGTAGGTAAATGGAACTCTCATACTGGCTTGCCACTTGTACGAGCATGGCAATTGGTCTTGCTTCCAATCCTGATGGAAGCTGAATCGTAATCGTTTTGGAAATCATAATACTCCTCCTTTTTTCTCTCTGTCCCTATCAGCAATCGCTTTCAGTTTTCTCAATCGATGGTTTACTCCAGATTTTCCAACTGGAGGACTTAACGATGCCCCTAATTCTTTCAGTGATGCCTCTGGTTTGGACAGTCTCGCTAATGCAATTTCTTTTAGTTCGTCTGAAAGCTCCTCAAATCCGATATTTTCTTTAATATATACAATATCCTCGATTTGCTTAGCAGAAGCTAATACTGTTTTTATAATATTGGCAGTTTCACAGTTCACTTTTCTATTTACTGTGTTACGCATCTCTTTCACGATGCGAACATTTTCAAGCCTCATCATGCCAGAATATGCTTCCATTATTCCAAGTAAATCCGAAATCTGACTACTTTCTTTCACATAAACGATAAAATGACTTTTTCTCACTGTTATTTTTGCATCAATGGCAAATATGTGTAAGATTTCTTGGATTTGCTTCGCCCACCCCTCTAATGGACAAACAAACTCCAAATGGTAAGATTTTTCTGGATTTGTAATAGAACCAGAACATAGAAAAGCAGCTCTCATAAACGCTCTCTTACAGCATTCACTCATAATTACCTGGTGACTTACCAATGACTCTTTTGTTACTATCGCGCCGATACAATCATCTTGTTTTATTGCACTTAATAATCGCTGAACATCCGCCGAATCTACTACCGAAATGATATAAAAGCGGTTCTTTTTTAAATACACATGACGACGAACAGATACGCACGCTTTTATATTAAATGCTTTCTGCAAAATTGTAAAGCACTTTCTTGCAACAACTACATTCTCCGTTTGAAAACTAACCCATTTTCGATTTGTATCTGTTGTTTTTACTGTCGCAGTAAAACGAAACATTGCCGCAATCTCCGCAATCTGGCAATGCCTCGCACGAGGAATCGTTCGAGAAAGTTCTTCTTTTACTTCACTGGAAAATGACATTTTTTCCTCCTAGCGTTTTGAGTCTTTCTCAATATCTCTATGTTCTATTTTGAGTCCGTATTTTTTATTTTTATTTAGTATTTCAAATAATGCATTTGCCATTGTAACAGAACGATGCTTTCCTCCAGTACAGCCAACACTAATTACAAGCTGGTTTTTTCCTTCCTGAATATAATTTGGAATTAAAAATTGAATCATATCGGATAATTTTTTCAAAAACTGTTTGGAAGCATCAAATGCCATCACATAGTCCTGCACTTCTTTCTCGTTTCCTGTCTTGTATTTTAATTCATCAATATAATAGGGATTTGGAAGGAAGCGTACATCAAACACTAAGTCTGAGTCAATCGGAATTCCGTATTTAAATCCAAAAGAAAGAACAGTAATATATAGGCTATTGTACATCTTTCCTTTTGAGAAAATATCTTCCAGCTGACTGCGCAGTTCTCTCGTAAGAAGGCGAGAAGTGTCCACTACCCAATTCGCCTGTTTTCTTAAAAAATAAAGCATTTGACGTTCTAATGCAATTCCATCTTCGACACGGCCGCCTTCGGACAACGGATGATTTCGGCGTGTTTCCTTGAAACGTTTAATTAAACATTCTGATGTCGCATCTAAAAATAAAATTTCATATCGAATATGATGCATTGTAAGACCCTCTAAGATGGATTCCATCATTTCAAGGTTTTTTCCATTTCGAATATCAATTCCAAGTGCAACCTTTTCAATATCGGAACTACTATTTAATGTGAGTTCAGCAAATTTATCCATTAATGGAATCGGCAAATTGTCAACGCAAAAATAGCCGAGGTCTTCCAACACTTTTAACGCTGTTGTCTTGCCAGCTCCGCTCATTCCAGTCACAATGATAAATCTCATTTTAATCCTCCATACTGCTCTTTAATTAGTTTCAAACTTCTTTTCCCCAAACGTTCCCAGTCGTCTGACTTCCATCTCTAAATCAACTCCAAACTGTTGTTTAACACGCTTGGATACCTCTGTACAAAGTTTCATAATATCGGATGCAGTCGCATTTCCTCTGTTAATCACAAATCCGGCATGTTTTTCTGAAACTTGTGCATCTCCAATCCGAAATCCTTTTAATCCAGCATCTTGGATTAATTTTCCAGCAAAATACCCTTCTGGACGTTTAAATGTACTGCCGGCACTTCCATATTCTAATGGCTGCTTTTCTCGTCTCTTTGCATTCATTTCATTCATCGTACTGCGAATTGTATCAGGATCTCCATCCTGCAGTTCCATTACACACGACAGAACAATATAACCGTTTTTTTCAATGCTGCTCGTGCGATATCCAAGTTCTAATTCTTCATTGGAAACTTCATGTATCGTTCCATTCGTATCTAACACTGTCGCAGATACAACAACTTGCTTCATTTCTCCACCATAAGCACCGGCATTCATTCTTAATGCCCCGCCAACTGTTCCTGGAATTCCCGATGCAAACTCTAATCCTGTAAGACGATTCCGTAATGCTTCCTGTGCAATCGCCGCCAGCATTACGCCTGCCTGTGCAGTAATACGATTTCTCTCTGTATGATATTGATTCCAATGCTTCTGCATTGAGATAACTACACCATCAAATCCTTCATCGCTGACAAGCAGATTACTTCCTCTTCCAAGTACAAACCACGCTGTATTTGTCTCCTTGCAAAGCCGCAGCACTGCCTTTAATTCTGCTTCTGATTTTGGTGTTACAAAGAAATGAGCAGGCCCGCCCACACGAAATGTCGTGTGAGCGTTCATCTGCTCTCCTATTATAATGTCTTCTGAATCCAATAATGCCTTTAATCTCTGCTCCATTATTCCTCTTCATCTCTTCTTGATAAATTTTTTTGCACACGATTATATAATTCTCTTGCAGCATTATATCCCATCTTCTTTTGTCTGTAGTTAACAGCAGCAGATTCTACAATAATCGCAAGGTTACGTCCTGGACGAATTGGAATCTGGTGGCATACAACTTTATTTCCTAAAAACTCTGTATACTGTTCCTCCAATCCAAATCGGTCATACTCTTTATTTCTATCCCAATCTTCCAATTTGATTACCATATCAATCGACTGTGTATTTTTTACACTTTCTACACCGAATAATGTCTTAACATCAATAATACCGATACCTCGCAGTTCAATAAAATGTCTTGTAATTCCAGGCGCAGTTCCAACTAATGTATCATCACTTACTTTTCTGATCTCTACAACATCATCGGATACAAGACGATGTCCTCTCTTAATAAGCTCAAGCGCTGCCTCACTCTTTCCGATTCCACTTTCGCCCATAATCAAAACGCCTTCTCCATATACATCTACTAATACTCCATGAATTGAAATCGTAGGAGCAAGTTCTACATTCAGCCAACGAATTGTCTCTGCCATCAAATCGGATGTTGTCTGAGAGGAAATCAAAATCGGCACACCGTTTTTCACCGCAATATCGACAAGTTTCTTCTCTGGTTCGTGACTTCGGCTAAAAATAATACATGGAATCTCATGAGTAACAAGACGCTCCCATGTCGCATAACGTTCTTCTTCCGTCAAGCTTTCCATATATCCAATTTCTACATTACCAATAACTTGTACACGATCATGCGCAAATGCTTCATAAAAACCTGTCAGTTGCAACGCTGGACGATTAACATCTGGTGTTAAAATTTTAATTTTATCTGTATTAATTTGATTTGTTAAATTTTTTAAATTTAGCTTGTTTGCTAATGCTGTAATTGATACTCCTTTACTCATAGTATCCTCCTTTAAAAAGTATTATAATAAAGTAAATAACAACTATCTACCTATTTAATGTTCTGTTGAAATGAAAAATAGCTTATTCTACGTTCACAATTTACTTTATAAAAGTATATTTTTTATTTTAACAGGCGAATGAGTTTCTGTAAAGAGCTATTATGAATTATTCTGTGTGAAAAAAACGAAAAACTTCATTTGCTGCAGCTTTCGTCATTCCTTCCACACATAAAAGTTCTTCTAAAGAAGCTATTTTAATCTTCTCTAAATCGCCAAAATGTTTCATAAGAGTTCTTCTTCGCTTTGGTCCAATTCCAGGAATATCATCCAAAACCGAATGCAGCACTGCTTTTCCTCTTAAACTTCTATGATATTCAATCGCAAAGCGATGCGCTTCATCTTGAATTCTTGTAATTAGATGAAATCCCTCGCTATGTGTATCTATTGGAATTTCTTGATTATGAAAATACAGTCCTCTTGTACGATGGTGATCATCTTTTACCATACCACACACTGGAATATTTAATTCCAACTCTTCTAATACTTCTAATGCAACATTTACCTGTCCTTTTCCGCCGTCCATCATAATCAAATCTGGGAATTTCGTAAAGCTTCCTGCCTGCTTTCTTTGATGTATTTCTTCTAAACCATGTGAAAATCGCCTTGTCAGAACTTCACGCATCGAAGCATAGTCGTCTGGACCTTTTACAGACTGAATACGAAACTTTCTGTAATCGTTTCGTCTTGGTTTTCCATCCTCATAAACAACCATAGAACCGACAGATTCCAGTCCATTTGTATTAGAAATATCATATGCTTCGACACGCCGAATTTTTTCCACTCCAATCCACTGTTCAATCTGCTCCAATGCCCCCATTGTGCGCTGTTCTTCCCGCTGGATTTTTTCTCGGTCTTGTTCCAATACCATCTGTGCATTTTTTTTAGCTAATTCAATAAGATGTTCTTTTTCACCTTTTTTCGGAATCAGAATGCTGACTTTTTTTCCTCGTTTTTCTGTCAGCCATTCCATAATCAACTCTTTTTCTTCTATTTCTTCCTGTAAAAGAATTTCTTTTGGGATAAATGGCGTTCCTGCATAAAATTGCTTAATAAAACTTGTCAATATTTGTACATAAGAATCATCCGATGCCACACGCAGATGAAAATGTTCTCTTCCGATCATTTTTCCATCTCGCATAAAAAACACTTGAACAACTGCTTCTTCTCCACTCAATGCCATCGCAATAATATCCTGATCTTCCATGGAACGATTTGTCAGTTTTTGCTTTTGTGCAATCATCTGCACACTTTTTATTAAGTCTCGATAATATGCCGCTTCCTCAAACTCCATTTGCTCTGAAGCACGATACATATTTTGTTCTAAAAACTTTTTTACCCCGTCATATTTTCCATTAAGAAATTGAATAACCTGATCTATTTGCTGACGATATTGTTCTGGTGTCGTATAGCCCTGACACGGAGCAAGACAACGCTTCATATGATAATTTAAGCATGGTCTTCCCTTTCCTTCTTCTTTTGGAAGATTTTTAGAACAAGTACGAATACGGAATATTCGATAAATTAAATCCAATGTATCTTTTACCGCTGCGGAACTTGGATATGGTCCAAAATAATGTGTTTTATCTTTTTTCATTTCATGTGCCATCATCACTCTTGGATAGGTTTCATTGACCGTAACACGAATATACGGATATCCTTTTCCATCTTTGAGCATCGTATTGTAACGCGGACGATGTTCTTTAATTAAATTACATTCTAATACAAGTGCCTCAACCTCAGAATCTGTAATAATATATTCAAACCACGCAATATTAGAAACCATTTCTTTAATTTTTGATGTTTTATTTCGATTACTTTGAAAATATTGACGCACTCGATTTTTTAATTTTACTGCTTTTCCAATATAAATAATTTCTCCAAGTGCATTATGCATTAAATATACACCTGGTTTTTCTGGAAGTTTTTTTAATTCTTCCTGAATATTAAATACTGCATCCATTCCTTTCTCCCTTTTATTTTTCATAGAACAAGACGAAATACAATACGTGGTTCGCATGTAACGTCAAGCATTTTCATTTACTTTGTACTTTTATATCAATGATACCAGAAGCAAAAGGTCATGCGTTTCATGCTTGCATGAAAAAGCATGATTTTGGAACCCGCAAAACATGAGAAAGTAGCTCGATTAGGGTGAATTTCGAATGTTTCTAGGATTGCGAGAACACATAGTGCAGAGCAATCCGTAGGTATCATGGGGTCAAACTATCTTTTGACCCCAACATCATATCAATTAAAAATGCATCTAAACAGCTTTTAAAAACTATTATAGATGCATTTTTTCTTTTTAATCAGCCAAATTTTCTCATTGTTTTTTAAAAGTAACTTAGTGTTCTTCGTCCAGAAAATCAGTCTTTTCCAATAACACTTCTTCAGCCTTTTCAGATGAGGAATCGACTTGATCTTCTGACTGATCTGCACTGTCTTCTTGCTGCTTCTTATGCATCTGCTCCTGCTCATTTCTTGCTTCATGGAAAATATTCATAAATTCTTTTCCAGTAATCGTTTCCTGCTCAATCAAAAATGCAGCAATTCGATCCATAACCATTCGGTTTTCCTTTAACAAATCCTTTGCCTTCTCATACGCTTCTTTTAGCATACGCATTACTTCCTGGTCAATCTCGGCAGCTGTCACATCGGCACAATTTAATACTCGTCTTCCGTCTAAATATTGATTTTCTATAGATTCTAATGCAATCAGTCCAAATTTATCAGACATACCATACATCGTAATCATTGTTCGCGCATAGTTTGTTGCCTGTTCAATATCGTTGGATGCTCCCGTCGTTACATTTCCAAATACAAGTTCCTCTGCCGCACGGCCTCCGAGCGCTGATACAATCATCGCCTCAATCTCGCTCTTTGTATTTAAAAATTTTTCTTCTTCTGGAGTATGCATTACATATCCTAATGCCCCCATTGTACGAGGTACAATTGTAATTTTCTGCACTGGTTCTGTATCTTTTTGCAGTGCACTAATCAGCGCATGACCAACTTCATGGTACGATACAATACGACGCTCTTCCTGACTCATAATTCGGTCTTTCTTCTCTTTACCGACAAGAACAACTTCAACTGCTTCTAATAAATCACTTTGACGAACAACACTTCGTCCTTGCTTTACTGCATTAATCGCAGCTTCATTGATCATATTGGCAAGATCTGAACCGACTGCTCCACTTGTTGCAAGAGCAATTGCCTCCAAATCAACTGTTTCATCCATGTGTACATCTTTTGAATGTACTTTTAAAATATTGACACGACCTCTTAAATCAGGCTTATCAACGATAATACGGCGATCAAAACGACCTGGACGAAGCAGCGCCTTATCCAAAATCTCTGGTCTGTTTGTCGCTGCAAGTACAAGGACACCTTTCGATGCATCAAAACCATCCATTTCTGACAATAACTGATTCAGTGTCTGCTCTCGCTCATCATTGCCGCCGCCAAATCGACTGTCACGGCTTTTACCAATCGCATCAATTTCATCGATAAAAATAATACATGGCGCATTTTGCTGTGCCTGTTTAAACAGATCTCTTACTCGAGATGCTCCGACACCGACAAACATCTCTACAAAGTCCGATCCCGATAATGAGAAAAATGGTACATTTGCTTCTCCTGCTACTGCTTTTGCAAGCAATGTTTTACCTGTTCCAGGAGGTCCCACAAGCAAGGCTCCTTTTGGCAGCTTTGCGCCAATTACTGCATATTTGTGAGGATTATGCAAGAAATCTACAATTTCAGTTAAAGACTCTTTCGCTTCATCTTGTCCTGCGACATCTTTAAATGTCACACCAGTCTCTTTTTGAATATAAACTTTTGCATTGCTTTTTCCGACGCCCATAACGCCGCCTCCGCCGCTGCCTCCCATCATCTTTCGTATCATAAATCCCATCAGCAGCCATATGATAACAAATGGAAGTATATACATCAAAATCAATTCCAGAAATCCAGAATCATTTTCCCCTCCAATAAATACAACATTCGCTTTATGCAAACGTTCTACCAAATTTTCATCTGGCAAATATGGAGTATAATAGCGAACTAATCCTCCATCTTTTAATTTTATGACAATACGGCTGCCATTTTGGACTAATACTTCTTTTACATTACCACTATCTAGTTGTGTTAGAAATTCATTGTATGAAATCTTTTTCGTCGTTTTACTTGAGATAAAACGATTCAATCCCATAATTACTAAAAATGTAATGATTCCTACAATTACAAGTGCGATAATAACTTGAGAATTTTTTGGCGTTTTCTGTCCGTTATTATTATTATTGTTGTTTTGATTTTGGTTCTCCACTTCTTCCTCCATCTCTTATGACAATAAAGCGGTCTTTTTAGGCCGCTTTTCTTTTACTTTTGAAGTAAACACATATTGTCTGCTCCATCAACTATTCATTATAAAGATAGTTATTATAAAAATCAAGAGATTCCTTTATCTTTTTCCTCTGTGATTGTGAAAATTCTGTTGCTAATATAAAACGGACATTTCAAATTTGCTTTGCAGCTTCTTTTCGCTCTATATTCAACTTCTCATCTCAATACGAGGCCCGCCAGTCTTTTCGATATAATCTCTTGTAATCGTTACTCTTCCAATTGAATCATCTTTTGGAATCTCATACATAATATCGAGCATAAATTCTTCAATAATTGCCCGCAATGCTCTTGCTCCAGTATCTTTTTTCAATGCCTTCTCTGCAATCGCTTCCAATGCTTCCTCATCAAAACGCAGATCCACCTCGTCCAATGCTAATAATTTTTGATATTGTTTTAAAATCGCATTTCTTGGCTCTTTTAATACTTTTACAAGCATATCTTTATCCAGTGCATCTAATGTAAAAATAATCGGAAGACGTCCAATAAATTCTGGAATCATACCAAACGCACGCAGATCTTCGACTTCTACTTGGCGAAGCAGATTTTTATCATTATTGTATTTATCTTTTAAATCTGCCTGGAATCCCATCGAAGATTTTTTATTCAGACGTTCCTTAATGATTGATTCTAAATCAGGGAATGCGCCTCCGCAAATAAATAAAATATTTTTTGTATTAATTGTTTCTAAAGGAACCATTGCATTTTTGCTATTTGCTCCAACTGGCACTTCAATCTGTGCTCCTTCTAATAACTTTAACAATCCCTGTTGCACTGACTCACCACTTACATCACGATTTGTCGTGTTGCGTTTTTTTGCCAGCTTATCAATCTCATCAATAAAAATAATTCCTCTCTCTGCTTTTTCTACATCATTATCAGCTGCTGCCAACAATTTTGAAACAACACTCTCAATATCATCTCCGATATATCCTGCCTCTGTCAGAGAAGTTGCATCTGCAATCGCAAGCGGTACATCTAACAGTTTTGCAAGTGTCTTCACTAAATAAGTCTTTCCACTTCCTGTCGGTCCAATCATTAACATATTCGATTTTTCAATTTCAATATCATCCATATTGTCTGCTGCAATTCGCTTATAATGATTATAAACTCCTACTGAAATTACTTTTTTTGCATAATCCTGTCCTACAATAAACTCATTTAATTGCGCATTAATTTTATGAGGGGCAGGAATAGATTTTATATCGAACACTGCCTGTTTTACTTCTTTTTCTGATTTTTTCTTCTTTACCCGCTGTCTTTGAGGAATTTTATTTAATACATCATCCATATTTATATTTGTAGGAGGTATCATTGTCATCATATTTCCATATGGAAGTGTGCCATTTCCCATCTGATCAAATGTTCGCTGCATACAATCATTACATACACATATATCGGCACCTGGTATTTTAATCATCTTTCCTGCTTTGCTCTCTGGTCTTCGGCATATATAGCAAATATTTTGATATTCTTCTTGATTCGTATCTTTATTTGTTGTATCTGACATAATTTTCCTTTCTCATTTTAACTACTGTTTTGCTGTGTATATTACAGAACAGATATTCATAATCTGTTTCACTGTTTCTTTCACTCGCTCTGCGTTTATTATACGGGAAAATAACTGAATAAACAAGTAAATATTTTATAAAAAGAGGAACTGTAATGTCAAATCATACAGTTCCTCTCAGATTTCATGTTCAATTAATGTCTTTATACAGTGCACTATTCTTTTCTTTTCCTTTCTACTAAATTCATATAAGATGTTCTCTCATCTTCACTGATGAATCCATACCCACTAAACTTGTTGATTAGCGATATCGCCTTTTCCACCTCGTCTCTCGAGAATTCCGGCTGCGTCTTAATATAAGCTTCTAGTAACGACATAGGCCCACCTCCTTCTATAATATACTGTGTATACAACGAAAATTACTATTTATGATACCAAAATCAAATGATCATACACATACAAAACCATATGACTTTAGAAACCTCAAAATACTTTTAATTCTAACACCATATTACAGCAACTAGTAGGAATGAGATTGTCCTTCTCTCCTGTTTAATAGCATTATATCCTATTTTCAAGCGTTTGAACAGTGAACATTATACACTTTTTTTAAATTTTATAACAAAATTATATTTTTTCTATTGAAATCTGCAAAATTTACCACTATAATAATGATATATGACTTTTTACATTATGTATTTTTTTACCTCACAATCTTGCCAGGACTATGTCAGAATTAATTCACGGATAAAGGAGGAATATTATGTCTGATATTTTTGATGTTTCTATTGGACTTCGTAAAATGATGAAGTCTCGTAAATTAACAATTTCTAAGCTTTCTGATCAGTCAAACATTCCTGAAGATACGATTAAATCAATCCGAAGCGGAAAAACAAAAAATCCAGGTATTCAGACAATAATTCGCTTAGCAGACTCTTTAGACTGCAGCATCGATGAACTTATTGGACATCATTCTGGCCATTCTAATTAATCTATATATCACATATTCAACTGTATAATGATCTTTGTACATCATACATCATACTGCCAGAAGAGATTTGGCAAAAAATTTTTATAAAAAGACCACAGCTTTGGTGATCTTCATCATCAGATAAAACTAGATCACATAAAACTGTGGTTTCTTTATTTTTAATAATTATTCTATAAAGCACTGCTTCTTGATTAATTCGCTTCGCTGTGCAGTTCCTTTATAACTCATATTTATTTTTAGTCATCATATAATCTGTTTTACAAGCAGTCTTATTTTTGCTCGCCTTGCGCAATGCTTTCTTTTGATGCTAATGTAACGGATATTTTCTTTTCTTCAAAGCCCTTTCCGCTTGGATGCTGAACTGTCAGCTCTACTGTCTCTCCAGCTTCATAATAACCTAACTCAGAAGTCAGATCATTTCTTCCATTGACTGCATTTCCATTTACAGCAGTAATAATATCATAAATACTTAAACCAGACTGATGTGCAGGAGAACCTTCCGTAATCTGCTGAATAGAAGCTCCCTTTGGATAATTATTCTTTTGAACATATTCATCTGGAATATCAACTACAGCAACGCCAAGATAACCTCTCTTTTCTTCTGCCACTTGTACTCTTACTTCCTGATTCATTAATTTTGTAATAATTTCTTCTGCAGAACTGATTGGGATTGCATATCCAATTCCTTCTACTTCTTCTGCACTATATTTTGCAGAATTAATACCAATTAATTCACCATTTGTATTAAATAATCCGCCACCACTGTTGCCAGGATTAATCGCTGCATCTGTCTGAAGCAACTTTCTTGTATAATTATCAATTGTGACTTCACGGTTTAATGCACTAATATATCCGACTGTAGTAGAAGTACCTTTGCCAAGTGCATTACCAATTGCAATGACACCATTTCCTTCCATACACGTATCGGAATTACCAATCGTAGCAATTGCAATTGACTTTAATGTATCTTCTGGAATATTTTGAAGTGGAACTTGAATCACAGCTAAATCCATCGCTTCATCCGTACCTTGTACAACAGCATCTGCAGATGTTCCATCTATAAATTCTACAGAAATATTCTTAGAAGTTGCACTGTACGTATAGAATTGAAGTCCCTGACTTCCTTCTCCACTGTCTGCTGCCGTTACATGGTTATTTGTAACAATTAACAATGCATCGTCGGTCTTTCCAATAATTACACCAGAACCATATGCCTGTGATTCTTGTGTCTGTGTCTGAGACTGTCCAGCACCGCCAAAAAACTGCGCAAGTGGATCGTTTGTATTAATTTTTGCTGTATATTCTAATGTGTTTGTAATCGCAACAATGCTTGGTTTTACTTGTGCGACAATATCAGAAACGTCCAATACTTTTACACCGCTAGTTGTGCCTAAACTAGATGAATCTGGGGTCTTTGTCAATACAACTTGATTTCCCGCATTCGATTGAGCCATCTGATCTTTTGTAACAAAATTATTCTTCATGTACTGAATACCAGCGATAACTCCGCCTCCTGCAGCTCCAACTACTAAAAGTCCTGCAGCTGCGATCGCTGCTATTTTTCTCATCTTTTTATGATCCTTTTTTCTCTTGACTGGCATATTCATAGAAGAAGCTTCCTGATAATATGCATTGTCATTTGCAGTTGATGTACTCTTTGTTTGATCAGCAGTATAATCATAAGAATTATTCGATTGATTAGAATAATTTTGTGTCTGATTAGAATAATCTTCTCGTGATACATGTGTATAACGATAGATACTATCCTGATCATTATTTTGATCATCATTTATTGCTTCATTATTATAATCATTCTCTTCATTATTGGACTGTGTATTATTCAATTGTTCTCTGTCATTATAATCGTTAAACTGATCTGACATATCAATCCCTCCTACTTTATATAAAAGTTAATCCTTATATTGGATGTTTTTTCTTTTCTATGCCTAAAGTTTAGCAATTATTTGTGATGAAATTGTGTTTTATTGCGTAAGAAACTTTGAACAAATTATGTGCGTTTTATGTTCATTTTTACTTCTTTAATCTAAAATAAAAAAATTTTATCAATAAAATTAGTATTCCTGCAATTGCAATAATAGCAAGTACCATTATAAACAGGTGACTTGGAATAACCGAATTATGCGTTATTTCCATCTCTTTCTTTATCATTTCCTCTTGCTCCGCCTGATCTGTCTCAATCGTCGTATTTGTCTGAAATTCCACATCTGTTAATGCTGCTTCATTGTGCATAGGCTGTGATTCGGATGGATTTTGTCCTTTTGATATACTTTTTGAACTATTGGAATTATAAATAGAATGATCTGATTCCACTGCTAACTCATTCGACCTCGCCATGCCATCGCTGCCAACCTGATCCGCTGCTATTGATGATTGTTCATAAACAGTAATTGTCTGTGAAGCCGCCTGTGTACTCATGCTCATCGCCTCTGTTTCCTGTGCTGCCAATGTCTTTTCTACAAGACTTCCCTGCTCTGTTCCTTCTTCTACTATTACAGGTTTTACTAACACAAAATCAAACTTTGGGAATTGTGACTCCTCTCTTCCAATACACTGTACTACTCTTGTCGGACTCATTACCCATACTTCCATAAGCTTCCACTGTCCTGATACCATCGCATCAGTCGTAATATATTCTGCTTCATAATTTCCCCTCTGCTTCATATTCGGTTCAATAAAAATCTTTTGCGAAGGCTGTGATACACTTTCATAAACTAAGACTGTTATATTCCAATTCATATATTCATCTCTCAGCTGAAGTGTCATATAAACAGGTGCCTTACAATTCACGCCTGTAGATGCGATTCTTGATTGATCCAAATCCAAAATCTGTTCTATTGTTTTCTGAGGTTCCTCTGGCACACTTACATTCGTATCTGCCTGTAGTACACTGATATCATCTATTATTTCTTCTGTCGGTGTTATCTCTTGCTGTGTCTGTATCATTGAAACAGCCTCTTCACTCGCTCTTACCGGTCCTCCTATTAAAAATATACCGAAACAACTTCCTATTATAAACCGTTTTATAAAATTACCGCTCATGCCTTTTCCTCCTCTCTTTTCACACACTTACGCCATATGTCAGTTTTATTCCATCACATTAACCATATTTTCGTACAAATAATCTATCTTTATTTCTTAATCCTATACTTTCATTGTTTTATTTTTCTTTTTTCTTTTAATATACTACACAAACCCAATACTTGCAATAGCAATTTATAAATAAGGAAAAACAACAAAGGACCGCCGATAACCGGCGATCCTTCTAAAAGTAATTTCTTGTATTCTTAAGTATTTGTCAGACAACTTTAGTCTGTCTTGTAGCTTATCAGACGATGCATTTATACATTATGCTAATGTATTTGCCTCATCAACAACTTTCTTAATTGCTTCATAAGCATCTGCTGGAAGCTTATCAAATCCGCCCTTTACTTCATCTCTGGACTGAACGAATTTTAATCTATCTTCCATACGAGCCTTTAACTGAGCTACATAATCAGCATCTTCTAAGTTTGGAACAAATCCTTCCCAATCAAAGATTTCGATATCTTCGAATGGTCCCCACTGCTTAAATTCAGCTTTCTTTTCTACTACAGATTCAATAACACCTAATGTATCCTTTGGCTGAACTTTCTTGCCCATGAAGTCACCTGTATTGATAATGTAGCAGTCTACATTCTTTTCAGCAACTAGCTTCTTAAACTTCTCATAATCGTTTGCTAATGGATAAGTTCTGAATGGGTTTGCATATGGTTCTACAACTAATGCATTTGGATCTACACCAGGAGCAAGTCTTTCTGCTGTGGATCTCTTTGTTGCTAATGTAGCACCCATAACAGCTGCTAAAGAAGCACCTTTTAACTTAACGATTGGTGGAATTGTAGGGTCTTTCATAATCCAGAAAATAGCGTTAACTGGAGCTTCTAACTTGTCTACACGGTTTGGAGACCATAACTTAGACTTGATTGCACGTCCGTTACCATTACGGATATCTTCTGTTACAAGAACAACCTTTCCATCCTCATCTAATGTTGCAGAACAGTTCTGAGCAGTTAATAAATACTTATTATCTTCACAATTTGTAGGATAGTCAGCAGTCTTATCGAAATAAGATGGCTCTAATGCTACAGATGCACAAGTATCTGTATTAATGATAAATGCATCATCGTGAAGTACCTTAACGCCATACTTTCCGCCATGCTTTGCATGTGTGATTGTGGACTTACCGGAACCAGACAATCCGTATACAGAAGCAACAAACTTGCTTCCATCTGCTAATGTATATTCTTTCTGACCACCATGGCAGGAAGCATATCCATTACGGTTTGCAATTGCCCATGCAATTGTCAATGTACCCTTCTTATGCTCTCCAAAGTACTTCATACCAAGAATAGCTGCACAGTTTGTCTCTGTACTGAAGTAAGATAAACACTTACCATCACAGATGTCTGTCTGGTCAGTACCCTTCCACTGTGGATCAGAGAAGATATAAATATCTGGTTCATTACCAATTGGAGCAGATTCCTTATACATCTTTACATATTCATCGGACATATACTGGAAGTTCAACATCCAATTGTACATAATGTTTTCTTCACCTTCTGGAATTAACAGATGAGCGTGTACCATAAATTCTGGGTCTAAACCGATAAATACTTCTGCATGATACATTGTTTTCCATCTTGTATCATAAACAGCATCCATTACTAACTTATCAAGCTTATCGCACTGAACACCTGGCTCTCCTGCAATTCTTCTAGCTGCTGCATAGCGACCTGTAATTGAGCCGTCATTAAACAGTAAAACCTTTGCATCTCTTTCCAGACCAAATTCTTCTCCTCTATATACTGGCATATCTGTGACAACAGTTCCTGGAGAATTTTTAGCAAGTTCATACGCTTCCTTTAATGTATTGATCTTAATTACGTTATTACCATAGAAAGCAGCTTCGATGATAGAACGTGTCTTTGCGAAACCAGGCTTACCTTTACCAATTTCGGTTCTAGGATAATATGCTTTTGTTGACATTATATGTCCTCCTTTGCTAAATTAGAATTCAATTGTATTATCTCATCTTAGAAATGATTTGTCAATCACCCTATATGCCGAAATCTAGTAAAATTTTATTGAATTTCTTTTAAAACTTTGTTAAATTCTTCTTTTTCCAAAATTCGTCTTTGATAAATAATGCTGTGATTAATCCCCAAGCGATAAATGCACCAATGTTTGGCATTACCATTCCGCTTAAGAATCGTCCAAATAATTCATATTCATACCTCTCTTTTTTTTTCGTCTTCAGATAAGGTATGATTGGCCAATCAAATCCTTTTGATGTATTCATTATAATAGAAAAACAATTATTTCTGCAAGCAAACGAAATACGGTTTTGGCATTAAACACTAATGCCAAAAATAAATAAAGAAGAGACAGAAAGTTATGATATGCTTTCTGTCTCTATCTAAATATTTTATATTGATGAATCATCAGCGAAAGTTCAAATCTTTTATCACTGAAAAATTTATTGATTTAACCCAAGAATGTCACATACGGTTTCTTTCATCTTATCACCATCGCATACTCTGTTGTGTAAAATTGGTGCTGTACGAATTTCTTCAATTGCATTTGGCACAGCAACATTAGAAAGCTTATTGAGCTCATCTACTAATTCAAAATCACTTTTCACATCATAAGCAGGATCAATGGCATTCATAACGCTTCTTGTAAACTTATATGGGCTTGCAGTCGATGCAATTACCGTCTTTGTATGATCACCGCTGTCTTTTACATATTTATCATATACACAAGATGCAACCGCTGTATGAGTATCCATAATATAACCGCACTCCTCATATAACTTCTTAATCTGAGCGGCTGTCTGGGCTTCTGTAGCATAGTTTCCATAGAAATCTGCAAGCTGTGCTTTCATCTCATCCGTAATCTCGTATTTGCCCTTTTTGGTCAAATCACTCATAAGTGCAGCATCTTTTTCGGAATCTGCTCCGGCGATCTTATAGATCAGACGCTCTAAATTACTGGAAATCAAAATATCCATTGATGGAGATGTCGTTAAAATAAATTCACGGTTTCTGTCATAACATCCAGTTGTAAAGAAATCGTACAATACTTTATTGTCATTGGATGCACAGATTAATTTTTGAATCGGAACACCCATCTGTTTTGCATAATAAGCAGCTAAAATATTACCAAAGTTACCTGTTGGAACCGTTACATTAATGGATTCTCCTTCTGTAATCTCGCCCATCGCAAGAAGCTGCGCATAAGAATATACATAATAAACAACCTGTGGTACCAAACGTCCAATATTAATGGAGTTCGCAGAAGAAAACTGGAATCCAGCCTCATCCATTGTTTTTGCAAGTTCTTTATCGTTAAATAATGCTTTTACACCGCTCTGTGCATCATCGAAATTGCCATGAATACCAACAACAAATGCATTATTTCCCTTTTGTGTAAGCATCTGCTTTTCCTGAATCGGAGAAACACCGCCCTTTGGATAAAATACAATAATCTTTGTACCAGATACATCAGCAAATCCTGCCAATGCAGCTTTTCCTGTATCACCACTTGTCGCTGTTAAAATTACGATCTCATTATCACAATGATTTTTCTTTGCTGCAGTTACCATCAAATATGGAAGAATGGATAATGCCATATCTTTAAATGCAATTGTTGCACCATGAAACAGCTCTAAATAATATGCATCTCCTTTTTTTACTAATGGTGCAATCAGCTTTGTATCAAACTTATCATCATAAGCACTATTAATACAATGCTTTAATTCTTCCTCTGTATAATCCGTCAGGAACAGTTTCATTACTTCATACGCTGTTTCCTGATAGGAAAA
Organism: Clostridiales bacterium; assembly: GCA_022778745.1. Taxonomy (GTDB): domain Bacteria; phylum Bacillota; class Clostridia; order Lachnospirales; family Lachnospiraceae; genus Fimimorpha. The sequence continues at coordinate 23,903 of JALFSR010000043.1, forward strand.
TCCTGCAAATTCAGAAATTGGACGTTCCAGCGCTGGAATGCTGTCTGGTACAAATAATCCCCCATCTTTTGCCAACCCCTGTAACACAGCTTCGGATGCTGTGTATGCTTTTTTCTCTCCTCTTGTACTTCTATAAAGTAATTCCATTTCTATTTCCACCTTCCGCTTTATCATTCTGCCATAACTAAACTGCCGCTTAATCAGTAAAGCGGACATTCCAAATCCGCTTTACTGCTTCTTTTCTGTTCAGTTACTAATTACATATTTTTTAACACGCTTTATCATAGCATAGATCATTTTGTTTGTCCAGTAAAAGTTTACGTGTTGAAAAGACCTTTGTTTGTCCTATGCGGACACCTTTTACTGGACAAGCGCATTCATCTTTGTCATAATTTGTTTTCCAGAAATTGCTTCGATATTGTTTGCAAATATTACATCTGTAACGTTATTATTTCTTGCAAGCTGAATTAGGTTATCTTGATAATAACGATAATCCACTACAATAATTTTCTGATAATGATCCACTAAAAACGGAACAAGTGCATTTCCGAATGATTCTTTAATGACAAGACAAATCGAACCATCCTGAACTGCTGGATTATCAATGACGCTGTATGGATTATCTCCACCGATAAAACAGCTGTATTTATTTCCTGCGCTATAAGAAGATACGTCATTTACGATTGGCCAATTAAGATGATTTCCATCTTTTTCTGTGATCACCATTCGATTCACAGAAATTGGCACATATGCATCTATCACTTCTGGATTATCTTTTAATTCTTTCGCCTGCGTACTAGAATAGTAACTTCCGATAAAGTTTGGAAAACTCATCTTCTCATAATCTTCTAATGCATGTGCCTTAATTCCCTTTACTGCCGCAAACTGCTCATAACTGTAATAAGCACCCAATGCCGTCCAGTGATGATCCGTCGAAAAGAAAATTTTCTCTTGTTTATGTTTCGACAATGTATCAAAAATCGGCACTTTCTTTACACTGGCATCCATAGACTTATAATAATAATCAATTGCCGCTGTCTGATCGCTTCCTCCAATTTCTTTTTGCTTTGCCTCTGACAACAAAATTCCAGAATTGTTTGGAATCATCATTGCATAAACGGTTGCCTGACCATTAAGTCCATTTGCCATACGATTTACTGCATCAATATAAAGATTTGCTGCTTCTAAATTAAAATAATAAATGCCGTATGCATCTTTTCCATCAATATAAATACTTCCATGCAGCTGAGGTGCCACTGTATTTTCACTACCTGCACTGCCTTCTTCCCCAGCCGCTGATATGGCTGGGGTCGATTCTTGCTGTGATGGTGTTGGATTCTGTATGTCCGCACTGGACGGTGTAATATCGGCTGGTCCAGTTGGAATCTCATCTCCTGACTGATTGCCGCCTCCATGAATCTGCTGACCACGCACCCCATATAATTCTTGAATGTCAGAATTTACAGCAAGTAATTGATCTCGGAATGGAAATGTGTCTGCATACCATGTATCCATCTGCTTAAAATAACTTCCATCAATAAATGCCTCTTTGGAAAATGTTGGAAACTGTGTCAATTCTCTTTTTTCCAAATCAGAAACTGCTGGACGCAGCGGCATTAAAAACCCAATAACACATCCCGCAAATAAAAGGATAAAAAACAAGCTTACTTGAATGACATGGTAAACTGTTGATGTTCTCTCTTTTTTATCTAAATAACTTCTCTTTTTCATCATTTTCTCCTAATATTATAGACACTTCTTAATTTGGTTAAAATTGGAAATACAAAAATGGGTTATAACTATTTCCTACTAACGCTATCGCAGATAAAAAAAGCAATACTGCTGGTAATGCAGCGTCAATCATATAAAGGAAATGAGGATTTTGCTCTTTTCTTTGTGCCGATGCATACCACTTGTCTCGAATTATCTTTCCAATTGGCGTAATCGCAATCACTGCTGCAGCAATAAAGAAACAATTGTTTTGAATCAAAAGTATCGTATCCATAGAAATCAAACTTCTTCCAGAAAAATCAAACATTCCTTTTAACACTGTCAGTAACTGACCCATATCTTCAAATCGGAATAAAATCCAGCCAAAATATACAACAATAAATGTATAAGCCCAACCAAACAGTTTTGGAATACAGTCAAGCAATTTTCCTAGGAATAATCGTTCCATTATAAGAAATACAAAATAAAACAATCCCCATAAAATATAATTCCAACTTGCTCCATGCCACATTCCCGTTAAAAACCAGACGATGAATAAGTTACGATATGTACGAAGCACTCCTTTTCGGTTTCCGCCGAGTGGAATATAAATATAATCTCTGAAAAATGTACTTAAAGAAATATGCCATCTGCGCCAGAAATCTTTCACTGACACAGCTATGTAAGGATAATTAAAGTTTTCCAGATAGTGAAATCCAACCATACGCCCCATTCCAATCGCCATATCCGAATATGCGGAAAAATCTAAATAAATTTGGAACATATAAAACAACATACCAATCCATAAGTTTGCGATTGCTACTGAATCTAACTTGTCTGCCGCAAGCAATGTGTCCGCAAGGCTCGCACACGTATTTGCAAGAATCGCCTTTTTTGCCAAACCAATCGAAAATCTTCTCACACCATCTGCTATATCATGAATTGTCACATGACGCTCTTCAATTTCATCGGCAACTGTCTTGTAACGTACAATCGGTCCAGCAATACATTGGTGAAACAAACTGCAATAGAGCAATACTTTCCAATATGCACGCTGCACTTGTACTTCTCCTCGATATACATCTACAACATAGGATAATAATTGAAATGTATAAAAAGATATACCAATTGGCAGTACAATATTTGGTATCTGTGATGGAAAACCAGTAAAATACTGTAAATTTGTCAAAAAGAATCCTGTATATTTAAAAATTCCAAGCAATGACAATGATACGAGACATTCTAAAAACATCCATGTCTTCTTTTTCCATGCCGCATTTGCATTTGCAATCCGACATGCACTAAACCAACTCCAAAAACTCATTGCCAACAGCAAGAGCAAATATTTTGGACCTCCCCACGAGTAAAACACTAGCGAACATAATAACAAAACAATATTTTTTTGTTTTGTAGTAGATGCAAAAAAATAAGCACTTAAATTAATCGCTAAAAATGCAAACACAAATAATAAACTTGAGAATACCATACCAAACGCTCCATTTTTCTAAGATTATGATCCTTTTTATTACTTTTTATCCTCACCATTTGTTTGGACATCTGCTTGATTATACCTCATAACAAAACATATTGCAAGATTTTTTTAATTTTTGTTATACGATTTTGAGACATGCAAAATATGAAAAAATAACCCAATTAGGATGAATTTCAAATGTTTTAGAATTGCAGGAACATATATGCATAAATAAAAATGCCCCTATATAAGACTTTTTATTTATCTTATATAGAGGCAGCAGTTTTTTTATTTTACTGATAAATCTTCTTCTGAGAAGCATTCTTCAATCGATGCACCTGGAGCAACCATTGGGAATACTTTATCGTCTTTTTCAATCTGACACTCGATCACAACTGGAATATTTAATTCAATTGCTTCACGAACAGCAGGTTCTAATTCTTCACATGTTGTAACACGGTATGCTTTTGCTCCCATTGCTTCTGCAAGTTTTACAAAATCTACGTGATCTTCCAAAATCGTATGGGAATAACGCTTTCCATAGAATAAGGTCTGCCACTGGCGTACCATGCCGAGTACATGGTTATTGATTACAATCTGGATGATTGGAATATTATATCGAGTTGCTGTCGCAATTTCGTTCATATTCATACGGAAGCATCCATCACCTGCAATATTAATTACTGTCTTATCTTTACAGCCCATCTTTGCACCGATCGCTGCTCCAAGACCGTAGCCCATCGTTCCAAGACCACCAGAACTAATAAAGCTTCTTGGTGTCTGATATTTGAAATATTGTGCAGCCCACATCTGATGCTGACCTACTTCTGTAACAACGATTGCATTTCCTTTTGTAATCTCATTTAATTTTTCAATAATATATGGACCAGTCAGTTCTCCTTTGTGATAAGTCATCGGATAACGTCTCTTCAATTCATCAATTTCTTTGATCCATCTTTCATGTTTCAATGGTTCCAAACGCATATTCAGCTCTTGAAGCACACATCTTACATCACCAATAATTGATGCATCAGTCTTAATATTTTTATTAATTTCTGCTGGATCAACATCAATCTGCAAAATCTTTGCATTGTATGCAAATTTCTTTGCATTGCCAGTTACACGGTCGCTGAATCTTGCACCGATTGTAATTAATAAATCACATTTTGTTACACCAAAATTCGATGCTTTTGTTCCGTGCATACCGAGCATACCTGCATAAAGAGGATCTTCTCCGTTAAATGCACCTTTTCCCATTAAAGTATCTGTAACTGGAGCGTTAATCTTATGTACAAACTCACGTAATTCTTTTGAAGCACCAGATGCGATTGCGCCACCGCCTACAAAAACAAATGGTTTTTCTGCCTTTTTAATCATCGCTACGGCATTTTCAATGTCTTCCTGCTTCATTCCTTTTATTACTGGAAGAATCGGCTCTGGAATCACTTTTGTATATTCTGTCTTGTTTGCTGTTACATCTTTTGTAATATCGACAAGAACTGGACCTGGACGACCTTCTTTTGCAATACGGAATGCAGAACGAATCGTATCTGCTAATTTTGTAACATCTTTTACAATATAGTTGTGTTTTGTAATTGGCATTGTAACGCCTGCAATATCGATTTCCTGGAATGTATCTTTTCCAAGAAGACTTACCGCTACATTCGCAGTAATTGCAACAATCGGAATTGAATCCATATAAGCAGTTGCAATTCCTGTAACAAGATTCGTTGCTCCAGGTCCAGAAGTTGCCATACAAACACCTACTTTTCCTGTCGCACGTGCATATCCATCTGCAGCATGAGAAGCACCCTGTTCATGAGATGTCAAAATATGTGTAATTTCGTCGGAATGCTTATATAATGCATCATATACATTTAAAATCGTACCACCTGGATAGCCAAATACTGTATCTACTCCCTGTTCTTTCAGACATTCAATAATAATTTCTGAGCCAGTTAACTGCATCGTACTCTCTCCTTTTTATTTTTTTATCTCTAAAATCGCACCACGATTGCTTGCTGTCACCATAGAAGCATATCTTGCCAAATATCCTGTTGTCACCTTTGGCTCTCTTGGTGTCCATGCTGCTCTTCTGCGTTCCATTTCTTCATCAGAAACATCTATATCCAATGTGTTTGCTGGAATATTGATCTTGATGATATCGCCTTCCTGTACTAATGCGATTGGACCGCCAACTGCTGCTTCTGGGCAAACATGTCCGATACTTGCGCCCCTAGATGCACCGCTGAAACGTCCATCTGTAATTAATGCAACGCTTGATCCAAGTCCCATTCCTGCAATCGCAGAAGTAGGATTGAGCATTTCTCTCATTCCAGGACCACCCTTTGGTCCTTCATAACGGATAACAACAACGTCACCTGCTACAATTTTTCCGCCTTTGATTGCTGCAATTGCATCTTCTTCGCAGTCAAATACTCGTGCTGGTCCTTCATGTACCATCATCTCTGGAACAACTGCAGAGCGCTTTACAACACCTGAGCCTGGAGCAAGATTACCCTTTAATACAGCAATACCGCCTGTCTCGCTGTATGGATGATCAATTGGACGAATTACTTCTGGATCTTTATTTACGCATCCTTCAATATTTTCTCCTACTGTCTTTCCAGTCGCTGTCATTAAATCAGTATATAATAAATTCTTCTTATTTAATTCATTCATTACGGCATAAACACCGCCAGCTTCGTTCAGTTCTTCAATATATGTATGACCTGCTGGAGCCAAATGGCAAAGGTTTGGTGTTCTGCTGCTGATTTCATTGGCGATATCTAAGTTCAATTCTACACCTGCTTCATGTGCAATTGCTGGAAGATGAAGCATACTATTTGTAGAACATCCAAGTGCCATATCTACTGTTAATGCATTAAGAAATGCTTTTTCTGTCATAATATCTCTTGGACGAATGTTTAATTCCAATAATTTCATAACTTGCATACCTGCATGTTTTGCAAGTTTTAAACGTTCAGAATATACAGCTGGAATTGTACCATTTCCCTTTAATCCCATACCTAATACTTCCGTTAAACAGTTCATTGAGTTTGCTGTGTACATACCAGAACAGGAACCGCAAGTTGGACAAGTTTTATTTTCATATTCTAATACATCGTCTTCAGAAATTTTTCCTGCTGCATAAGCTCCAACAGCTTCAAACATAGAGGAAAGACTTGTCTTACATCCCTTTACATGACCTGCAAGCATTGGACCACCACTTACAAATACAGTAGGAATATTTACTCTTGCTGCTGCCATTAACAGACCTGGAACATTTTTATCACAGTTTGGAACCATAACCATCGCATCAAACTGATGTGCCATCGCCAAAGCTTCTGTAGAATCTGCAATCAAGTCTCTTGTTACAAGAGAATATTTCATACCAATATGACCCATCGCAATACCATCACATACAGCAATTGCTGGTACAACAACTGGAACACCTCCAGCCATCGCAACACCCATCTTTACTGCATTTACAATTTTATCCAAATTCATATGACCTGGAACAATCTCATTATAAGAGCTTACAATACCAACTAATGGTTTCTTCATCTCTTCTTCTGTAAATCCAAGTGCGTTAAATAATGAACGGTGAGGAGCCTGCTGCATCCCCTTCTTTACTGCGTCACTTCTCATAATTAACTTCCTCCTAAAAAACAATATTTATGATGATCTGTCATTTTCATGATAACTGCTGCCAATGAAAGCTTCACAATCTGAATCTGATTAAATACGTTCTGCAATCAAATCTCCCATTTCAACAGTTCCGACTTGTTTACATCCATCTGACATAATATCTACTGTACGGTATCCATCTTCTAATACTTTTGTTACTGCTGCCTCAACTGCCGCTGCCTCTTCATCTAAATCAAATGAGTAACGAAGCATCATCGCTGCTGATAAAATCGTTGCAATTGGATTTGCAATATTTTGTCCGGCAATATCTGGTGCTGAACCATGACTTGGCTCATAAAGACCAAGTTTTGTCGCTCCAAGACTTGCTGAAGATAACATACCAATTGAACCAGTAACCATACTTGCTTCATCTGATAAAATATCACCAAACATATTTTCCGTCAATACAACATCAAACTGTGCTGGATCTTTTACTAACTGCATTGCACAGTTATCGACAAGCATATGCGTTACTTTTACTTCTGGATAGTCCTTTGCAACTTCATTGACAACTGCTCTCCAAAGACGAGAAGAATCCAATACATTTGCCTTATCTACACTGATCAGATTTTTTCTTCTCTTCATCGCAATTTCAAATCCTTTAACAGCGATACGGCGAATTTCTTTTTCATCATAAGATAATGTATCAATCGCCTTTCTCACGCCGTCTACCATCTCTGTCTTGCGTTCTCCAAAATACAATCCGCCTGTCAATTCTCTCATAATAACCATGTCAAAACCAGCTTCTGCAATCTCTGCACGAAGAGGACACGCATCTTTTAATTCCTTATATAAATAAGCAGGACGAATATTTGCAAATAATTCTAATCCTTTACGAATCTTTAATAAACCTGCTTCTGGACGATCTTTTGGATCAATATCATACCAACGGGAATTTCCTACATTACCGCCAACTGCACCAAGCAATACGGAATCACTTGCCTTTGCTCGTGCCAATGTCTCATCAGTCAATGATGTTCCATATACATCTATTGAACATCCACCCATCAAAAGCTCTTCGTATGTAAAATTATGACCATATTTGTCTGCCACTTTATCCAGAATCTTTCTAGCTTCTCTAACAATTTCCGGACCAATTCCATCGCCCGGAATTAATGCGATATGAAAATTCATAAATATTACCAAGGCTTGGATCAGACAAAAGTGACTGTTCCAAGCCGCAGACACAAGTAAGTCCCCACTCACTGCTTCGTGTTTTGCCTATTTGAAACTGAGAACTTCCTTTATTTCAGTTACTATGTCTGCTGTTATCCTTTCTTTTAAACTATTTGTATTTATTCAAGAATGCACTTTGCATTCCTGTCAATAGAAAAGCAAACGCTTTACTGCGTTAATATAAATCCGTATTAGTATTATGTTAGACTATTTTGTCTTATTTTTCAAGTCTTATCGAAAAATTTGTTCATATTTTCTTTTGTCTCAATCTGACGGAATATTTCTGGCGGTACAAATGCAGTTACTTCAATTCCATTTTCTGTATAATTTTCTTCCAAAAGCTGACCATATTTACGAATTAACTGAATCTTATAAGCCTCTGCATACGTATATGTTTTTTGTATATATATTTTTTGTTCTCTTAAAATCTGCTCTAATAATCGCTTAAAATCATCCAATCCCTCTCCTGTTTTCGCAGAAATATGAACAATATAATCAGCCTTAAAATCACGAAGCACCACTTCGTTTTGTACACAATCTTTTTTGTTAAACAATGTAATAGAAATCTTGTCCTCTACACCAAGTTTTTGTAATGTATCATAGACAACATGCATTTGTGTATCCATCATTGGATTCGAGGAATCTACAACATGAATTAAAATATCACAGTATTTTGCTTCTTCTAACGTACTGCGGAATGCATCGACAAGATGATGTGGCAGCTTACGAATAAATCCAACGGTATCAGTGAAAAGAATCTCCTCTCCTGAATCAAGCTTCATCATACGAGTCGTCGGATCCAATGTCGCAAATAATTTATTTTCCGCTAAAATTCCTGCATTTGTAAGTTTGTTTAAAAGTGTTGATTTTCCTGCATTTGTGTACCCCACAATGGCTGCTACTGTCGTGTGATTTTTGTTTCTCTGCTGTCTTGCCACTTCACGATGTCTTTTTACTGCTTCCAACTCCTGCTTTAACTGACCAATTCTTTGATGAATTAAACGTCGATCCATCTCAAGTTTTTTCTCTCCTGGTCCTCTTGTGCCAATACCTCCTCCAAGACGGGATAAGGAGTTACGCAAGCCAACTAATCGCGCCGCACGATAACGAAGCTGTGCAAGTTCGACTTGAATTTTTCCTTCACTTGTCATAGCATGTGCGGCAAAAATATCAAGAATTACCATCGTTCGATCCATTACTTTTGTCTCTAGCATCGACTCTAAATTACGAAGCTGCGCTGGTGATAACTCATCATCGCATACAACTCCTGTCGCATCCAATTCCCATATTAACTGCTTTAATTCTTCTATCTTTCCTTTTCCAATATAAGTGCCAGGATTTTGATGTTCCAAATTTTGAATAACTTTTGCTAATGTAATGCCACCTGCTGTCTCAACTAATTCTTCTAATTCATCCAATGACTGTGCTGTGTCATCTCCGTCTCGTTCACTAACTGCAAACAAAATTACTCGCTCGGTTGTCTCTTTTATTTCAATCATAATTTCAGCCTCTTTTCTCTGTGTTTCATTCATCCTACTTCATAATCCGATCAAACAAAGACTATTTCACTCATTGATCGGTCGAAATCTTTTTAAAAAATCGATTTGCTGTATCCCGAAAAACAGCAGCGGCCTCCAAATATCCATATGATTCTAACTGCTGTACAATTGTTTCATATATTTCTTCTTTATATGGCTCTTTTTTTATTGCATTTTGATAATCCTCTAATGCCTGGGAATAATTTCCTGTATGAATATAAAGAAATCCCCTCTTCACATAAATATCCGATTTCGCATCATCTGTCTTAATAATTCTTGTATAAAGCTTGATTGCTTCATCAAATTGATTCATCTTCACTTTTACTTGTGCAAGCTCATCTACCAATTCGATTTCTTTTTTCACCATGCAATTCATTGCTTCTTCCAATTTTTGCACAGCATTGTCATAATCTCCCTGTTCCTCCGCAATTTTACCTTCTTTCCATAGTATATGCATCGAATGTTCTTCTATTCGATCTGGCACTAAAACTAAAATGCTAGTTAATAAAAATATATATCCTAAACAGGATACTGTAAAAAAATATTTACTGTCTAGTAGTTGTCTCCATCTCATTTGTTATAACTTCCCATAATTATTTCTTTTGATTCCAACATCTTATTTATTATAATACAATATTTTTTTTTAATAATCTAGCATTTCATAAAAAAAGATGATATTATAGGTCCATTTCCTATAAATTAAAAAGTGGATGCGATCTAATGGCACCCACTTTTTAGCGTTTATTTCTTTCTTTTACTCATTTAACAAAATGTTTCTTTTAGACGGAATAAAACCTTTTATTTTACTTGATCTACAAATCTCATAAATGCTTCCTGACCTGCTTCGTCTCTCTTATAAACGCCAGCATGTTCAAGAACTTTTGCAAATACTTTTCCAATTTCGTCTCTTAAAATTTCATCAATCGTATCTGCATTTACATTGTCATACTGTGGAAGGAACTGTTCTACCCAATCTGCATGTTTTTCCAATGCTTCATTTGAACGAATATCCTTGCCTTCTACAATATATTCGCCAAGCTGTTTCATCTCATCTTTCAAACGGGACGGCAATACTGCAAGACCCATTACTTCGATCAGACCGATATTTTCTTTCTTAATATGGTGCAGCTCTGCATGTGGATGGTACACACCAAGTGGATGTTCTTCTGTCGTAATATTGTTACGCAGAACAAGATCTAACTCATATGTATCACCTTTCTTTCTTGCAATTGGAGTAATTGTGTTATGAGGCTGTCCTTCTGTCTGAGCAAAAATAAATGCTGCCTCATCAGTATATCCTCTCCAGCTCTTTAAAATCACATCTGCCAGCTCAATCAGACGACTTTCATCTGTATGACGAATACGAATAACAGACATTGGCCACTTTACGATACCAGCTTCTACATCTTCATATCCAGCAAATGAAACAGACTTCTCAATTGGTGCTTTTGCCATCGCAAATTCATAATGACCGCCTTGGAAATGGTCATGTGTTAAAATTGATCCTCCTACGATTGGCAGATCGGCATTAGAACCAAGGAAATAATGTGGGAACTGCTTTACAAAATCAAACAGCTTGCGGAATGTACTCTTATCAATCTTCATCGGTACGTGTTCTCCGCAGAATACGATACAATGCTCATTATAATATACATATGGAGAATACTGGAATCCCCATGCAGAATCATTAATTGTAATTGGAATAATACGATGATTCTGTCTTGCTGGATGATTTACTCTTCCTGCATAACCTTCATTTTCTTTGCAAAGCAGACACTTTGGATAGCCACTCTGTTTCATTAACTTAGCAGCTGCAATTGCCTTTGGATCTTTTTCTGGCTTGGAGAGATTGATTGTCACATCTAAGTCTCCGTATTCTGTCTTTGTCAGCCATTTGATATCTTTGCATACACGATATCTGCGGATATAATCCGAATCCTGACTCAACTTATAGTAATAATTCGTTGCTTCTTCTGGAGAAACTACATATTTTTCTTGGAATGTACGAATTACTTGGGATGGACGAGGCATCAGGCAATTCATTAACTTTGTATCAAATAAATCACGATATACTACACTGTTTTCTTTTAATACTCCAGCCTCGTATGCATAATCCAACAATTCCTTTAATGTTTCTTCCAGATTCACATCTGTCAAATTACATTCTGGTTCTGAATATTCTTCTAACTGTAGCACTTCTAAAATCTGATTTGTTGCATAGATTTTTTCTTCCTTTGGAAGTAATCCACTATTCAAACCATATGCTACCAGTTTTGCAATACTTACATTTACATCCATATAAAACTCCTTCCTCTTATCTAAAACTGACTCGTCAAATTAACGATTGTTTTTTTCTTTTTTGTACAGTTAACACATAACTTTTCTTAATCATTCTGTATCTTTTGTATGTATCACGCATGATTCATTTCATTTTTATATATCTTTTGTACAATTAATAAGCAGCTTACTTTGCTATTATTGTACCATTGATTATATTTAGATGCAATGAATAGATTTTGCACAATTATACCTATTTTGTTACTTTATGTGTCCCATCACCGATTTCTACTACATAGAAGTCTGCTGCATATCCAATTTTATCTTTATAAATTTTTCCAGTATTTTCGATAAATGCATCAATTTTATCGTTTTCTACAATGCTAACAGTACATCCTCCGAATCCAGCACCCGTCATACGAGAACCAATTACACCTTCTTGCTCCCATGCAGCCTCTACTAATGTATCTAACTCGATACCTGTTACTTCATAATCATCTCTTAATGAAACATGAGATGCATTCATTAACTTACCAAACAGAGCGATGTCATTGTTACGAAGTGCTTCTACTGCCTTGATTGTTCTCTGATTTTCATATACAGCATGCTTTGCTCTCTTACGTTGCACTGGATTGGTAATTACATGCTTTACTTCCTCAAACTGTTCTTCTGTTAATTCTCCAAGTGTTTTAATATCAACTACTGTCTGAAGCTGTGCAAGTGCTGTCTCACATTCGCTTCTTCTTTCGTTATATTTGGAATCTGCAAGACCTCTCTTTTTATTGCTGCATGCAATTACGATCTTTGCATGATCCAGATGAATTGGTGCATACTCATAGCTCAAATCAGCGGTATCTAAGAAAATTGCATGATCTTTCTTGCCCATTGCGATTGCAAACTGATCCATAATACCACAATTCACGCCATTGAACTGATTTTCTGCTAACTGACTGATCAGAGAAATCTGAATCATATCAACATCAAATCCAAATGTTTCTTTTAAGATTACACCAGTTGCTACTTCGATAGATGCAGATGAAGAAAGACCCGAACCATTTGGAATATTTCCAAAGAACAACATATCCAATCCAGATGTAATATGATATCCTTTCTGCTCAAATGCCCACATAACTCCCTTTGGATAGTTACACCAGTTATCTTTCTTATTATAAACAAAGTTTGATGCTGGTACCGTGCATACACCGAATTTTTCAAAATTTATGGAATACATTCTCATAACACCATCATTATTCTTTCTTGCCACTGCGTAAGTACCGATCGTCAATGCACATGGGAATACATGCCCTCCATTATAATCGGTATGTTCTCCGATTAAATTTACACGACCTGGAGAGAAATAAAATTCAGCACCTTCTGTAGTTCCATAAACTTTCGCAAATTTGTCCATTAATTGTTTTTTCATCGTCTTTACTCCTTTTCTATTTTTATTTTTTTGCTTGCTTAACTACTTTTATTCAATTCAGAAATAACTTCTGTGATTGACAATAACAAAAATAACAATTCTTTGTTTTTTTGATTGTTATTCTTCATAACTAACTTTCATCAAAATATTTTGATGATAATCTCCAAAGCATTCTCCAAATAAATTCATCCCGCCCTTATGGACAGCATTTTCTGCGATTCCTACTCGCACAGTAATGTATGGATTAGAAAATAAATGATAATTTTTGATTGTTTTATTGCTCTTTTTCGTTCCGTCTAAATAACTTCCATCTTCTGTCAATTTCCATATCTTTAACAAACCATATTGTGTATTTTTATCTGACCACCAGTCTGGATTCCATTTTCCTCTTCTTCCTCCAAAATCCGACGGGCATGTCCATGTGGCAACTTCAATTCCATTGATCCAAACGGTAAGATCCGATGGACAATTCATATTGTATTCATGGTCCTCAGAGCAAAGCTCCATCGAAAGTTCTAATTCTTTCTCTTTTACGCCTGCAAGAAAATGATTTGGAAAACGGTATTCCAAATATCCTTTGCCAAGCCAAATCAGCTGTGCTTCTACTCGATTCGGTTCAAAAAAGCAGCGTGGTTCATCTTCTTCTCCGATTTTTGCCTTTTCACTCACAATTCCGCATGTCGGCTCTACTTTATAATCAACAAAATGTCCAATCGGCATCGAAATTACTTCTGTTTTCCACTCATATGTCATATTTGTGTTCATACCAATCAGCAGCTGCTCTGCCGCAACACTGCATATTTTCATCGAACCTCGAACTGCTGGCTGCAGACGAGTGTGAATTAATCCTGCTTCTTCTAATACTTTTATATGAGCAGCAGAAGACGATGGCGGAATGTCAAGCTGTTCTGCAATTTCATTAATATTCAATGGTTTTTCTTTCAGAAGTTTTAATATATCAATTCGCACTTCTGAAGATAATGCTCTTCCAATTGATGCCAATAGCTTTCCGTCATCTAAATTAATCTCTATTGATTGTTTCATAAGTCTCCTTTCTATTTATTCTAATATTTTTGTTTTATTCTTTTTTTCTTGTTATAATTAATCTATCATATTATTTTCTTGTTGTAAAGTAATTTTTTACTCATTACTATACAAATTTTTTTCTTTATTATTGTGAATTTTTTACAATTTTTCTCCTACAACTTGCGGAAAAGCTTTGTTACTGTTTATAATTTTTCTGCATGTTTGCTTACCTTATATTTAACAAAAAATAGAGACTATTATAACAAGATTTTTAGAATAATTACTTAGTTCTAATTATCATTTTTATAATAGTCTCTATATTTTTATTTTGTCATTGTCTGTTTTGATTCCAATCAAGCAGATGGCTGCAGTCTATCTTACTACTTACTTGACTCGGTTAAATATTTTTTCCATGCTTTAAATGCATTGGGTAATGCATAGTCTTTTTTTAACTGCTGTTTTGTCACAAAGAAAAATGGTTCCCTATGTTCTTTTATCGCATCTGCTTTTATTGTGTCCGGCTGCGTATATTCTATACAAAGTGGATGAATAAGATATGCCTGCATATGCCACTCGATATGGGAAAAAATATGCTTTCCATCATTTATCCGCTCTGCTTTTACTGAGTAGCCTAGTTTTTGTTCCCACATCTGCTCTGCTTCTTGTATCGAACAATATCCCTCGCAGTTTGGCAGTTCATATAATCCTGCAAGAAGTCCTGTCGATGGTCGTCTCTGAATGGCTGTCAAATCATCTTCTTGAACAAGAAATACTGTCTTTTGTTCTATTTTTCGCTCTGCCTTTTTCTTTTTTACTGGAATTTCTTCTGTCAGATGCTGTATTCTGGCAAGGCAAAGCATCTGCCATGGACATTGCTCACAATGTGGTTTTCCATTTGGAAGGCAAACAAGCGCGCCTAACTCCATCAATGCCTGTGTGAACATTCTTGGATTTGGATGTGTCTGCTGCATGAGTCCAATCAATGTTTGTTCCATTTGCTTTTTAACAGATTGTTTTGTAATATCTTCCCGATGCGCTAATAATCGAGAAATGACACGAAGTACATTACCGTCCACTGCTGGTATTTCCTGCTCATAAGCAATCGATGCGATTGCTCCTGCGGTGTAGCTTCCTATTCCAGGAAGTTCTAACAGCTGTTCATAACGATCTGGCAGCATCCCATTATATTGTTCCACACAAATGATCGCCGCTTTTTTTAGATTTCTTGCACGAGAATAATAGCCGAGTCCTTCCCATAGCTTGAGCAACCGTTCTTCTTTCACTTGTGCTAGTGCATTTACATTGGGAAGTGCCTCAATAAATCGATGAAAATAAGGTCTCACTGCTTCCACTCTCGTCTGCTGCAGCATAATTTCTGAAATCCATACCCAATATGGCTCTGGATTCGATCTCCAAGGCATTGTCCGTGCCGTTTTTTCAAACCATTTGAGCAGCGGATCAACTGCTTGATTGAGACGTTCTTCTTCTGATAATTGTCCTTTGAATCTGTTTTCTTCATCACATTTTGATAAAGTACTATCCTCAAATCCATCATACCAATCTGTTAAACTTAATTGTTCCACTCAAATGTCTCTCCTTCTTTTTGAATTTGAGCAATTCGATCTCTATAAGATGCAGAGCAAGGAAGCTGTTTTATTTTCTCAATCACCGAATAATCCCCCCAACAATGCATCGGTACAATATGATCAGCAGATATAACTTTCATTAATTCATTCATTCCAATAAAGAAATCATCTTTCTGTCTTGGATCAAGCACAACAAATGCTACATTAGCATGTCTGCCTCTTAGTTTTTCGAGTTCTGCCTCATATTGGCGGACAATCATTCGATTCCGCTCATCGTCTTCTTCTCTCCAAAACCAATAATGCAAATCTCCTGCATGATAAATTGTTTTTCCTTCACAGCAAATCCAAAATGCGACTCCTTCATCATTTGAGCGAAGCGTTTCTATTGTCATAGATTGTTTTTCCAATACAATTGTCTCATTTGGCTTTACAAAACGCACTTTATTTTTGCAATGAACAGGAATTTTGTTTTCATTAATATCATCTGAAAGAATATATTGAATATTTGGATATTGATCTGCCAATTCCAATATTTTGTTTGAAAAATGATCGCCATGTGCATGACTGGCAAATACAAAAAATGGTTTGTTTGAATCTATTTTTGGAATATTTCCTTTATAATAATCAAACAACATCGTTACTGAATCCAGTTCTGCTAAAAAGGAACTATGATAAATATACGTAACTTTCAAGCGATCTCCTCCTTTCTCATTAACGCAGTCTGCCTTCTGCAAGCCTCAATATAGAAACGATTGGCATAATCAGCATACCACAAAAAAAATTACTTATACCATGAACAAAATCCCACGGAAGTCCCGCAATAATCCAAGCAATCATACCATCGAAACTTAATCCATACAATACTGCCTGTGCAGGAGCATACAACGTTCCAAATAAAAATCCATGTAATGCACAGACAATCATATACACAACTGGCTGTAGTTTTTTCGGCGTATTTTTTGGCAGAATCATAACAACGCCCCAAAGAATCGTCCATAAGTACAAATATGGAATCCACCATGCTGCAAATCCGCAAAACATACCATTTAATATTACGTATATGTAGATTGGATACAGCGCCTTTTTTCTATATACAATGGTAAATGCAATCGTAAATACTCCAAGAAGATGGATATTCGGTGCAATCTCCATAATTATCTTAGATGCATACATAACTGCTCCGAGCATTGCAAACACAGCAGTTTCTCTAATTGAGAGCTTCACTATTTTTCTACCTTAAAAGAATAGCTTTCACCATCTGTTACTTTTGTGGAATCAACTCCTGTCTGTGCATATTCTCCATTTACATAAAATGCCCAATATACTCCATCTTTATCATAATCAGCTGTAATTCCATTGACTGTTTTTACAAAAAGACCGTATTGTCCTTCTTCTCCTTCGATCAGTTCCAGCTCTGTTAAAGCCTCTCCAACCGTTTCCTTATCTGTATGAATCTCAAATGCTGTCTCGTTTCCTTCTTTATCTACTACAGTAAAGTCAAATACTGTCTTTCCTTCTCCAAGCACTTTTTTATCTGCCTGATCATTTTCTTTACTTTCTGTGTCAGATACCGCTTCTTTGTCTGTCGTTGATTCTTCTTCGGATGTTGTTTTCTTCGTTGTTGATTCTTCTCCAACTGTTGTTTTTTCTGCTGCAGGTGAAGTTTCCTTATTTGTACCTTCACCACATCCTGTTGTGAACAATGCCATAGCCACAACAAGCACCATACAAAGAATTACTGACAATACTTTCTTTGTGTTCTTCATTTTCATAATAATACACTCCTTTATCTTTTATTTATGCAAAGGTATAAGGCAAACAACCATTTTTACATAAAAAATTTGGGCTGCCTAAGAAACCTAAGCAACCCAAATTTTATCATACTCATCTGCAACATACAAGTTTTTTTATTCAAGAACATGATCAACGTTCTCAATATGAATGGCTTCTCCATCTGCACCTTCTATTGTAACGTTTTGTAATACTAATGTATGGATATTGTTTGCATAAATACCCATCTTGCAAATCTCATCTGCGATTCCATCCATCATCGCAGGCTTTCCGCTCATTGCATTTTCAGCATAGTTGACATATACATTTTTCATCTCTACCTGTTCAATCTTTTGTTCTGGAAGACCATAGAAAAATGCTGCTACATGACAGTTTTTTGCCTGAATATTATGGAACGTAAGTGATTTTACTTCTGGTGTCCGATCATCGACTGGAAGCGGATCTTTACACTGTACATAATCGGTATGTCCATCTTTATCGCAGAAATAGAAACTATTAATTACAAATGGTGTCATAACATGATCCATATGAATATTCTCAAATAAAATTCCATCAATTATCGCATCTTTTCCTCTTCCTCGGCGTGTCTTAATTCTAAGACCTCGATCGGTATTTGACACTCCCCCTGCCTAAAGGCAGGGGGAGTGTCAATTTCCAGAATATACACCAAAACAGCCTCATCCGTGGCTTGCACAGATGACAATTCGTGACATATTAAACATGCAGACTTGTCATACTTCTACTACATATAAAATTGATCCAACAAAAAAAATGGGTTGAAAGCTTTTTCACAACCACACCAAGTCATCCATCGGGAACGATATTTCTTTATGATACATCATCTTCCCATACCTTATGTGTACTTGTAGAAAAACTAACCCATATGCCAATGATAGAATATTTAAAAAAGAAAGTTCTACTTCCAATTGGATGCTCTAATCAATCTTATTTTATTACTGTTCCTTTTGGTAGTTCACTTGGAGGCAGCGGACTTATGATGTCCTCTCGTGATTTGATGCGTCTTGCCATACTGATTTCACAACACGGACATAGTTTTGATGGTGCACAGCTTCTTCCAGAATCGTATTGAAAAGAAGCGACCTCCTGGCAAACTGACACCCAACTATGCGCTCCTTCTTTGGAAGAATCTCAGGGATATGGCTATCAGTTTTGGATGACACAACATCATGGATTTACTTGTTATGGCATGGGAGGTCAATATGCGATTTTTCTTCCAGAATCAGATTTAATCGTCATCACCACTGCTGATACACAAGAACAAAAAGGAAGTAATCAATTTTTATTTCAGTCATTGTACGAGACAATTTTACCAGCACTATCTGATGAACCACTTCCAGAAAATCGCCATGCACAAACGCTTTTGCTTAATCAAACTTCCAACCTTTCCCTTCCAATCGTCAAGGGCAACGCATCAAGTCCAATCGCCGCTTCTATTTCTGGACGTGTTTTTTCTGTAACAAACGCTGTATTTGATCAATGTCAAATTATATTTTGCCTCGATCATACAGGCACTCTTCGTCTTCATATCAGAGAAGACTGGCAGACAATTTCCTTTGGTATCGGAAAGCTCGCTACGACACAGTTTCCGATCTATCACCAACACTGTGCCGTAAGCGGTGCCTGGACAAGTGACTCTTCTTTCTATATTAAGTGTCAATTGCTTGATGAATGTATTAGCAGCGTTCATTTTTACTTTTCATTCTCTGATCAGCAGTTTAGTCTGATGATGAAAAAGACAGTTGAAGACTCATTTGTCGAATTTCAAGGATTTTTTATAGGAATTGATTCCAGTACTTTTTAACCAAAAGAAATCCTTTTATAATCCTTTCACCCATTCTCCTGCCATTTGCGGCCAAACTTGACAGCGCGGTTGGAAATCATTTCCATCTTTCCGCGCTGTCTCTTTATCTCCAAGGGAAATTCCATGCGAACCATGTGGGAAAATATGCATTTCTAACGGAATATTATGTTTTTTTAATTCAACTGCAAACAATAAACTATTTTCCACTGGAACAGTTCCATCCTCATAAGTGTGCCATAAAAATACTGGAGGTGTATATTGCGTTATCTGCTTTTCCAATGAAAGCAGCTCCATTTGTTCTGGATCGAGCGTTTCTCCCGTCAACATCTCAAACGAACCTTTATGTGCAAATTCTCCACTTGTAATAACTGGGTAACTTAAAATTAATCCATTCGGACGAATCATATCGGCAGTTGTCTGTAATCTCTCCGTAAGCCACTCCTTATTCCAAAACATTCCAAGCGTTCCCGCTAGATGCCCACCTGCTGAAAAACCACATACAATAATTTTATTTTCATCTACGTTCCATTGCTGTGCATGTTCCCGAATCATCTTTACTGACTGTGCCAGCTCCAATAATGCCTGCGGAAATATCGCCGGACTTACATTATAATGGAGTACACATGCATGAAATCCCATGCTCACAAACTTTAATGCAACTGGAACTCCCTCTCTCTCCGACACATGATTATATCCACCCCCTGGACATACGACAATCATCGGACGCTTCTCAGTTGGATCTACTGACTGCAAATTTTCCATTAAATAAAGCTGAAGATTTGCTTTACTTCCCTTTACATAAATTAGTTTTTGCTCAATTCTCATAATTTTTTCCCTTCTTTTTTATTTTTCAATGTGTCAAATATACGGCAAACTACAGCAACTCACTTGACAAGCAAAACCATATATCTTTCTACTTCTGCCTTTTTACCAAATAAGCAAACGTGATTTCATCTCTACTTGACTATGTGCTCATCATATCACAAATGCACAACAGCGTCAATTTTCTCCACAAAAGAGGATAGCTTATTTTTTTATTTTCTAGCATATACAAACTTGTCCTTTGATACATTAATAATAACAAATTCTTTGCAAAACAATTTAATTAGGAGGAATTTATGAAATTATCCCGTGATGTCAAATTTCACAAAGATCGCTGGATGGAAAATGGATTGATCTGGATGGCTGCTTTTTTTCTGATTCTTGGTGCAGTGATGTACATACCATCCGTTGTTTATGTTAGTTCTACAGTTGGAGAGAGAGAACTTCCTATTTACAGTGTAGATACAGAAAAAAAACAGATAGCATTAAGTTTTGATGCTGCATGGGGAAACGAAGATACTAAACAGCTGCTGTCCATTCTTGCGAAGTACAATGTGCATGTTACATTTTTTATGACAGGCGGATGGGTAAATTCATATCCTGATGATGTAAAAGCAATTTTTGCAGCAGGGCATGATCTTGGCAATCACAGCCAAAATCATAAAGAAATGAGTAAACTTTCCAAAGAGAAAATCAAAGAGGAGCTTATGTCCGTTCATAATAAAGTCAAAGAATTAACTGGATATGACATGTTTCTTTTCCGTCCTCCATATGGAGATTACAATAATCAGCTTGTTACAACTGCAAAAGACTGTGGTTACTATACAATTCAATGGTCGGTAGACAGTCTTGACTGGAAAGATTACGGTGTGGAAAATATTATACAAACAGTAACTAAACATAAAGATTTAGGTAATGGTTCTATTATTTTAATGCATAACGGAGCAAAATTTACAAAAGACGCACTAGAGACTATTATTACTACACTACAAAAAAATGGTTATGAAATTGTTCCAATTTCTCAATTAATTTATAAAGATAATTATCATATGGATCATACAGGAAAACAGATCCAAAATGCCTCTTAATCATTGATCTTCCGATAAAATATTAAAATTTTTTTCTAAAAAACATTCAAAATTTTTTTCATAAATATTGAAAATTTTTTCAATATATGATATAGTTGAGATAAATATATATTGATTTAATCATTACTATTGTATTCAAGAAAAATTATTTCTTCTTTCCAAAAAGGAAGTCCTTCCTTCTCTACCAGAACGGTATATACAAGGACTTCCTTTCTTAAGAATGTTATAATCTTTTTATTTTAGCTGGTAACGTCCAGTGTATAATTGTCATCTATAAAGCATATTTCATATTCTTTTCCTTATGACCATTGTACTTATTACTAGATTACATAAGTTCTTATCCCGTCATCATTCTCATTTTTAACGCTAAATTAATCTCCATTTGAACATTCAAGAATGCCATTTGCATTCTTGCTGGTAGCCACATATTAGATTTATTCGTAAAATATATTTGTGTACCTATACAGTTCTGCCATATTTATTATTTTTATCAAAAATGAGTTTCCTACTTCAATGATAGTAAACTTGTTTGTAATTATTAATTTTTATAGATTGTGAGTGGTTTATATGATTATTTACGTGAGACACGCAATAATACTCCGTTTGTGCCAGAACTAGAGAAACTGAGCTTTATTCATATGCTCCTAAATGCAGGATATGGTGGCATGGATCAGGACCTTCCGATCTCCAATAATGCGATTCCCGTTACATTTGCAAACTATTCTATTATAAGGGATCTCATTTTGCAGCACAAAAGTTATGAACTGCCTGTTGTTTATGTCAGTCTTCATTGGGAAAATTATATTGTCTCTCCTCATAAGCTTGCTAGAATATTGCAGGGCATCGCTCATGTAATGTATGAGACGACCTACCTGATTTCAAAAGAACTACAGAGAGACACTAATGGAAGCCATCCTCATACAGGTGCCATTGGTCTTTATTGTTCCGATTACACACAAATGTATCAACCAAAAAATTATGAATCGCCCGATGTATTTTCCAAACAGCTCTATTACGCGATTCATCAACATTATCTTATGAACTTTCGTCTTCTATGTAACGAGACGTGGGCAGGACTTCAAAATACGATTTTACAGCGACACGCAGAACGACTTGCAAATGAAAAGCAAAAGACAGAAAACGAAATGGAACAATATATCAACGATTTTGATAAGGAAATTGAAGGCTATAAAAAGGCACTTGATGATATGTACCGCAAAGTACAGGCTCTCAGTATTGAAAACACTCAGCTTCGTAACAATCAGACTCAACATTTAGAAGGAAGACCTGTTCTGCTCCAAGGAAGAGAACAAGATCTCTATGCTGGAGAGATTCAAGACTATGTATGCGATATTTTAAGAACAGAACTTGTTCACGCAATCGATAATACACGACGCAGAGATGTACTTGCCTCTCTCGTTGAAGCAAACCCAACTACTTATCCTCACAAGAAGAAACAAGAAGAAGTAAAAAACACGCTAAGGACTTATACTGGTATGACACCTACGATACGCCGCAGACTAGAAGATATCGGTTTTTCCATTGACAGTACAAGCCCTCCTCATAAAATTACATTTAAAGGAGATACACGTTATACGTTTGCTCTAAGCAAGTCTCCTAGCGATGCACGTGGAAATAAAAATGCTGCTAATAAAATTATTACACTATTCTTATGACCCCGCTGCCTCGTCTTATCCCCCACTTCTGACTACCTATTATTTTTCTTTATGTGAATCAATCTGGCTTGTCATGAGAGTGGGGGGATTTTTTTATCTTTACTCTTTCTCTGTATTTTGCACGCTTGAATTAAGAGATTTTCTTAATTCAATAAAATAAATAATAATTGCAATATAACAATTGATTCCTCCAACTGCTCCTACAAACCCAAGTGCATATAATGTCTGAAAAATTGGATTGGCAAATGCACGAATCGTTTGCTCTAATTGCTCTGAAGTTAATGCCTTGAGTCGTTCTTCTGTTATATCATACAAATTTAGATCTTCTAGTATTGATTTTAACTGTGCCTGGAATGCAGCTCCAACTGTTTCCACAATAAGTCGGGTACATTCTTTTCCCGCAGGATATGACAGCAATTTGTATCCATGATCTGACAAATATAATAATTGGTCTGCAATCGTTTGTTTTATCGTCTGAATCACAACATCCTTTTGCTCATACTGCTCCCAAATCATTCCAAGCGAATGTGCCAACTCATCTATACAAACTATTTTTTCAATCGTATCATTTTTCCAAATCGGTTTTACGATCTGTTCCATTACAATCGTTTTGTTTGTATCTGAAATTACCTGCTGTATAATATGCATTGTTATTGTATCATCCACTTTATTTTTATATTCACAAATTTTTATTTCTCTTATAACTGCGACAAGCAACACTGTAGTTTTTTTGGCAATTGCCTCTTTTTTCTGCTCTGCCTTGGCTATCCACTCGTATATCTCGCTCACTTCTTTGTGTAATTTTTTTTCAATCGCAACAAGCGAATCCATATGAAACATATGCAAGTATATGGATAGCGTCTGATCAAAAATCAACCCAACACCCATATGGGCAAATTGTTTCATAATATTACTCATCTTAGATGGCTCTCTCCATATCGTTCCAAATAATATTCGATTCAGTGTTGCTGGATAATCTTCTCCTAACAAAAGTAATGTTACTTCTCCTACTGTGCTTTCATAAATATTTTCTTCTAAAAACCTCTCAAGCATAATATGAAATTGCTGTTTCTTTGATTTTAAATAAAGCGGCAGCTGTACTTCTTTTAATTCCCATATCGCGTCTCGAAAAATTGGCTCCAAAATCTCTTGAATTCCAAATATAGCAATCTGTTTTCGGAACGTATCCCACCAATTTTCTCCTTCTGGCTTTTCCGATTCCTCGTATCCAAACATCTGTTCAATCTTCTTCTTTATAATATTAAGATAAAACCAATCAATTACATCATCCATCTTTTTCTCAAGCAACACATCCGCCCAGTTTCTTACAGAGCGCTGAGCTATTACAAACTCACCAACTAATGTATCATTGTTTTGCAGTTGTCTCACTTTTTTTATAAGCCAAATTAAAACCTCTTCTTTTCTTTTTGTTGTATCAATCTTTTCCCATTTTTGATCAATCCATAAATGAGTCTGTTTTTTCTGTTCCAGACTCCACGGCTTGGAAATATATGCCTGATACACTGCTTCATTTTTTACTGCAAGTTCCTCCAAGGAAACGGTTTTTATAAAATCAAACAACCATTCTTCTCCCTTTTGTATGATCCATGCTATAGTTCGATTCATCATATCTTCCGATATAAAATCAGATATTGTTTGTTCTCCTGGCTCCCATCCATCATATTTTTCTTTTGCAAATGATTGAAGGCGATTGGCAGGAAGAGCCGAATTTATTTGATTAAATGATATCATATCATCCCATTTTTTTGCCGCAATCCATTGTTTAATCGAATCCGTTTGATGTGTTTTTTGAAACATCCACGAAACAATCTTTTCTGCAATATCACCGCTATGGTTTTTCAGCAGTGTCATTCCCTTCTCATCAATCCATTGATCAATTATTTGTGGAAAATCTGGTTTTTTCGCTTCATACAATGTGCAAACTGCTTTTTCCGATATGAGTTCCTTACTTACATACTCTGCCATCGCTGACGCAAACTTATCTTGATTTTGTAAAATTACACCTTTGGAAAACAATTTTAAATATTTTGATTTTGCAAACCATTTGATCTCTTTTTTTGGCCGAAACAACATCCAAATCGCTGCGATATTCGTAACAACTCCAATCACTCCCATTGAAAAAACATTAATAATACATCCACTCCAAGTCGTCGAACTTCCATAAATGGACAAACTCGGCACCGCCCAATAGCAAACTCCAAGTGAAATCAAAAAGCCCAACAATCCTCCAAAATAAGAAAGATACTTTAACTGACCACCCATCAGCCGCTCCACTTGATTACAAAGCTGATCTGGATTTAATTGATTCAACGCATCTACAACAAGTTGATGAATCTGTCCTTGAATTGCCTGATGTATCGCACAACCTAGTTTTGGAACTGTGCAGCGCACACCTTCTTCTTTCCATTTCTCTTTATTAAACACAGCGAGCGATGCACCGATTGACTGCTTTTTCATCGTTTGTTCCCAATCTTTCCATTCTGTTATCAATCGATGCTGCACTTGTTCAGATAGATCTTTTGCATTTCCTTGTAAATAAGCGTTGACTTTTTGCTTTCCGTCAGAAATAATCCATTGTCCAATCGAACTAATAATCGTATCACGATTTTCTGTAACAAATGCAGCTGTATAATTCGATAATAATTCACTCCATTGCTCTATCTGTTTTTTATCAACTATTTCAATTGAAACTGCACGAATATTTTTTATGAATGGTCTTATCCAATTAAGCAAACGATTAGCAGCCTTTTTTGGATTTCCTTCCACTTGATTCAATAATATATCTTTTCCTTTTTTAGAAATAAGATTAGCAAATGAAATCGAACACCCATCCAACAGCCATGATACTTGTCTATCTTTGACAGAATCATAAGTTACTTTCTTTAATGAATCAAGCCACCGATGTTCTTTCCAAAGTACTTTCCACAAATACGATTTGTTTTGTTTCAGCAACTGCTTCACAATATCACATACTTTTTGCGTTTTTAATAGATCAATCAATTCGACCGCAATTGCCTCGCTGTCGTTATCTTTTGCCATCTGCAAAATATGCTGCAGCCGTTCTGAGATTTTTATTTGAGATAAAAGAAATAATTGAAATTGTTCTTCTAGCCAAATCAAAGATTCCGCCCTATTATTTTTTTGTACTGCAATATGAATGGACCGTTTGATTACTTCATTCAATTCTTCTTCATTTTCTTTTAGGAAATCTGAAATTGGCGAAATGATCGCTGGAATATGACTGCGAATGCAGTCTTCCATATAATTCCACGTCTCTTCAGTAAGCATATCACGAATTGGTACATCCATCGAGAGTAAAAACTGTATCAACTCCTTTTTGCGCCGTCTCAATACCCTTCTTCCTTCTACTGTAGACCAATACTTACCTGATTCTTTCCAAAAATAAGAACATACTTCTCCTAATCGGTATTCTTCTATCAACTCTCCAATCTTTTTTTGTCCAATCGTCAGTTGCAGCCGATGAATCTGTTTCTCTAACTCTAATTCATTTTGCATCGCATCAAGCCATTGCTCCAACTTTTCTCTGTCTGACAATAAAATAGTTACCTGCTCTTGTAATAATCCATCATACAGCTTCTGCTCGAACGATTCCCACATATCCGCCCCAATAAGCTGTTCCAATGTTATTGTTTTATTATTCTCATAAAGCTGATCAAGCAGGTTTGCATAACTATCCTCTTCTTTTGCCTTTTGTTCTAATAATTCATATAGATAGACTGCAATTTGATTTATCTGTTTTTCTGTAAAAACTGCCGTAACATCTATCTCACTCAATATCTTCTTGCATAACGGAGTAATTGATTGTTCCACAAAATGTACAATATAATGATTTCCCTTTTCTTCTAACTCTTCCAATTGGGGAAGATCACTCCACACCATCTGACTGATTTCTTCTGTACTGCCCGACTTCATCCGATTCCATACATCAGAAATCAAATAATTTAAATGTTTCTCTATAAGTGAATCTGGAATTCCTTTTTTCAGTACATCCGATGTTAAAATACTATCCGTAACACAATCTGCAAGACTTTGTATTAGCTTTTGTTTTTTCTGCTCTGTTGAAACAATACTTACATCCCATGCTGGAAGTTTTCCTTTACGTTTGATTGGCCGAAACAACCATCGCACTGCATATAAATTTGTCAAATATCCTGCGATAATTCCTGTCATAATAAAAAGTATAAATAAGTACATAAAACCACCCCTATTCTCTTTTGTTTTTTATTATTTCCTATTATTCTAACTGCAAATCAGATAAAACGCAATATTTGCTTCTCTTTTATAGAAATCCAAGCATTTTCGCTTGTCTTATACGTTTGCAATAAAAACTGCCGACAGAATAATCTGTCGACAGTTTTTATTTTTTTGATTCTGAATGTTTTGAGTCTGAAATAGATGTTTCAATTTCTGTTCCACGTTCTCCAGCAACACCTCTGATATATGCCTCACACCGAATCCGTTCTTCATTTTCAAGTGTGCCCCATAGACGAAGCAATAATTTTTGCTGTTGTGTTAATGTCACAGATTCATCATCTGCAAAAAATTGTGACAATGTAATGCCAAAACCGTTACATATTTTAATTAATGTACTAATAGTTGGAGTATTTGTTCGATTCATCATATTGAAAATCGTTGAATGAGGAATTCCGCTTGCTTTTGCGAGGCGATATCTTGACCAATGTTTTTGTTCACATAGTTCCTCAATCCGCTTGATCACATAATCTTCATCCGTAACCCGTCTGGTCATTTCTAAATCGTTTTCTTTTTCTGTCATGTTTATTCCTCATTTCTGACATATTTGATATAGGAATATTATACGATTTGAGCTATAATATTTTTAGATTTTAATAAGAGTAGTAATTATGTCTCTATTCTGACATAATCGCTGTTTTATTTTATTATCCTCTAAAAACCGTTATTATTTCATAAACATTAAACAAGGCTGCTGCAAAAGATATTACTTTTCCAACAGCCTCACTTACACAGAAAGGAGTTTTTCATTTGTCTAATCATACTTTTCATGAAAATTTGTCCATCGATGGGCTTTCTTTGCCTGTACGCACAGTCCATGCATTAAACCGTGCCCAAATCACAACTTTAGATCAACTGCAAACGCTCTCTATCCAAGAGCTTACTCAAATCAGAGGAATTGGAAAAACTGGAATACAAACATTATTAGCTTTATGTGAACAATACTCCATTCATCTTCCTTTAAAGCCAAATCCGCCTTTTTCGCAATCTTCTCTTCTTAGATTCTTATCCCGCAAAACTATCATACTTTTTCGTAAAGTAAATATCTCTACTCTAGAAGATATTCCAATGCACTCT
Source organism: Clostridiales bacterium (assembly GCA_022778745.1). Classification (GTDB taxonomy): domain Bacteria; phylum Bacillota; class Clostridia; order Lachnospirales; family Lachnospiraceae; genus Fimimorpha. Next base: position 52,369 of record JALFSR010000043.1, read on the forward strand.
ACAGAAGAACTCGTTCAATGGTGTGACGGAAATCTATTTCGGGCATCTGAAATTTATAAAGAGCTAGAACTTGCAGGAATTCCTACTCATGCATCTAAATCACCATTTATATTTGAAATTCGCTCTCTTTCTCCAATTTGTATTTCTAGCCTTCTATGGCACGGAATTGACCGAATTGACCAGCTAATGAATATGAGTGAAAAAGAATTGTACGAGATCCGCAATCTAGGTAAAAAGCGGGTAGAAGAATTGCTTCAATTTCAAAAAGAACACCATGATCTTTTATCTGTTCTATAAAGATAAAATGAGCAATCCTTCTTTTCGTGTACTAAACACCAAATGATAGATTGCTCGTTTTTAACAAGTATCAAAGTGAAGAATTGTTTTCAAAGGAAACCTCTACATTTCCCATACCACATTCAATTTCTACCTCTGGAGCGTGTTGTGCCTGACTATTAATTTTTTTGTCAGTTCTCGTATATTGTTCTCCGTCTAAACGAATGGCTCCCATTCCACATTTCAATTCATAACGATACTCTTCTTTTTTTCCTGTTAAATTTACATTAATCTCTCCCATTCCGCATTGAAAGGAGGCTTCTTCTTGAATAGTTCCACCATAAAAAATCTTTCCCATTCCGCATTCCATATTAATTTCTCTTGCAGTTATACGAGAAAAATTTGCCTCTCCCGCTCCTACTTCTGCCTGTAATTCATCTGCTAATAACCCATCTGCCTGTAATGTACCCGCACCAAGGTTTAGCTTCACTTCTCTGAGTTTTAAATTAGGAATAATAATCGTAATGCGGCTTCTTTTATTATCAATCCAATCTGCTTGAACGAACCATTTCATTTTTCTGCTTAAATTTCCCGACTTAATATACCATACGCCGTTTTTTACATAAGATTGAAAATCAGAAGATACATTTTCAGAATAAATTGAGTATTCATTTCCTTGCTGAATAGTCACATCACAATATTTTAAATCAAAATCAATTTCTTCTACTCCTTGATAAGATTCTGACAGCTGTTTTGTATTAGAAGCAAGGTAGGATGTAATCTCCCCTTTCCAGCTTGTGAATGAATATTCTAAACCTCCACATGCGATACCAATTCCAAACATTACTGCACCACATAAAAGAAAAATGACTGCCGCCAAAAGGCTGAATTTTTGAAACTTTTTCATAGCTCCCTACCTTCTTTCTTTTTCCGTCTTCCTTTGAACAGTGCAGAGATTTTTCTAACTAATGCTGGTATTCCTTTTCCGAAAATAACAACATAAAGATTAATAAACAATATGGAAACTCCAAGCATCATCATACCTGCTCCGACCATCGTAATACCAACTATTGGAACCACAAAGAGTTTCATAATTCCTGATATCAATATAGAGATACCCCCAACAAAAATAATAATTGTCATGATTCCTACTACCAGCATCATAATTGATAATAAAATCATCATCGTAATACAAACTGCCAGTAATGCTACTCCAATCGGAATCCAAATCGGAAATGTCAATATTGACAAAATAATCCAAAGCCAACTATAAGAAGTTCTCTTCTCTGTCTGACGAAATACATCTGCATCCGTTAAGTTTCCTCCATCAGCAATAAATTTTTCTCTGATTCGCTTCGCATTTTCTGCTGGGCTTCCAATTACTTGTATCATTTCATCCTCAGTCATATCCGGATGATTTTTGAAATAATTATCAAAATAGTTTAGTGTATCCTCCCGTTCTTTTTCTGGTAAATCTAACAGCAATAAATTTAATTCATTTAAATAACTGTAACGATTCATAAAATGATCACCTGCTTAACATTCATTATCTAACTTTAACTCATGAATCACTCGTTTTACAAATTCTGTGTCACTATGTGGATATTTCTTCCCATTTTCTTCCTGATATGTCTCATGACCTAAACCAATAATTGTAATCATATCCCCTTGTTGTGCATGTTCAATAGCATAACGAATTGCATCTTCACGATTTGGAATAATAATATAGGAACCCGTCGTCTTTGCAAGCCCAACTTGAATGTCTTTTGCAATAGCATCAAATGTTTCCCAACGATTATGTCCAGCCGTCACAATACTTAAATCTGCAAGTCGTCCGCTCGCCTCGCCCATCTCATAACGACGGCTCTTAGAACGATTTCCATCTGCCCCAAACACACATACAATTCGCTTTGGACGGTAGTCTCGCAGTGCTTCCAATAAATTTCTCGTGCTATAGCCATTATGTGCAAAATCTACACAGACAGAGAACTTATCATTGCGAAATACCATATCAATTCTTCCTTTGATATTCAAATGTGTCAATGCCTGATTGATTGCTTCTATCGGCACATTGAGATGATCAGCCACACAAATCGCAGCCAATGCATTTCCTACATTAAAATCTCCTGGCATATTAACACAAAAATCTCCACATAATCTTCCCTTTACAGAAAATGAAATTCCTGGCTCTTTTTTCGCTCCATCAAAATGCTTCTGATAATTGTATGCAATATAATCGGCATTCTCATCATATCCAAAAAATTGTACTGGAACGCTGATATGCTCCATAAGAGCTTTTGTGTGCACATCATCTTTGTTCACAAACCCTAATTTGCTATGTTGAATAAGCATTGCCTTACAATATAAATATTCCGCAAAATCTTTATGTTCATTCGGACCAATATGATCTCCCTCAGAAATATTTGTAAAAATACCATAATCAAACGTAAATCCATCTACACGATGCTGCTTCATTCCTTGAGAAGAAACTTCAATTACTGCATGGGTACAGCCTGCCTGCACCATCATATCAAGATACATCTGTACTTCCTGTGCATCTGGTGTTGTATTAGAAAGTTCGTACTGCTTGTCTCCAATCACAGCTCCATTTGTACCAAGTGTTCCTGTTTTATATCCCGCTGCTCTTAAAATATCTGCAAGCATATGGGTACAAGTCGTCTTTCCTTTTGATCCGGTCACTCCGATTGTTATGAGCTTTTCTGCTGGATGTCCATAAAATGCTGCTGCTAAAAGCGGACTTGCCTTTCTCGTATCCTCTACTAAAATAACTGTGACATTATTTGGAAGTTCCACTTCACGCTCTACAACAATCAGTTTTGCCCCTTTTGCTGCTACATCTGCTACACAGTTATGCGTATCAAATCTCGCCCCTTTAATACACAAAAAGAGATCTCCTTCCTCAACAGTACGATTATCATGAGAAAATCCTGTTATTTCTTGTTCCAAATCTCCCTGAAGTAATTTATATTCGATTCGTTCTACTAAGTTTTTTACTTTCATTTGATATCCTCCGGTTTTGTACCTTACTAATTCATATTTTAAATGCATCTGCCTCATCCTTACAGAGCATTTTTATTTTTAACAATTTTCTATACAGCAAAAGGAGTGTCTGGCATTTTCTTAGACACTCCTATTATAAATCGAAATAAATTCTCTTGTCAAATCATATCCGCAAAAAGACTGCATCAATTTATTTGCTGCATTTTACGATATGATACTGAACCGCACCATATTCCTTTCCGCTGTTCACTGACTGCATTTCTGCACCATTTGGATCTAAGACATTTGGCAATGGAATGCAAATACCCCCGTTCATCAATGCCGCTCCACTATATACTTGCTCTTTTCCATCAATCTGATACAATGCATCTTTTTGTAATCCTTCTGGTTTTACAATCAGAGTAGCTCCATTTGCATAAACTTTTGTAATTACTGCACTAACTAATGCTTCTGACTGATCTTCACTGACAAATTCCCATGCCGTATAAGTCTGATTTTGGAATGGATTTGTCAAGCGATAATAAGTTCCATTATTTACAAGATCAAAGTATTTTTTTGCATTTTCTACTTGAATTTTTGTCAAACGTCTTTCTTCTTCCGTAACCTTTGACAAATCTAGCTCATATCCAAATCCGCCTGCTGCTGATGCCACAACTCCTCTTGTGTGATATGGAACAACACGTCCTGTCTGATGATTTGGAACTGCGGAGACATGTGCTCCTACTGTCGAGATTGGATAGCAGAATGATGTTCCATATTGGATTTTCAGTCTCTCAATCGCATCCGTATCGTCACTGCACCAAATTTGAGGAGAATAATACAGCATACCTGGATCAAAGCGACCGCCGCCACCACTACATCCTTCTAATAATAAGTTCGGATAACGCTGCACAATGCGCTCCAATAAATCATACAAACCAAGCATATAACGATGATATGCCTGTCCTTGGCTTTCCTTATCTAATATATTAGAATATACATCGCTCATTGAACGATTCATATCCCATTTTACATATTCAATATTTGCACTGTCTAAAATAGAACAAATCGCATCAAATAAATAATCAATCACTTCTTTGCGTCCCATATCAAGAACAAGCTGATAACGGCTGCGTCCTGGCTTACGATTTGGACACTGCAATACCCATTCTGGATGTACACGATATAAATCACTGTCTTCGTTTACCATCTCTGGTTCAAACCAGATTCCAAATTTTAAACCTAATGCATTTACCTTTTCTACAAAAGGCTTTAAACCGCCTTTTAATTTCTTTGTATTAACAATCCAATCGCCTAAGCCACTGTAGTCAGAATCTCTCTTTCCAAACCATCCATCATCCATAACAAGCATTTCAATGCCAAGCTCGGATGCCTGCTCTGCAATATGAAGCAATTTCTCTTCATTAAAATCAAAATACGTTGCTTCCCAGTTGTTAATCAAAATCGGACGTCTTGTAAGCTGATATTTACCACGACATAAATGATGACGGTAAATTTTATGATACTGATGCGATAATGACTGAAGTCCGTTTTCTGAATATGACATAACAACCTCTGGCATCATAAAACTTTCCTTTGGCTTTACATTGTAATGGAACTGATAATCTCCAATTCCAATTACAGCACGAGTCTGGTTCACTTGATCCACTTCAATCTCTGCTGTAAAGTTACCGCTATAAACTAAACTTATTCCATAACATTTTCCATAATGTTCTGTCGCATCTTTGTCGCAAAGAATAAAGAATGGATTATGATGATGGCTAGATGCACCTCTTGCACTGCTAAGTCTGTGAATACCATGCATTAAGTTTACTCGTTCCATCTGACGTTCCATACAATGACGTCCATGGAAATGAATTAAATCAAAATCTTCATACTGAAAATCTAAACATGCTGAAAGTACTCGATTCAATACAATTGCACTTTCTCCATCATTAACAATCTTTGCAGCACGTGTAATTACATCATTTTCCTCAAATACACTGTAATATAAAAGCAGTCTTACATCTGAAGCATATTCTTTTAATGTGATGATTAATGTCTCCGCCTCATCTTCTGCTGCATACAATGCTGGCATCCCGTCTACTTGATATTTTCCTTTTTTAATGCAATAACTTTCATAACGAAAATCTGCTGCATAACTGCCATCTGCATGGACAAGTTCCATCGTTGGCACACGATAATCACCAACTCCATATGTTGGATATTCCTGTGGCAATAAGTCCAAAGAAAGTGTACGATCCGTCAGCGCATCATATGGATTACCACTGAAACCTCTATCTCGATATGATATTAAATATCCCATTTCGTCCTGTTCACAGATCTTTGATCCATAATATACATGCAAAAGTATTCCAAGCGGATTTACCTGCATCTGATAGCTAGAATGATTTGTACTCATTGTGAAAATTTTTTTATTTTCGTTAAAAAAAATAGCCATAATCTCTCTTTTCTGAAAATGATTTTATTTTCAGAAATCCTCCTTCTTGATTATTTTTATTCTGTTTTATATATTAAAGTCAAAAGATAATCTGACCTTATATTTTGCGAAATCTAATGTCATGATGTTAAACTCAAACGATATTTTTATATTCATTATTATATCATTTTCTTTTTTTCATTTATATAGTATACTAAAATCAAAATATATCATTTTACTTCCAACTCTTATATATTGTTAATTCATAGCACATTATGCTATATTAAATATATTCGTAAAATCCCATTCCATTTCGATGGAATGTTTCCATTATTACTGTTAAGCGAATATCCTTCATCCTCTTTAAGGCTTGCTTATAACCCGAATAAGATTTTTCCTTGATTTGGTTAAATACATTTTAATTTAGGAGGTTTGTATGTGGAATTATTGTCTTCCAAATGCACAATTTGTGCTGAAAATGAGTAATTATGTTGATCTTCTTCCTTATCAAATCGGTTTTGAAAAATGTGCACCAATGCATTTATTTGGACCTGCAAAACGAAATCATTATTTATTGCATTTTATCACAAGCGGAAAAGTACTTATCAAGTAGGAGAACGTATTTACTCTCTGCATGAAAATCAGGCATTTTTAATCTATCCAGATGTCATCACAACTTACTATGCAGATTCGACTCACCCATGGAGTTATATATGGATTGAATTTGATGGAGTGCGTGCGCCAAATTTATTGTCAGACTGCGGATTTTCTTTGCATACCCCAATTTATTCAGCGAAAAATGCAGACTGTTTTCATGAACTCATTGAATCTCTGCATTATTTTTTGAAATATCCAAATGAGACTTCTGTTAACTTAATTGGTCATTTATATCTTTTTTTGGATTTATTAGTGAAGTATTCCGCACATCCTAGAAAATCTAATTTTAGTACAATTCAAGAATATTATATTCAAGAGGCACTGCATTATATAGAACAAAATTATTACAAAAATCTTACAATTGAAGAAATAGCTCTTCACTGTGGGCTGACACGCAGTTATTTTAGTAAATTATTTAAGAAATATTTAGATATTTCGCCACAGTTTTTCTTACTGCATTATCGTATGGACAAGGCGTGTGAACTGCTGAGCCGTACGTCTTCTCCTGTCAATGAAATTGCAAAGGCAATTGGATATGAAAATCCACTTCATTTTTCGAGAGCGTTTAAAAATATTTATCAAGTTTCGCCGCGAAGTTACCGCAATAGCCATAAGTTTTATAAAGAGACACCTGAACACTGAGAGGCGCTATTTACAAAGATTCTGGATACACAGACAGTAACTGTACTGACCAAACGCCTCTCAGCTGTTTATCTACTTATACAAACATATTTTAATTATTTTGATGTCCGATTAATGAATTCTGCTTGTAATTTAGAGTACATGATTTTTTGGCTGCTATATAATCCGTAGTAGCCAGAAAATACATAGCTGATGCCACAGGCAATACAAAAGAGCAGAACGTCTGCCGCACCAAATAGTTCGAGTCCTAGCATAATAGATGCGATTGGACAGTTTACTACGCTGCAGAAAAATGCAATCATACCAATTGCTGCACCAAAGTTCGGGTCAAATCCAAGCAGCGGTGCAGCGACATTTCCGAGTGTTGCTCCAATGAATAGCGATGGTACAATTTCTCCTCCTTTGAATCCAGCACCAAGTGTTAATGCGGTAAAAATGATTTTTAACAAAAACGCTGCTTTTGGAACATCTGCAGTTAATGCTTGTTCTACCATTTCCATACCTGGTCCATTATATGTTCGATTTCCAACAAGCAGTGTTGCTGCAATAACAAGAAATCCTCCGACAATAATTCTTTTATATGGATCTTTCAATAATTTTTTATAAATATGGGATGCGTGGTGCATAGCAGAGCAAAATAAAATGCTGACTAATGCGACGATGATAGATAATCCAATTACTTGAATACAAATAAGTGGTGATAACTCTGGCATTATTTTTAATGGGAATCGTGTCGGTGCTACATGAAACAATGATGTGATTCCAAATGCAATCGTTGAAGAAATAATACATGGAACAAATGCGCTATAATAAATAATTCCAACAGAAATTACTTCCATACTGAAAATCGTAGCAGTGATTGGTGTACCAAACATTGCAGTAAAGACTGCACTCATACCGCACATCATTAAAATTTTACGGTCCCGTTCTTCTAGTGAAAGTAAACGCCCAAATTTTGATCCAATACTTCCTCCAATCTGCAATGCAGCACCTTCTCGACCAGATGATCCACCGCAAAGATGTGTCAAAAGTGTTCCAATAAAAATTAAAGGTGCTGTCCGAAATGCCATAGTTGGTGAATCATGAATGGAATCTAATACCATATTCGTTCCTTTATCATCTTCAAACCCACAGCTTCGATAACAAAATACAATAATTACACCTGCTAAAGGCAGCAAATACAATAGCCATGCATGTTCCGCCCGCAATTCTGCGACATACTCCAACAAATGATGAAATACAACACCTACCATTCCGCAGACAGAGCCGACAACAAGAGAACGAAACATCCAATGAATAAAGTATACAATATATTTTTTTGTTCCTTGAATTTCCCGCTTCATCTCCTCTTTTGCCTGTGCTGTCAGCAGCACTCGTTCTTTTTTTTGTTTGTTTTTATTTTCTCCCATATGATTCTCCTTTGTCGTATTATGGAAAATTTTATTTATTTTTCTTATTTTTTAGTATATATGGAAAAAATTCAAGTTGCAAGCAATTTTGTTATAATCCAACTATTTGATACCAAGGTCAAAAGGTCTTGCGTTTCATGCTTGCATGAAAAAGCATAATTTTGGGACTCGCAAAACATGAGAAAGTAGCCCGATTAGGGTGAATTTCGAATGTTTCTAGGATTGCGAGAACACATAGGGCGGAGCAACCCGTAGGTATGGTGTGCTACCCGTCAAGTAGACATTTTAAATATCAAAAGTTTTTTGGCTTTGGCCGCCCGTAACAGGGCGGCATTTTTATGCAGCTAATATCATTTTTTGATGAAACTCTATTGGTGTCAGCTTTCCAAGTTTTCTTT
>JALFSR010000070.1 GCA_022778745.1 Clostridiales bacterium
GTTTGTTGTCAGCAGCCCGTTTCACGGTCTGCGTGTAGTTCCTTGTAAACTGACCTAAATAATTCTTTAAATAAAAATGCTATAAATTCAGAGTATTTTGCAGAGTGCTTTAATGAATTCTCAGAAAGAATGTATAGACCATAGAATGGATTACACTTATCTATTGTAGAAAAAACTGGATAAAGAATAAATTGTTCTAAAGCCAAGCGGGTAGTTACTATCCGCTTGGCTATTTAGGCTGCCTCAATTGGTGACATATAAGATTTTGAAGAATGGTAGAAATGAAAGGCTTTTTGAAAGAATTATTTTCAGTAATTGAAAATGGTCATGGTTATTTTGTACTATTTATATACTAGCACCAGACAATCTTTCCTATGTACTTCGGTGGTACAGAGTACTGGTATCCTTTATAATAAAACATGCATGAATAATTGAATTTTACGGTATTTATGGTGATCTGATAGGGCTTTCTTATGTTATCAGCGGGCAGGCTGTGTAAGAAGGTCTTTTCTTTGTTGAAATACATCAGCGGGATTCTTCCTGTTCCTTGACTGCCCTGTGTGTTTACACGGTTGTTGATTCTTGTTACCATTGGTATAAGACTATAATGTAAAAAGAATAGAAATTCCCTGATTGCATTGATTTAATTTTAAGCTGGTAGTTCTATAATTGAAATTTTAATCAGGATAAGCAGGAAGATCCTTTTCTAAATAGAAATGAATGCAGATCAGATGGATGGCATAAATTCTAAAACATTGAGGATAATGATTGATATAGAATTGATTTTTTGAAAGATAAAAAATAAATTTTATCAATTTAACAGACACAAAATTCAACCTACTTTAGCTTAACTTGATCCATAAGTCGAATCATAAGCAAATTGGAGCAATGAACTTGTATCGTATGAGAATAAACTATCTTGCTAATAGTTAAATAGTTGGTACAGTTACAGTAAACTTTGTTGTACAGGGCGCTGTCAGCCACCCGATACACCACATTAGGTTGGGATTAAAGGTAGGAGATTTTAATTGTTACCACTACTGGGCAGTTACAAGCCTATGATCTTTAGGTCGTGGGTAGTTGACACACAGACTAGGAGGCAGAAAATTTATTATGAATCAGAAAAAAATAAAGGGTGTTTTAGTAGATTGTATATTTGATATTGTCGGAAGTATTTTATACTCCATAGGTGTATATACATTTGCAAAAATGGCAAATTTTGCTCCTGGAGGGATCTCTGGTCTGGCTTTGATTATGAATCATCTATGGAATACTCCGATTGGGCTTATGACTTTAATTTTAAATATTCCGCTCGTATTAATCAGTTATAAAGTAGTCGGAAGAAAGTTTTTATTTCAAACTGCTCGTACAGTAATTATTTGTACGATTTTCTTAGATTTTGTCTTTCCTCATACACCAGCATATACTGGAAGTCCATTTTTAGCTGCGTTGTACTATGGCATTTTTCTTGGTACAAGTTTAACTATTTTCTATATGAGAGGGTCTTCTTCGGGAGGGACTGATCTTATCATTATGACAATTAAGAAACTATATCCCCATCTATCAATTGGAGCAGTTACAATGATAATTGACTTTTTTATTATCTTATTAGGATGGTTAGTATTTGGCAATATTGATGCCGTATTATATGGATTAGTCGGTACTGGAGTTACCTCGATTGTGATTAATAAGATCATGTATGGTGCAGATATAGGAAAAATGGCAATTATTATTACTCAGCAGGGTCAGGCAGTTGCAGATGAAATTAGTAATCAAATTAGGCGTGGCTCTACAATTATAAGTGCAAGAGGAAGTTATACAAAATCAGAACGTGATGTATTACTTTGTGCCTGCTCTAAATCGCAGGCATATATGATAAAGAAAACAGTGTTTAATATTGATCCAAGAGCGTTTGTCGTATTTAGTGAGACAAGTGAAGTTTTCGGGGAAGGGTTTATTTCTAAATAAGTGGTATATATAGGAATTCCATTAAGTAACAGAAATAACTATTCAGTGAAATTGGAATAAAAAAGAAGAAACTTTTGATAGCTAAAAAAGCTACAGAGAGTTTCTTCTTTTTGTTCACTTTTCAAAAGCTGTCAGTGGAAAAAAATTATAACGGATTGGAAATCAGCATAGTTTACTTCCGTTAGCAGTTAATTTGAAGCGATACCCAAGTACTTCGGCTGCACGTCTGCACATAATCATTCGTTTTAAAAATATTTCAAAATAGTCCATAACGCTGCAAATGGAATCATCAAGTTCTAAACTCATTTCAATTATTTTTTTATCGCGGTTGACTGCTAATTTTTGAGAAAGCGCCGCATAATTCACACGGTCATGAATATCAAAATTTGCTGGATTTGGATTTTGGACACGGTTTCGCCGAACATCTGTCTTATCAGCTAGAATTAATGCGGCAGATACGACATCGATTGCTGTACCAGTCGATTCATCATGGTGTCCGATTGCTGTTGAAATTGTAAGTACATCATTTAACGGCATTCCAATATCTTTTAAAATTTGATAGGCTAAAATTGCACTAGTATGAGCGTGGTCATTTCGGTTTATGCTATTTCCGATATCGTGCATATAACCTGCAATTTTACTTAATTCAATCGTATGTGTTTCATACCCAAGATCATTTAAAATTCTTCCTGCTGTTTCAGCAACTTTGGATGCATGTTTTCTGGAATGCTCGGTATACCCAAGCATATTTAATACACGATTTCCATTTTCAATTAATAAATTAATCTCTTCATTTTGTCTAATTTGTTGATAAGTAATAGTCATTTCCATATATTATATAATTCTCATTTCTTATAGTCTTTTTATTGCATCCATTGCCAGCGGAGAGCGTTCACATTCCTCGGCAGTAAAGCTGATCTGCCAGCAAAGAGGGCTTCCCTTCATATATTCTGAAGCATAGCTCAATCCATTTGTTCGTTCATCTAAGAAGGAACGGTCAATTTGTTTTGGATCTCCAAGCAATATAATTTTTGTATCTTTTCCAGCACGGGTAATAATCCCCTTCGCCTGATTTGGCGTCATATTTTGTGCTTCATCAATAATCAGATATGTTTTTACGATGGAACGGCCTCGAATAAAGTTTAATGCCTCCATCTGTATAATATTTCTTCCAAAAATTTCATCAATCTTTCCTTGAAGTTCTGATTCATCATTATAGCGTTCTTCTTCATTGGAGTCAATGAGTTGTTCCAGATTGTCGATAATCGGACGCATTAGAGGAGAGATCTTTTCTTGCTCATCTCCAGGTAAAAATCCAATATCAGAGTCAAATTGGGCATTTGGACGGCAGATCAAAATTTTTCGGTATTCGCCAGTTGGATTATTTAATAGCTTTTCTAATCCTACTGCAAGGGAATAAAATGTTTTGCTTGTTCCAGCCATACCTTTTACAATAACGAGAGGAGCTTTTGAGGCAGGCTGCATTAATGCTTCTTGTAAGAAGTATTGCCCAGCATTTCGTGGTTTTACTCCATATGGACAACTTTTTTTGTAATCAAGCTTTATGATCATTCCATTTTCCACACGGCCAAGTTGTGTTTTTTTTACCGACTGGTCTGCTTTTATGATGACAAATTCGTTTTCAGCTAATTCTGGTATGTAATGATTTCCATGTTCATCACATCCATACACATCTTTAACAGAAATTCCGCAGCGAGTGAACTGTTCAAATTGTTCTTCTGGAGCATATATTTCAGTACGACCAGTATATTGTTCTTCTTCGACTTGTTCAGTTGTGAAATCTTCTGCTCGTATTCCAATAATCTGTGCTTTAATTCGCAAAAGAATATCTTTTGTCACAAGAACTATCTGCTCAGGATGATTTTCTTGCAGACCTCTACATACTTTTAGAATGCGATTATCCATTGTGTCTTCGGGTAAATCATGCGGAAGTTCAACATGAACAAAGTTTTTTTCAACTTGAAGTATACCCCCATTTTTTAGAGGTACACCTTCTAATAAATTTCCTTTCTGTCGAAGCTGTTCCAAAATACGAATCGTTTTTCGTGCATTGACACCCTTTTCACCGTCACTTTTTTTTAATTTGTCTAGCTCTTCAATGACAACAAGAGGAAGAACGACAAAATTATCATCAAAACAGTGAATCGCATAAGGTGCTTGGATTAAAACATTTGTATCGATTACATAAATTTTTACCATAGATTAAGCCTTTCCTGATTTTTATAACAATTCATCCAATTTAAGTAAGCCTTGGCATACTTGCATTTCAATTATCCAAAGCAGCCAGTTTTGAAATGCGAAGTGATTGGATTCTTTTTTTATTATAATATGCGAGGTCTCGTTTTGTTAGCTGTATTAGGATAAATTTTTGTAAAATTTAGTATGTTTAAAAAATTAATAAATAGAAAAAATAGTATCGCAGCGGTTGATAAATAATCGCAAAGTATCGTGTTGGTCCATTGAGTGAGATAGTATTTATGAGTATAATAAATATAAAGGAGGTCGAACGAATGAATGGTTTAAACTTATCTGATAATTTAATTCGCCTGCGCCATGAAAAAAGGGTGACGCAGGAGGAGTTAGCGAAGTTTATTGGTGTTACGAAAGCATCGGTATCCAAATGGGAAACTCGTCAAAGTTTACCAGATCTGTTATTACTCTCTCAGTTAGCATCATTTTTTGATGTGAGTATCGATGAACTTATTGGATATGCACCGCAGTTAAGTAAGGAGCAGATTCAGAAAATTTATTATGAGTTGGCACAAGAGTTTGCGAACTGTCCATTTGAAGAAACGATGAAGAAGAGTAATATTTTAGTAAAAAAATATTATTCGTGTTATCCGTTTTTATTTCAGATCTGTGTGCTGTGGATGAATCATTTTATGTTAGCAAACGATCCAAAGTACCAGAAAGAGATATTGTCAGACGTGTTAAAACTCTGTGAACATATAATGAAACAATGCAAAGATATTAATATATGCAATGACACGATTATACTCCAATCAGAAGTTTACTTATTGATGGGAAAAGCAGAGGAAGTGATCAATACACTGGAGGAGGTAAACAACCCATATCATTTATCAAGACAAAGTGACTCGATACTTATTCAGGCATATCAGCTGTGTGGAATGAAAGAGAAAGCGACGAGTCATAGCCAGATTAGTATGTATCTCTACTTATTAGCACTTACTAATATATCTATTTCATATTTAGATATTTGTAAGGAGGATCTGTCGATTTGTGAGGAAGTCATTCGTCGAATGGACGTACTATGTGAAGTTTACCAAATGGATCAGCTTCATCCAAATACAGCTGCAATATTTTATTTACAGGCAGCGGTTGTATATTGCTTTCACCATAAAGAAGCAAAAGCTGTGCAGAAATTAGAACGCTATGTATCAGTAATTAACTGGATGCTCGCAGATGATAACCTTTCCAAACATGGAGATGATTATTTTGATAAAATTCCAGATTGGTATATGGGATGTGCTCTTGGATGCGCTGCTCCAAGAGACAAAAAAATTATTTTTGAAAGTGCCGTTCAAGGATTAAAAGACCCAGCTTTTGAATACCTGAAGGAAAATAAAACTTTTCACAAATTAAAAAACGTACTAGAAATACAAAGGGAAAAATAGGTCATGCTTTTTCATGTAAGCATGAAAAAGCATGACCTACCCTGGTATCATAAAATAAAACAAGAGGTGATTGTATGGATCATGTGAATGAAATCCTCCCATTTTTAATTCCACTTATTATTGTTCAGTTTGCGTTATTAGGATATACGTTGTATCATATTTTTACACATAAAAATTATAAGCGTGGAGACCGAACAGTATGGCTAGTTATAACATTAATAGGGATGGAGTTTATTGGACCGATTTTATATTTTGCATTTGGAAAAGAGGAAAGTTAAATGGATGTGTTATCACTCTCCCACGTGTCAAAGTCATTTGGAAGTCGCAGTGTTATAGATGATCTAAGTTTTTCAGTTCCAGAACACTGTGTTTTTGGGTTTATTGGAGAAAATGGTGCTGGAAAAACGACGACGATGCGCATGATTTTAGGTCTGTTAAAAGTAGATCGCGGTGAAATTGCTGTAAATGGAATTCCTGTTCAGTATGGACAAAATCGGACAAATCAATATATTGGATATTTGCCAGATGTGCCAGAGTTTTATAATTTTATGACGCCAATGGAATATTTAAAGCTCTGTGGGGAAGTAACAGGCATGCAGAAGCACTTAATTCAGAGTCGGATTATGGAATTGATTGAATTAGTCGGTTTATCTAAGGAAAATAAGCGGATTCATGGATTTTCGCGTGGAATGAAACAGCGTCTTGGTATCGCACAGGCATTGTTAAATAACCCGAAACTTCTTATTTGTGATGAGCCGACTTCTGCACTTGACCCGATTGGAAGAAAAGAAATTTTAGATATTCTTTCTGCTGTCAAAGAACATACGACCGTTTTATTTTCCACACATATTTTATCTGATGTAGAGCGAATTTGTGATCAAATTGCATTGCTGCATAACGGACGAATTGCATTAAAAGGGAGCCTAGAAGAAATCAAAACAATACGTCCAGGATTTGAGATAGAGTTTTATCGTTCAGAAGATGCGGATCTGTTTCAGGCGGCATTTGGGCAAGGAAAACGGACAGACAAACTACAGATTTGTTATGAGACAGAAAAAGATATGCATGAGGCAATGCAATTTGTTGTTAAGAAGCAGATACGGATACAGCGAATTGAGATGAGAGAGCCATCGTTAGAAGCATTATTTATGGAGGTGATTGGAAAGTGACTGCATTAACAGCTTTTTTGAAAAAAGAATTTTTAGCAATTTTTCGGACGGGAAAAGCGGTTGGGTTGCTGTTTGTTTTTCTGCTGTTTGGTATTATGAATCCTGCAATTGCCAAATTAACACCATGGATGATGGAAATGATGGCAGACAGTATGGCGGAGACTGGATTATCTGTCACTGCAGTTGAAGTCAATGCACTTACTTCATGGACACAGTTTTATAAAAATACTCCGATCGCCATTATTTTATTTCTATTGATGTTCAGCAATATTTTGACAGAAGAATGTCAATGTAGAACATTAATTAATATGATAACAAAGGGACTTCCAAGATGGAAAGTGTTGGCAGCGAAGGCGACTATACTTTTGATTGTTTGGACAGTGGGATATTGGATGATGTTTGGAGTTACATATGCGTATAATAGATATTTCTGGAATGACACAGCAGTATCGCATTCAATTTTTGCAGCATTTTGTGTTTATTTGTTAGGAATATGGCTAATCTCTTTCTTATTATTTGTCTCGGTACTTGTTCACTCGAACACAATCGCATTAGCAGCGACAGGAGGCTGTGTGATTGGTATGTACTTGCTCAGTTTCATTCCAGCAATATGCAAGTATTTCCCAATATATTGCATGTCTGCATCCAGTCTGCTCACGAACTCAGCAGAAGTAATTGATTTTTTACCTGCCATAGTGATTACTGTAATCTTAATTGTTGGTCAGTCAATTGCATCAATTTTCTGTTTTAATAACAAACAGCTTTAATTTTATTAAGAAAGTCTTCCACTTTCATGCAAAGAGCATAGGTGGAAGGCTCTTTTTGTTTCTGTAGAGAAGTTTCATAAACGGCTGAAACAGTAAATTTATGCGATTATCATGTGGTTTGTTCTTGTAGTATAACTGCTTTTTTGATATACTAAAGTGAGTCAGTTTAATCTTATCAAATAAGTTCGTCACTTGTATGTTGAACAAATATAGGTGAGGGCAGGCATGAAAAGAACATGGGATGATCAATAGAAGCAAGGAAGGAGGATGGCGGTTATACACATTTTCATTGTGATAGGTGAGTATAATTTTGCCGTTTTTATAATGAAAAAAAAATTGGTGACAGCGTTACTTGGAATTTGCCTGTTATCGGGATGTGGAAAGATGCAGGAAATTCCAGCATTACAGGCAGAAGATCCAATCTATCATCAAATGGTCAGTTTGGAAATTCCGCAGATGACGGGAGGTGTCAGAGAAAAGGACAGTGTTGTATTTTCGGATATTGGAATTGATGGACTTAAACAGTATTTAGAGATTTATTCCAAAGAAAAAAAGACAGAGCCAATTGAAATCGTAGATGAAGAAAAAATTGTAGTACAGGTACCAATAGATGAAACGAGAAAATCATTGATGTATTTGGTTGAGCAGCCTGAATTAAAAAGTAGTTCAGGAAAAGAAGCAGAGGCATACGATCATGCATATTTATTTTCTGGATTTGAGGCAAAAATTAATAGTCACAGAAAAAATTTGATATATGTAACAATACCGTTCCATCTGCTGGAAGATGAGACATTGGAAAGTTCTCTTGATACAGTAGAGATAGAAAAGCCATATTATGTGTCATATTCTATGGAAATCTTCCGCCAATTCTACGAAAAGTATTGTAAAAACTATGGTATTCCATACGATTCCTGTGTAAATATGCAGGGAGGACAGTTGGAAATCAAATATCCGTTAATTCGCTCAGAAGAAGCAGTAGATATAAATAACCTTGAAAAAACTAGAACGACAGAGACACTGATTATGCTGTTTCAACAAGAGGACGATCGCCTCAAATTTACAATCAAAATTCAAGACGCAAAACCAGAAGCAAAAAAATAAATGCAAATATAAAACTTAAAAACGAGAAATAAATACAAAATTAAAATTAGAAATAAAATAATAAATGCAGATGCAAAAATTAGAAACAAGCACTAAATAAATCAAATATAAAATATGGAAAGGAATAAAGAAATGGCATTACTTCATGTGAATTTTTTCTCAGATGTACTCGGTATGAGTATGAATATGGATGTAATTTTACCACAGCAGACAAATAGACAAATTGGAATGAAAGGGGCAGGAGCAGATGGGAGAATTCCGACTCTCTATTTACTCCATGGAATGAGTGATGATCATACGATTTGGCAGAGACGTACATCAATTGAGCGATATGTAAGTGAGATGGGAATTGCAGTTGTCATGCCAACGACACATCTTGCATGGTATACAGATACGACATATGGGCTAAAGTATTGGACATTTATCTCTCAAGAGCTTCCAATGATTTGCCGCTCGTTTTTTGCAAACTTATCTGATCGAAGAGAGGAGACATTTGTAGCAGGACTATCTATGGGAGGATATGGAGCATTTAAGATGGCACTTGGCGCTCCTGATACATTTGGTGCAGCTGCATCATTATCGGGTGCATTGGATGCAAGAAGAAGAGATGGTGATTCGCATACAGAGACGAATCGTGCATTTTGGGAAGGAATTTTTGGTCAGTTAAGTGAAATAAAGGGAAGTGATAATGATTTAATGACATTGACAGAACGATTAAAACAGTCAGGAAAACCATTGCCAAAGCTGTTTATGTGGTGTGGAACGGAAGACTTTTTATTTGAAGAAAATGAAGCGATGTATGAGTATTTTAAAACTATGGGATTTGATGTGACTTATACAAAAGGACCAGGCGGACATCAATGGGAATGCTGGGATGAGCAGATTCAAAATGTATTAAAATGGCTGCCACTAAAATAAAATTTATAAGTATAGCATTTGCATGGATGAAAAAGGAGAGGATAAGATATGATTGATTTACATACTCATATTCTTCCTGATGTAGATGATGGTTCTTCTTCGTTAGAGAACTCATTAATCATGGCTGATATGGCGGTAAAAAGTGGAGTTCGTATGATTGCAGCCACTTCGCATGGTTGTAGTACGCATGTGAATCTTGAAAAATATTGGGATGCGTACCGCCAGTTAAAAAATGCATTAAGAGAAGAAAAGAATCCGCTGCAGCTGGTTCCAGGTATGGAAATCTTTATGACGGAAGATGCGTTAGCGATGATTCAAAAAAAGAACTATTATCAATCAACGATACAAAATATCTTTTAGTAGAATTTGATTTTGAAGAAGAGGCATGGGTAGCGGAATATTATTTGCAGACATTACAAGAGGCTGGATATAACCCAATTATCGCTCACCCAGAACGTTATCATTTTTTCTCCTTTGTGTGCAAAGATGCTTTTGAAAGAAAATCCAAAACGGATTATTCAAGGAAAAGAAGTGTATACTTTGCCTCCAAGACAATTTTAATTTATAAAAAGGAAAAAATGAAAATAATACGTCGGCTTGTTTTGGTAATGACAATTTTGACAGCTGCGTTATTTGCAGTATTTTGGCAGTTCTGGTTCACAAAAAATGATGTAGAAGGACCAGTTATTACCTGTGATGAAGAAAAATATTCAGTATCTATCGAAGCGACAGAAGAAGAATTGTTAAAAGGAATGCATGCATGGGAAGAAGCTTCTTCTTGTTACAAGTTCCTTGCCAAATGAGGGAAAAACAACAATTTCTACAAATCTAGCGATTGCAGCTGCAAGCAGAGGAAAGAAAGTGTTATTAATTGACGGAAATTTACATTCCCCATCAATTCATAAATTGTTTGAGAAAGAGAACCTGCCAAAGAAAAAGGGATTGGCAGACATATTGTTAAGTTATGATAATCCAGAAGAGGCGATTATTTCATCGCCGATTCCAAAGTTGGATCTTATTCTTGGTGGAGATCGAATTGAAGATCCGAGTAATATTTTAGCTGGAGAACAGCTTAAGCGATTATTAGAAACAGTCAAACAATCCTATGATTACGTTATTTTTGATTCCTCTCCAGCGGCAATGTTGTCCGACACTTCTGATATTGCAAACTTAATGGATGCAGTTTTGTTTGTAATTCGTCAGGATTATACAAGAATTGAATATGCAAAAGAAGGTTTGGCATTATTAAGTGAAAGTGGAATATTATCACTTGGCTGTGTAATGAATTATGCGGAAGCTGGGTTAGGAAGTTATGGATATGGTTATTATGAATACCGTTATAATAAATATCAATATGGACGTTATAGTCGATATAGTGAAAAAGAAGATTAATTGATAATATACTATTGATAATATACTGTAGAGAGGATGTCCAGCACAAAATTGTTTGGTCATTCCATTCTACAGTAATTTTTTATTAA
Organism: Clostridiales bacterium; assembly: GCA_022778745.1. Lineage (GTDB taxonomy): Bacteria > Bacillota > Clostridia > Lachnospirales > Lachnospiraceae > Fimimorpha. Next base: position 11,061 of record JALFSR010000070.1, read on the forward strand.
AAGAAGATAACACTGCTAAAATAAAATTTATGAAAGAGGTGGAAAAAATGCAAAATTATTCAGGTGAGATTGGTTTACAATATCATTTACAGATTCGAAAGGGAGATATTGGACAGTATGTGATTTTGCCAGGAGATCCGAAGCGATGCGAAAAAATTGCAAAATATTTGGATGAAGCAGTTCTCGTTGCGGACAACCGGGAGTTTGTGACATATACTGGATATCTGGATGGTGAAAAAGTAAGTGTGACATCAACGGGAATTGGCGGTCCATCAGCTGCAATTGCAATGGAAGAACTTGTACTATGCGGAGCAGATACATTTATTCGTGTTGGAACGTGCGGCGGTATGGCAATGGACGTAAAAGGAGGAGATGTTGTCGTTGCAACTGCGTCAATTCGTATGGAAGGAACAAGCCGAGAATATGCACCGATTGAGTTTCCAGCAGCTGCGAATCTGGAAGTAACAAATGCTCTTGTGCAGGCAGCGAAAACGCTTGGATATCCGTGTCATGTCGGAGTTGTTCAATCAAAAGACTCTTTTTATGGACAGCATGATCCTGATACAAAGCCTGTAAGTTATGAGCTGATGAATAAATGGAAAGCGTGGATTCGTATGGGATGCAAGGCATCAGAGATGGAATCAGCAGCATTGTTTATTGTTGCAAATTATTTAGGAGTGCGCTGCGGAGCAGATTTTCTCGTAATGGGAAACCAGGAGAGAGCGAAAGCAGGGCTTGATAATCCGATTGTGCGTGATACAGATGTGCCAGTGAAAATTGCAATAGAAGCAATGAGACAACTCATTCGAGAGGAAAAAACATCATGTACGGTTAATTCAGCAGAATGGAGGAAACAATAAGATGGAACGACAAGTAAGCTTGGATGAAATATCAGATGGAAAACTGTATGGATCAAATGATATGGTAAAAGCAGATTGTAATGACTGCAAAGGCTGCTTTGCATGTTGTAAAGGAATGGGAAAATCAATTGTGCTTGATCCGCTTGATTTATTTCGTATGACATCTTATCGAGACATTACATTTGAACAGATGCTTGTAGATGAGATAGAGCTGAATGTAGTGGATGGGATAATATTGCCGAACTTGAAAATGAGTGGTTCGGAAGAACGTTGTACATTTTTAAATGAGAATGGAAGATGCAGCATTCATCCATTCCGTCCTGGAATTTGTCGATTGTTTCCGCTTGGCCGATATTATGAAGATCACACGTTTTACTATTTTTTGCAGATTCATGAATGCAAAAAAGAAAATCGCACAAAAGTAAAAGTGAAAAAATGGATTGATACTCCAGATATAAAGAAGTACGAAACATTTGTTAATGACTGGCATTATTTTCTGAAAGAGTTACAGAATAAAATAAAGCAGCAAAAAGAAGGATTTACAGCAAAGACAATTAGTATGTATGTGCTGCAGCAATTTTATATGCTGCCATACGATAAAAATGATGATTTCTATACACAGTTCAACCAACGACTGGAAAAAGCAAATATGCAGCTAAACCGTTAATAAAATTATGATACTATCATAATACAACAGCACAGTGATTTGACAGAATACAATGATTGGTTCTATCGAATCGCTGTGCTGTTAATAATATCTTATCGCAGATTTATAAATGAAGATTGTATAAATGATGCATATGCATGTTATCTTGACTGAATATTAGCGAGATCTTGTTCCGGCGTTGTAGTTGGATGAATTTGGAAATTTTCTACAAGATAGTTTAATACATTCTTTGATAAAAACGCTGGAAGTGTTGGTCCAAGATAAATATTTTTAATACCAAGGTGCAGCAATGTAAGTAAAATACAAACAGCCTTTTGTTCGTACCAAGATAATATGAGGCTAAGAGGAAGTTCATTAACACTACATCCAAACGCATCTGCAAGTGCGCAGGCTACTTTAATTGCGCTGTAAGCATCATTGCATTGCCCCATATCCATAATACGAGGAAGACCTTCAATTGTTCCTAGATTCAAATCATTAAAGCGGAACTTTCCACATGCAAGTGTTAAAATAATGGAATCAGCAGGTGTATGTTTAACAAATTCTGTGTAATAATTACGTCCTTTGCGTGCTCCATCACATCCGCCGACAAGGAAAAAATGTTTAATTGCACCAGATTTTACAGCTTCTATTATTTTGTCTGCTGCACTTAGAACAGTTCCATGACCGAATCCAGTCATTACGGTATGTCCTCCATTTATACCTGTAAATAAAGTATCTTCCTTGAAGCCGCCAAGTTCTAATGCCTTTTTAATAACCGCATCAAAATTTCGATCAGAAATATAAGGCATATTTGGATAACGAACTGCATCAGAAGTGAATACACGATCAGAATAACTGTCTTTTACAGGCATAAGACAATTTGTTGTAAATAAAATTGAACCAGGAAGGTTAGCAAATTCTTTTTGTTGATTTTGCCATGCAGTACCAAAATGACCTTTTAAATGAGGATATTGTTTTAATTTTGGATAAGCATGTGCAGGCAGCATTTCTCCATGTGTATAGACACAAACTCCAGTGCCCTGTGTTTGCTTTAGTAATGCTTCCAAGTCTAGCAGATCATGACCTGTAACTACGATAAATGGTCCCTTTTCTATTGTCAATGAAACAGTAGTTGGTGTTGGAGTACCATAGGTAGTTGTATTTGCCTGATCTAAGAGTGCCATACATTTTAGATTTACTGACCCTAATTCCATAACAACAGGTAGTAATTGTTCCATATCCCAATCTTGGGAAAGTACAAATAATCCCTTGTAGAAAAATTGATCAACTTCTTCATCGCGGTATCCAAGCACAAGTGCATGATATGCATAAGCTGCCATACCGCGCAAGCCAAATAGGAGAAGTGATTTTAGACTGCGAATATCTTCATCTGCATTCCATATTTTTGTCATATCATAATCATCAAAACGTCCGCAGGAAGAAGCACAGTTTTGACAGTCAGGCAGCAGAGAAGCTATCTGAGCATGAACACGATTAATCAGTTCTATAATACTTGGATCATCAAAATTTACGTTTGTAATTGTAGCAAAAATTCCTTCTAAAATAAGACGTGTTGTTGCAGTAGTTGGTGGAATTTGTTCGGATGTGCAGGCAAGTGCAATTAAGGCACCAGTGAGCTGATCTTGTAACTGTGCAGTACTAGACTGCTTTCCGCATACACCTGCATTTTTTGTACATCCGCTGCATCCAGCAGTTTGCTCACATTGAAAACAAAACATTTGATTCATAAAAAGTCTCCTTGTTGACCTAATTTGTTTAGTGTGAAAGGGAATGAGATTAAATAATATCTCCCTGTGTAGAAATAGTAACAACTTCTAATGGAATATCTTTTCCACTCTCAGCAATGGCAGTACGCACCGCACGTTCCAATCCACCGCAGCATGGAACTTGCATACGTACCATAGTAACCGTTTGAATCGTATTCCACTTCATGATAGCAAGCAGTTTTTCTGTATAATCAACAGGGTCAAGCTTTGGACATCCAACTAGTGTAATACGATTTTTAATAAAGCGATTATGAAAATCACCATAAGCATATGCGGTACAGTCAGCAGCAACAAGCAGATGGGCATTTTGAAAATAGGGAGCATTTGGGGCAGCTAATTGAATCTGCACTGGCCATTGCTGTAATTGACTGTTTACAGATTTAGAAGAACAACAACTATTTATCGTCATGTCTGGTTTTGTCCATTGCTTTGCCTCTGTTCCAGGACATCCACATGCAAGTGGTTTTGAAGATGAAAGGTGGAGTTTTACTGCATCTTCATCATAGGCAGGTGCTTCTCTTTGTTCTATTTTGATTGCATCAACTGGACAAGCAGGAAGACAATCCCCTAAACCGTCACAATAATCTTCTCTTAATAACTCTGCCTTTCCATTTACGATTACAATCGCACCTTCGTGACATGCATCGGCACAGAGTCCGCAGCCAGTACATTTATCTTTGTCAATATGAATAATATTTCGAATCATAAATTCCTCCTGTGATAATACTTAATTTGTGGGAAGTTTCAAGTGCTCCCTTGTATTTATGGTTTGAGTATACTACAATAAAATAGAAAAATATGTTGGATTTCCAACAAAAAGGAGAAAAATTTGATTCCTTATAAAAAATTAAAGCAAATTAGATTATTTTCTGGGATGAAAGAACAAGAAATTGAAGCAGTTCTTAATTGTTTGAGTGTACAGATAAAGGATTATGAAAAAGGATGTACAATTTTCCATTCAGGTGATCCAATCTCCGAGGTGGGGGTTGTCTTAAAAGGAAGTGTACACATTATAAAAGAAGACTATTGGGGAAACCGTGATTTAATCGCATGGGTAGAGGAAAATGATGTATTTGGAGAAACTTATGCATGTATTCCATCTGCAGTAATTCCAATTGATGTAATCGCAGCAGAAAAAGTGGAAGTACTATTTTTAAAAGTAAAAAGAGTAATTACTACATGTTCCGCTTCTTGTAAATTCCACAATCAACTGATTCAAAATATGTTGATTGTACTTGCTGAAAAAAATCTGCAAATAACAAATAAAGTTGACATTGTGACGAAACGGACAACTCGCAGTAAACTTATGACATATCTTTCTAAGCTTGCAGGGCAAATGCAGAACTCAACCTTTATAGTACCGCTAAATCGTCAACAGCTTGCCGATTATTTGGGTGTTGATCGAAGTGCAATGACGGTAGAGCTGCATAAACTGCAAAAAGAAGGTTTGATTCGGTTTAAAAAAAACCAGTTTGAACTTCTCATGCATGAAACGAAAAAATAAGTTCTTTCATTATAAGAGAAAAATATTTAGCTGGATAGAGACAATTTTACGGAAGTGTAGATCCAGAAGAAACACTTGAAAAGTTAAATAAGAAGTTAAAAGCCGTTGGTATCGATACTGTTATTGAAGAAATGCAGAAGCAGATTGATGAGTGGAAAAAGACAAAAGATGATGACAAATAATAAGATAACAGAAAAAACTGATCAAAAAGAAACAACAAAAGGATTTAAAAAATAAACAGTTTTGTGATAGGGGAACTGTATCTTTTACTACAATAAATTTCGCAGGGAATATTCCCTGCGAAATTTGTTTGTATCTTTGTTTAGTTTGTAGTATAATAAGACCGTAAGAATTTCTTTGTTCTTGTTGGGAGATAAGATATAAGAAAGGAAACGAATTGTGAAAGAATTGTTATTTTTGAATCCAGTATTTAAGGAAATGATCTGGGGAGGAAACCGTATGCGTGAAGAATATGGTTATGATATTCCAGGAGATGATACTGGAGAGTGCTGGGCAATTAGTGCACATCCAAATGGAGATTGCGTAGTAGAGAATGGCACATATGCAGGAAAAAAGTTAAGCGAACTTTGGTCAGAACAAAGAGAATTATTTGGAAATTATGATAGTGATCGTTATCCTCTGCTGATTAAGATTATTGATGCAAAAGCAGATTTAAGTATTCAAGTTCATCCAGATGACGATTATGCAAAAGTACATGAAAATGGTTCTCTTGGAAAGACAGAATGTTGGTATATTCTTGACTGCGATGACGATGCTACTATTGTAATTGGTCATCATGCAAAAGATCATGAAGAGATGGAGCAGATGATTCGAGAACAACGCTGGAAAGAATTTATTCGAGAAATACCGATCAAAAAGGATGATTTCTTCCAGATTAATCCAGGATGTCTCCATGCAATTAAGGGTGGTACATTAATTTTAGAAACACAGCAAAATAGTGATATTACATATCGTGTTTATGATTATGACCGCCTGTCAAATGGAAAGCCTCGTGAATTACATGTACAGCAGAGTATTGATACGATCAAGACTCCATTTGAAGCAAATATCAGCGATATTCAAGTAACAAAAGAAGATCAGGTAACAAAGGCTCATTTTGTAACATGCCCATATTATTCCGTAGAAAAATATGATATTAGTGGAAGTTGGAGTCATGAATTCAAAGGATACTTTACAAATGTCAGTGTACTGGACGGAGAAGGAAGCTTGAATGGAATTTCTTTAAAGAAAGGACAGCATTTTATTATTCCAAATGGATATGGCGAATGTAAATTTGAGGGTAATTTGAGTGTTATCTGCTCTGAACCATAATTAAGAACAAGAAAACAACCCGATTATATGTGCTTATTTTGAAGAGTATTTTAAAAAATTAAAAGAATACTTGCAAATAGAGGTATAATAATCGGGTTGTTTTTTTATTTGCACAAAAGCATAAGAAAAGCAGAAAGGCTTGAATATAGTGAAATGGACTCAAAATGTCCGTTTTATTTTGCATATAAGAAAATCATTGTATTGCTATGCATTTTGTATTATAATAATAAAATATTGGAACGATTGTTTCCTGTACATAAATATAGATAGATGGTGGAGAACAAATAGTGAGATTGATGAGACGATAAAGTGGAGGACTGAGATGAGTAAATATGATTTATCAGACCTTATGGAGCAAGTGCAAAAAGCAATTGAGTCTGTAGATTATAAAAAATTAAATGAAGATATATCAGAGACGATTCATTCTGCTGTAAGTGAAGTGAAAAAAAGTCTTAACGTACCGAATAATATGAATCGCAAAGATAAGAAAGATATCTATGAAGAAGATGATACGCTGCATGGATATAAAGATTATAAAGAAGTGAATGATTCAGGTAAAGCAGCTGATACACAATCTGTAAACAAGAATGATTCCAAAGAACAAAGTAAGTATTTCTATAAAGGAGCGACGCAGTATACACGAAAAAAGGAAAGAAATAGAGCTTCTTCCTATAAAGACAACAGTCAGACACAATATGTTGTTCCTGCCAAAAATATAGGAAGTGTTTCTGGTGTTTTAATGACAGTGTTTGGATCAATTGGAGGAGTATCATTTGGGCTGCCACTGCTCATTTGTTCTGTGATGTGGCTGACAGAGGAGTTTACTGGAAGTGATTTTGCAGTGACAGCTGCAGTGCTTATACCGTTTTTTATTACTTCATTGATTTTATTTATAAGAGGCATTTGTCTGAATACGAGAGTTTCCCGATTCAAGAAGTATTTAAGACGAATAGGAAATAAAAGTGTATGCAGCATTCAAGATCTTGCTCTAACGATTCAAAAGCCAGAAAATTATGTAGTAAAAGATCTTAGAAAAATGATTTATATAGGAATGTTTCCAGAAGGACATATGGATGAACAGCAAAAATGTTTCATTGCAGATCATAAGACATACGATTATTATTTAGAGTCAAAGCAGCAGTTAGAGCAGCGGCTAAGAGAGGAAGAGCAGCAGGCGGCAGAGCAAAAAAAACGAGAAGAAACCGAAGATCCAAGACAGAAAGAATTACGCTTTGTTATTGAGACAGGAAGAAATTATGTTGCTCAGATTCGTGAAGTGAATGATGCACTTCCAGAGGAAGAGATTTCAAAAAAACTGAATCGGATGGAAACAATTATTACTCAGATTTTTGCATGTATTGAAGTGCATCCAGAAAAGCTTCCAGATATTACGAAGTTTTTGGATTATTATATGCCGGCGACGATAAAACTCGTTCATGCATATAGAAAACTGGAACATGAGCCGATTCAGACGGAAAATATTATTTCCTCTAAGCAAGAAATTCGTCAAATATTGGATACAATCAATGAGGCGTTCCAAAACCTGATGAATAGTCTTTATGATGATATGGCAATGGATATTTCTGCAGACATTTCTGTTTTAAAGACGATGCTTAGGCAAGAAGGACTGACAGGCAGAGATTTTGATATTAATAATAATTAAGAGAGGAACTTAATATGGGAGAACAAATGGATGATTTATTAAATGATCTTCAGACAGGACCGACATTAACATTTGATGCACCGATGGAAGAAGAAAAGAAGGCTCCAATTATAGAGAAGCCAGAGTGGGAAGAAGTGCAGTTAAGCGAGGAAGAGAAAAAAATGGTAGACCAATTTTCCAAGCAGATTCAGTTGAATAATTCTCAGATGATTCTTCAGTATGGAGTAGGGGCACAAAAAAAGATTTCTGCATTTTCCAAGACAACATTAGATAAGGTAAAGACAAAGGATCTTGGAGAAGTTGGAGATATGCTGACAGATCTGACACAGAGTTTAAAAAATTTTGGAGAAGAAGAGGAAGACAAAGGTTTTTTCAAAAGCTTTTTTAAAAAACCTTCCGATAAGATTCAAAATATGAAAATAAAGTATCAGAGTGCCGAACAAAATGTAGATAAAATCGTAAAGATGCTCGAAGCACATCAAGTACAGCTTATGAAAGATATTGCTGTAATGGATCAGCTGTATGAATTAAATAAAGTATATTTTAAAGAATTGTCGATGTATATTATGGCAGGAAAGAAAAAATTGGAAGAAGTACGTCAGACAGATTTGCCGAAATTATTGAATAAGGCAACAGCATCTGGACGTCCAGAAGATGGACAGGAAGTGAATGATCTTCAGGCAATGTGTGACCGATTTGAGAAAAAAATTCACGATCTGGAGCTGACACGTATGATTTCTCTGCAGACAGCACCTCAGATTCGTATGCTGCAGAACAATGATACATTAATGACAGAAAAAATTCAGTCAACGATTGTGAATACGATTCCGCTTTGGAAGAGCCAGATGGTGCTTGCACTTGGAGTACAGCATTCTGCACAGGCAGCAAAAGCGCAGCGTGAAGTTACCGACTTGACGAATCAGCTGCTGCAAAAAAATGCAGAGACATTAAAAATGTCTACGATCGCAACTGCAAAAGAGTCTGAACGTGGTATTGTAGATTTAGAAACATTAAAAAAGACAAACGAATCATTAATTCAAACAATTGATGAAGTATTTAAAATTCAAGAAGAAGGACGGCAAAAACGAAGAGAGGCAGAAGTACAATTGCGTCGAATGGAAGATGAGTTAAAACATAAACTGCTTCAAGTCAGCAGATAATATGATTTTTGTATAATTCAGAAAAAATACTTCTGTATACGTGTATACCGATAGTGGAAACATGGATATCCTTCGCTAAAAATGGAAATAAATATAGAGAAAAGAGAGAAAAATATAGAAAATATAAGTGAAAAGTATAAAAAAAGCATAATAGTGTAAATTTGAAAATATAGAAATTGTAGAAAAACCTTGAAAATATGCCAAAAAAGGTCGAAAATTATTTTGACATTATTGAGCAATTATGATATAATCGTAATGTTAAAGTCTTAATGAAAGATGATATTATGGGATATTAATAATATGATCAAAAAAAAGGAGGTCTGTATTTATGAGGAAAAAAGTAGTTGCGTTTCTGTTAGCTTCTGCTATGGTGTTCTCAACAGTGGCATGTGGCGGTAATGGGAATACAACAGATAACACTGATAAGAATACGACAGGCAGTGCAGCAGAAAATACAACAAATGATGAGCAAGGCGACAGAAGTATGTATCCAGGAACAGAGGAGGAAGGTGCTATTACATTTAACTTAACTTCTGAACCACCGGATATGTGTTCTCTTACAACAACAGACGTAACATCTGGTAATGTACTTCGTCAGATTATGGAGCCACTTGTATGTCTCGACGAACATGATGAACCAACAGAAGGTGTTGCTACAAAGTGGAAAGTAAGTGACGATGGTTTAATCTATACATTTACACTTCGTGAAGGAATGAAGTGGACAAATGGAGAACCAGTTACAGCTCATGATTTTGAGTATGCATGGAAGAAAATATTAAATCCAGAGACAGCAGCAGAATATGCATATTTTGCTTATGTTTTAAAGAATGGTGAAGCTTATAATAATGGTAACTGCAGTGCAGATGAAGTTGGTGTAAAGGCAACAAGTGATTATGAATTAGTAGTTACTTTGGAAAATCCTACTGCATATTTTGTAAAGAGTTTATCATTTTATTCTTTCTATCCATTGAATCAGAAGGCATATGAAGAATACGGTGATAAATACGGTACAGATGCAGATAAGATTGTAACAAATGGTGCGTTTACGATGAAAGAGTGGAAGCATCAAAATGAGATCGTTCTGGAAAAGAACCCTGATTTCTATAATGCAGATAAAGTTGGTGTTGATAAGATCTATATGTTAATGATGGAAAATACAAGTACAACACTGAATTCCTTCCAGACAGGCGAAGCTGATATTGTTGGTTTGTCAGGAGATCAGAGTGACTTATTAGAGAGCGAAGGCTTTGATGTATTCAATTATAATGACGGTTCATGTGCATATTTGGAATATAACCTGAACAATAAGTATCTTGCAAATGAAAATTTACGTCTGGCACTTGGTGCAGCAATAGACACTTCTGTAATTGCTGAGAATGTAATTAAGAATGGTACAAAAGCTCCTACTGGATTTACTCCAGAAGCGATCTTAGGTCTTGAAAAACCATTCCCAGAAGAAGTAGGACAGACAATTATCGGATATAATCCAGACAAAGCAAAAGAATTATATGATAAGGCAGTAGAAGAATTAGGAGAAATTCCTAAGCTGACAATCATTACAGATGATGGAGATGCTGCTGCGAAGTCTTGTACATTTATTCAGGAAGAGATTAAGAAAAATCTTGGTCTTGAAGTTGAAATTCAGCAGATGACATTTAAGAACCGTTTAGCTAGAATGACAGCGCAGGATTTTGATATTGTAATGGCTCTTTGGGGACCAGATTACAATGACCCGATGACATTCCTTGATTTATGGGAGACAAATGGTGGTAATAACCATACGGGATGGAGTAATAAAGAGTATGACGAACTTTTAAGTAAGATTCGTAAAGAAGTAGATGAAAAGGAACGTATGAATTACTTATATGAGGCAGAAAAGCTTGTTATGGCAGAACAGCCAGTTTCTCCAATTTACTGGAGATCTAAGGCATATGCAGTAAGTGATAAAATTGAATCTGGCGTTGTTCGTACTGCATTCCAGGATATCAACTTAAAATACGTACAGTTAAGAAAATAATTCAAGTGTTAACTTAAATTTTAGGATGGGGTCGGGAATCATTCCAGGCCCCATTCTAAATTCTAAAATAACCTTTATTTAACAATTTCGCAGAGAGACTCTCTATAAGTAGTGAAGAGTTTCTAAAATAGATTATTTATTACTATATTTAAAAGACTAGTGATTTGATATAATGAATAAAAAGGAGGTAAAAAAATTGGCAAAATATATTATGAAGCGTATTGGTTACGCAATCGCTACATTATTTGTACTTAGTTTGCTTACATTTTTTATGATGAGAGCATTGCCAGGCGATCCATTTATCGGAGAGCGCAGTCTTCCAGATGCGACGATGAAAGCTTTGGAAGCAAAGTATGGACTTGACAAGCCTGTTATGGAACAGTTCCTTATATATATGAAAAATGCACTCCACGGAGATTTTGGTGTTTCTATGAGCTTCGAAGGAAGAGGAATTTCTGATATTATCGCAGATGCATTTCCATATTCATTTGACTTAGGAATTCGTTCTCTTATCTTTGCAACAATTATGGGAATTTTATTAGGTACATTGGCAGCAGTAAAAAGAGAAAGTTCATGGGATACAGTTTCTATGCTGATTGCTATTATTGGTGTATCTATTCCTAGCTTCTTGATTGGTGCATTATTACAGTATATTTTTGGTGTAAAGTTAAAATGGCTGCCAGTTACGGGATGGAAGACATTCAAACATACATTATTGCCGTCGTTTGCGTTAAGTTTTGGTTCAATTGCAACGATTTCCCGATTAATGCGTACAAGTATGCTTGATGTACTTGGTCAGGATTATATTAAGACAGCGAAATCAAAAGGTCTTTCTCAGTCAAAGATTATATGGAAACATGCAGTCCGTAATGCGATTATGCCAGTTATCACAGTACTTGGTCCAATCGCTGCCGGTGTTTTAACAGGTACTTTTGTTATTGAAAACTTATTTGCAATTCCTGGACTTGGAAAGATGTTTGTTTTAGGTGTTCAGCAGCAAGATTATACGTTAATCTCTGGTACAACATTGTTTTACGGAGCATTTTTGATTATTGCCTGTCTTATTGTTGACTTATTATATGGATTGATTGATCCAAGAGTGAAACTTACAGGCGGAAAGGAGTAACGAGATGGCTGCAATTGAAAAAAGTCGTTTTGAATGGGTCGGACCAAATAAAGAAAAAAGCGAAGGCATTACTCGCCCAGCAATCAACTTTTGGAAAGATGCATTTATGCGTTTAAAGAAAAATAAAGTTGCGATATTTTGCATATTTACAATAATTTTTATTTTGCTGATGGCTATTTTTGTACCGATTTTTTCACCATATACAATTAGTGAGCAGCATATGACACATCAAAATAAAGGAATGTTTTATGTAGCAGAAGATGGTCATATGCATTTGTTTGGTACAGATCAGCTTGGACGTGATATGTTTGTCAGAGTGTGGAGTGGTGCACGTGTATCATTGCTGATTGCATTTGTTGCAGTATTTGTAAATTTAGTTATTGGTATGATCTACGGAGGAATTTCTGGATATATCGGAGGTATGACCGATAATATTATGATGCGTATCGTTGAAGTTATTAACGGTATTCCATATTTGATGGTAGTTATTTTGCTGACATCAATCATGTCAACGAGAGGTGTGGCAAGTTTAATTGTCGCATATGCAGCAACCGGATGGACGGGTATGGCACGTCTTGTACGTGGTCAGGTTATTCAGTTAAAGGAACAGGAGTTTATTACAGCAGCAAGATTAATGGGTGCAAAGCCAATGCGTATTATTTTAAAGCATTTGTTGCCGAATACATTAAGTGTTGTTATCGTTAATATTACATTAGCAATTCCAAGTGCCATCTTTACAGAGGCATACTTAAGCTTTATCGGTCTTGGTGTATCTCCGCCAGCAGCAAGCTGGGGTACATTAGCAAATGAAGGAGTACAGCAGTTCCGTATGTATCCTCATGAAATGTTTGTTCCAGCGTTCTTCATCTGTATCACAATGCTTGCATTCAATTTACTTGGTGATGGACTTAGAGATGCTTTTGACCCAAGATTAAGACGGTAGTAGGAGGATAGTAATGGAAAAAGTATTATCAGTAGAAAATCTCCATGTATCATTTGATACATATGCTGGAGAAGTAAAAGCCGTTCGTGGTGTATCGTTTGATCTGCAGCCAGGAGAGATTTTAGCGATCGTAGGAGAGTCTGGATGTGGAAAGTCTGTTACAAGCCAGACATTAATGAAATTAAATCCAATGCCTCCAGCACGTATTTTATCTGGAAGTAAGATTACGCTGGATGGACATGATATTGTCAACGCTTCTGAAAAAGAAATGCAGAAGATTCGTGGTAATGTAATCAGTATGATTTTTCAGGACCCAATGACATGTCTGAATCCAACGATGCAAGTTGGAAATCAGCTTACAGAAGCGATCCGTGAACATAAAAATTTGACAAAACAGCAGGCAAAAGACGAAGCAATTCGTTTATTAAACTTAGTTCGTATTCCAAATCCAGAGCAGCGTATTAAGCAGTATCCACATGAGTTTTCAGGTGGTATGAGACAGAGAGTTATGATTGCGATGGCATTGAGCTGTGCGCCGAAAGTGCTGATTGCCGATGAGCCAACGACAGCTTTAGATGTTACGATTCAAGCTCAGATTATGGAATTGTTGCTTGAGATTCGAGAGAAGACAGGAACAGGAGTTATTTTAATTACACATGACCTTGGTGTTGTGGCAAGCGTAGCAGACAAGGTTGCTGTTATGTATGCTGGTAAGATTGTAGAAAAAGGTCCAGTAAAGGAAATTTTCTATCGTCCGCAGCATCCATATACAAGAGCTCTTTTAAGAAGTCTTCCTACTGTTGAGACTGAACGCCAGCAGCGTCTTGTATCAATCGCAGGTACTCCTCCAGATTTGTTAAATCCACCAATCGGATGTGGATTTGGCAGCCGTTGTGAAAATTGTATGAGAATCTGTAATGAAGAACAGCCAGAAGAATTTATAGTAGGAGCAGATCATACCGCATCTTGTTGGCTTCTTCATAAAGACTGTCCGCCAGAATTACGGGGAGGTGCAAAATAATGGCTGAAAATAAAAAGAAATTAATTGAAGTAAAAAATCTCTGTAAATATTTCAAAGTGGAAAAAGGTACGTTAAAGGCAGTTGACAATCTTACATTTGATATTTATCAAAATGAGACATTTGGTCTTGTAGGAGAGTCTGGATGTGGAAAATCCACATTAGGACGTACATTAATGGGTATTTATCCACCTACAGCAGGTCAGTTTAAGTATACAGGAAGAGAGTCATTGGATGTAAATAAGAAAAATTTATTCCGTTATTCAAAACTTGCACAGATGATCTTCCAGGACCCATATGCATCACTGGATCCACGTATGACAGTTGCTTCCATTATTGAAGAAGGTATGATTATTCACAATATGTATGATGCAAAAAAGCGTCAGGAACGAGTATATGAATTATTGGAAGTTGTTGGATTAAATAAGGAACATGCGAATCGTTTCCCACATGAGTTTTCTGGTGGTCAGCGTCAGCGTATCGGTATCGCTCGTGCGTTAGCGATTGAACCAGAATTTATTGTCTGTGATGAGCCAATTTCTGCACTTGATGTTTCTATTCAGTCTCAGGTTATCAACTTACTTTCTGATCTTCAGAAGAAGTTAAATCTGACATATCTGTTTATCGCACATGATTTGAATATTGTAAAGTATATCAGTGATCGTATTGCAGTTATGTATCTTGGAAATATCGTTGAGTTAGCAGACAGTGATGAATTATATGATAATACATTGCATCCATATTCTAAGGCTTTGTTATCGGCAGTTCCGATTCCAGACCCAGATAAGGAAGCTCAAAAATCACGTCACGTCATCGAAGGTGAGATTCCAAGCCCAATTAATCCGCCGCCAGGATGTAATTTTGCACCACGTTGTCCGGTTGCATGTGATATTTGTCATAAGCAAAAGCCACAATTAAAAGAAGTAAAGCCGGGCCATTGTGTGGCATGTCATCTTGTACAGTAATATCAGAGTACAAGCATTTGAGTTTGTCGAATGGTTTTATAGGTATCATGGGGTCAAAATATATTTCCCCTAACATCATAATATATAATGTAAGAAATGATATGCTCTTTTTTAGGCAGACAGTTTAAAACTGTTCATCTAAAGAAGGGCATATCTATATATAAAAATAATAATGCAAAATAAAAATTATAGTTAATTAAGATTGTATGTTAAGAAAAAATCGCTTATAATAAATCAGTATAAACTCTGTTAGAAAGGAAAATGGTGTTTTTCATTGCTAAGGGCAGTGAAGCGGATTTTGACACCAAAATAAAATGGATAAAATGAAGAAAAGAGTCACACAAAAAGTCGGTATTTTTTTCATTATAATCGTAATGTTTTCGGTATGTCTTCAATATATAGATAGTACAGCATCTATGACGCAGGCTGTAAAAGGACCAGAAGTCAGTGTAGAAACATACTGTCTTATGGATGCGGACAGCGGACAAGTCATACTGGAAAAAGGTATGGATGAAAAAATGCGTCCGGCAAGTATTACAAAAATATTGACGGCATTAATTACAGCAGAGAAAGTGCCAGATCTGAATGAGAAAATAACATTTTCAGATACGGCGGTGAAGAGTATTCCTGTATTGAGTTCGACACTTGCACCAGTGACAAAGCCAGGTGAAACGATGCGGGTAAAAGACGCATTGTATGGAATGGTATTAAAGTCGGCAAACGAATGTGCAAATGGACTGGCAGAATATGTTGCAGGAAGTATGGATGCATTTGCTGATCTGATGAATGCCCGTGTAGAACAAATCGGAGCAAAACACACTCATTTTGTAACGCCAAGCGGTTTAGATGATGACGAGCATTATACGACAGCATACGATATGGCACTGATTTTTCGGGAAGCATTGAAAAATCCGACAGTGAAAGCATTATTCTTCACAAAATCGTATATAATCCCTGCCACAAATGTAAGTGAAAAGCGTACATTACAAGCAGGACATCAGTTTGTAACAGGAGCGCAGCAATGTGACGGCGTGTATGCTGGAAAGACAGGATATACGGTAAAAGCAAAATGGACGCTTGCGACAGCTGCCGAACGAAATGGTCATAATGTGATTTTGATTTCGATGAAATCCGATGAAGGACGAAATTATGAAGATGCAAGAGTATTGCTGGACTATGGGTTTGGAATACTTGATCAAACAAATCCTGTTCCAAAAGCAACTGTGTATCGTCCAGTCATTACGGATATGGATGCGACAGGATTTACTGTCAAATGGAATGTCGGTAATGATGTCGTTCGAGTGGAATGTCCAGTCTGGACGGATCGAAATGGAAATGATGACATGACACACGTTTCAAATTCCATTACACCAGGAGAAATTAGCTATCGAGTTAATGTTTCCGATCATAATAATGAATATGGTGTATATACCGTACAGGCATATGTATATGGAAGCGATGATCAGCCAACGATTTCTACGATTAAAGTGTTGATGACTGGGCAAAAAAGCGAACCTGGCATATGCAGTTATAACGGACAGAATTATTATATTAAAGAAAACGGAGGAATTGCCGTAGGATGGATTGAGACAGAAAATGGTGTTTATTATGCATCACCCGATCAATCTTATCTTTGCTATGGACTGCAGAATATTGGAAATGTTGGATATTATTTTAATCAGCAAGGATTATTGCAGACTGGCTGGAAGACAATTAATGGAAATACTTATTATTTTCAGGCAAGTGGAGATATGGCGTATGGAGTCATTCGAATAGATGGAATGGTTTATTATTTTGATCAAGAAGGAAAATGGGGCAGTGGACTATTGCCAGCAGAGAAGTTAAAGGAGATTCAATATGAAATGGAAAAAATTTACACTGGAAACTACTACAGAAGCCGTTGATTTTATTAGTGAGCTGTTTGATGAGATTGGAATTGAAGGAATTGAGATTGAAGACAATATTCCATTGACAGAAAGTGAAACAAAAGGAATGTTTATTGATATTCTTCCAGAGCTGCCGCCAGATGATGGAAGTGCGAAAGTGAGCTTCTATTTGGATGATACGTATGATGTTCCAGCTACGTTAAATGCAGTAAAAGAAGGATTAAAAGAAATTAGTGCATATGTTGACTTAGGTTCCTGCAATATGACGTCTTCCGAGACAGAAGATAAAGACTGGATTAATAATTGGAAACAGTATTTTAAGCCGTTTACTGTCGATGATATTTTAATTAAGCCAACGTGGGAGACAATTCCAGAAGAACATAAAGACAAGCTGCTCATTCAGATTGATCCAGGAACTGCATTTGGAACAGGACAGCATGAGACAACACAGCTTTGTATTCGTGCTTTGCGTAAATATTTAAAACAAGGAGATAAGGTACTGGATGTCGGAACAGGAAGTGGTATTTTAGCGATTACTGCATTAATGCTTGGAGCAGATAAGGCAGTCGGCACGGATTTGGATGAAAATGCAATTACTGCTGCAAAGGAAAATACGCAGGCAAATGCGATTGACCCAGCAAAATTTGAAGTATATACAGGAAATCTGATTGACGATCAGGCAATAAAAGATATTGTTGGATACGAAGACTATGATGTCGTTGTGGCAAATATTCTTGCCGATGTCATCATTCCACTTCAGGCAGAAGTGCCGCCTCATTTGAAAAAAGGAGGAATTTTTATTACTTCTGGAATTATTAATATGAAAGAACAGGCAGTGAAAGATGCATTTGCAGTAAATGATGCATTTGAAGTGATTGAGACAACGTATCAAGGAGAATGGGTATCTATCACAGCAAGAAAAAAATAAGACAGTAAATAAGAGCGTCAAAAGGAGAGAAAAAGATGCATCATTTTTTTGTTGGATCGGATCAAGTAAAAGACAATCAAATTCGAATTACAGGTACCGATGTCAACCATATTCGCAATGTACTGCGTATGAGAGAAGGCGAAGAGGCACAAATCAGTGATGGAAAAAACAGAGATTATCACTGTGTTTTGCGTTCCATTGAAAAAGAAGAAATTATTGCAGAAATTTTAGAAGTAGAACAATCCGATAAAGAACTGCTATCTCGTGTATTTTTATTTCAAGGGCTTCCAAAGGCTGATAAAATGGAATGGATTATCCAAAAGACAGTAGAACTGGGCGTATATCAGATTATTCCAGTAGAGATGCGCCGTTGTGTGGTAAAGCTCGATAAGAAAAAAGCAGATGCCAAAGTAAAGCGGTGGAATGCCATTGCAGAAAGTGCTGCCAAGCAGTCAAACCGCAGTATAGTTCCAGAAGTAAAAGGAGTTATGAGTTGGAAAGAGGCATTGGATTATGCAGCGCATTGTGATAAGGCAATGATTCCATATGAGCTTGCCAAAGGGATGGAACAGACACGCCAGATGATACGCCAGTTGCAGCCAGGAATGGATATTGCTGTTTTTATCGGACCAGAAGGTGGATTTGATATAAAGGAAATTGAGGAAGCGATGGAACGTCAAATTTGTCCGATTACACTCGGAAAGCGCATTTTGCGCACAGAAACTGCGGGCTTGACAATGATGTCTATTTTAATGTATCATTTAGAACAGTAATCAAGCATAATTCGACATAGCAGGACTGCAGAGAATTCACAGTAGGAGGAGATATGGAAATCTATTTGGATAATTCTGCCACTACGAGGGTATTTCCAGAAGTACAAGAGCAGATGAGACAGGCGATGGATGCACAATATGGGAATCCATCATCGCTGCATCATAAAGGTGTAGAGGCAGAGACTTATATTAAAACAGCAAAAACACAGATTGCAAAATGTCTGAAAGTACAAGAAAAAGAAATTATTTTTACATCAGGTGGTACAGAATCCAACAATATGGCAATTATTGGAACGGCAATGGCAAATCGTAGAGCTGGTATGCATATTATTACATCTTCCATTGAACATCCAAGCGTCATACAGCCGATGAAATACTTAGAAGAACTTGGATTTCGTGTCACATATCTTCCAGTTGGTCGGGATGGTACGATATCAATGCAGGCATTAGAAGAAGCATTGGATGATGAGACAATATTAGTATCTTTGATGTATGTGAATAACGAAATCGGTACAATTGAGCCGATTGAACAAGTTGCAGAGCGAATCAAAAAGAAGAATCCGTCAATTGTTTTTCATGTTGATGCGATTCAGGCATTTGGAAAGCTTACGATTCATCCAAAAAGACAGGGCATTGATCTGTTATCTGTAAGTGGTCATAAAATTCATGGACCAAAAGGAATTGGATTTTTATATATAAATGAAAAAGTTAAAATAAGACCGATAATTTTAGGCGGTGGTCAGCAAAAAGGAATGCGTTCTGGAACAGAGAACGTGCCAGGAATAGCAGGAATTGGTCTTGCAGCACAGATGGCTTATCAAAACCTTTCCGAAGCACAGAATCGCATGTATGAGTTAAGACAAATGTTTATGGATGGTGTGAGTGCAATGGACGGTGTTACGATTAATGGTTGTCTAGGAAAAAAAGGTGCACCACATATTGTAAGCGTAAGCTTTGAAGGTGTCAGAAGCGAAGTGCTGCTCCATGCATTGGAAGATCAGGGGATTTATGTATCCGCAGGATCGGCATGTTCTTCAAATAAGCCTGCAATTAGTGCGACATTAAAAAGTATTGGAGTAAAAAAAGAACTGCTTGATTCTACAATTCGTTTTAGTTTTGGGGCGTACACGACAGAACAGCATATCGAGACTGCGCTTCAGGCATTGAACACGTTACTGCCAATGCTTCGCAGATATCGAAGAAAAAAATAAAACAAACTTCATTACGATTTAAGCTGTTTAAGAAACAACAGGGAGGATTATTATGATATTTCAGGCATTTTTAATTAAGTATGCAGAGATCGGTATAAAAGGAAAAAATCGATATCTGTTTGAAGATGCGTTAGTAAAACATATTCGCCATTCATTAAAGTGTGTCGATGGTGTATTTACCGTTTCCAAAGCAATGGGACGTATTTACGTAAATGTACAGTCAGACTACGATTATGATGAAGTGATCGAAGCACTTCAGTGTATTTTTGGTATTGTATGGATTTGTCCAGTTGTGCAGATTCCAGACAATGGATTTGAAAATTTATCAAACAAAGTAATTGAATATATGGAACAAGTATATCCAGAAAAGCCAAAGACATTCAAAGTAGATTCACGTCGTTCCCGTAAAAATTATCCATTAAATTCACAGGAAATGAACCGAGAACTCGGAGGTATTCTTCTAGATACATTCCCAGAGATGAAAGTAGACGTGCATCATCCAGAGATGATGCTTCATGTAGAAGTCAGAGAAAACTGCATTAATATTTACTCCAAGGAAATTCCAGGACCAGGCGGAATGCCAATCGGAACAAACGGAAAGGCAATGTTATTGTTATCAGGAGGAATTGACAGTCCAGTTGCCGGTTATATGATTGCAAAGCGAGGCGTATTTTTAGATGCAACATACTTCCATGCGCCGCCATATACAAGTGAGCGTGCAAAGCAAAAAGTAATTGACCTGGCAAAAGAAGTCGCAAAGTATTCTGGACCGATTCGCCTTCATATTGTAAACTTTACAGACATACAGCTTTATATTTATGATAAATGTCCACATGAAGAACTGACGATTATTATGAGACGTTATATGATGCGAATTGCAGAGGAATTGGCAAAACGTTCTGGTGCAATGGGGCTTGTCACAGGAGAGAGCATTGGACAAGTTGCTTCTCAGACAATGCAAAGTCTTGCTGCTACAAATGAAGTATGCACGATGCCAGTATTCCGTCCAGTAATTGGATTTGACAAGCAGGAAATCGTAGAGTTAGCATTAAAGATTGGTACGTATGAGACATCCATTCAGCCATTTGAAGACTGCTGTACGATTTTTGTTGCAAAACATCCAGTAACGAAGCCAAATATTAATGTAATTCGCTGTTCTGAGAAAAAATTAGAAGAGAAGATTGATGAGATGGTTCAGATTGCATTGGATACGACAGAAGTGATTTTCTGCGAATAATAATAGTAAAAAAGATGGAGGTGCAGTTACACCTCCATCTCATAAATGATAATCATTGATTATTTAATAATATATGGTTTTAATGTATCTAATACAGTATCAATATCGTCTTCTACATGAATATTTAAGTCGATTGGCTTAGATAAATCTAAAGAGAAGATACCCATAATAGACTTAGCATCGATTACATATCTGCCAGATACTAAATCAAAATCATAGTCAAATTTTGTTAAGTCATTAACAAAAGATTTTACTTTGTCAATAGAATTTAAGGAAATTTTAACTGTAGTCATTGGAAACACCCTCCTAATTGAATGAATTATCATACAATGCGTAACAGCAATGCATTGTATATCTACAATATATACTACATAGAAAACGAGAAAAAGTCAATATACAAATCCACGAAAATATAAGAAAGGATGGGCGAATGTAATAAAATGAGCAAAAAGGTTGCGTTTCACACACTAGGATGTAAAGTAAATACTTACGAAACAGATGCGATGGAGCAGCTGTTGTTAAGTCATGGATATGAGATTGTACCGTTTGAAAATTCGGCAGATATTTATATTATTAATACTTGTTCTGTGACTAATATGGCAGACCGAAAGTCTCGTCAAATGCTTCATAAAGCGAAGAAGAAAAATCCAGATGCAGTTGTCGTAGCAGTAGGATGTTATGTGCAGGCCGCCCCAAATGATGTACTTGCGGATACAGGGGTTGACTTGATTATTGGAAACAATAAAAAACAAGATTTAGTACAGATTTTAGAAGATTATTTTAAAGATCATAGACAAGAAGCAGTCATTGCTATTGATCAGGAAAAACAGTATGAAGAGTTAGAGTTGAATTTTGTCTCCGATCATACACGAGCATATATTAAAGTACAAGATGGCTGTAATCAATTTTGCAGTTACTGCATTATTCCGTATACGAGAGGTCGAATTCGCAGCCGTGCAATAGATGATGTCACAGCGGAAATCAAACGTATTGCGCAAAATGGTACAAAAGAAGTCGTTCTTACAGGAATTCATTTAAGCTCTTATGGAAAAGATTTTGATAATGGAGAGAATTTGCTGCATTTGATTCAGACAGTGCATCAGATAGAAGGAATTGAACGAATTCGGCTTGGTTCTTTGGAACCGCGTATTATTACACGAGATTTTGCGGAAGAACTGAATAAATTAGAGAAGTTTTGTCCGCATTTTCATTTGTCACTGCAGAGTGGATGCGAAGCAACATTAAAGCGTATGAATAGACATTATACGCCAGGGGAATACTATGAAAAGTGCAAATTACTGAGAGAGGTATTTGATCATCCAGCGATTACCACGGATGTGATCGTAGGATTCCCAGGAGAAACAGAACAAGAATTTGAGCAGACGCGTGAATTTTTAGAGCAGGTGCATTTTTATGAAATGCATATATTTAAATATTCTAAGAGAAAAGGTACGAGAGCAGCAGTGATGCCAGACCAAGTTCCAGAACAAATAAAAACAGAACGAAGCAATCGTTTGTTAGAACTAGATGGAGCGTTGTCAAGAGAATATCGTGAGTTTTGGATTGGAAAAGAAGTGACGGTGCTGTTAGAGGAAGAAGTTACGTTTGATCAAACTTCCTATATGGTTGGACATACAAAAGAGTATGTCAAGGCAGCAGTGAAAACGACGGCACCATCTAATACATTAATTACAGGAAAAGTGAGTAGATTTCTAAATAACGAAACAGTAATTATTGAGAATGTACTTGCTGAATAATAAAAAATGTATTACAATAGAATCATTGAAAGCAAATCGGTAATGGTTTGATGTCTGAAAGACAGACAAGAGAACACAATATTAATATGGAAGGTAGGGACGTGAGATTATGGGAGATTTATCAAATACTCAATTTATCCGTATGGCTCAGCCAAATCGTGTTGAGATCAGTGAAGTATTAGAACAGGTTTATAAGGCACTGAAGCAAAAGGGATATAATCCAGTGAGCCAGATTGTCGGATATTTAATGTCTGGAGATCCGACTTATATTACAAGTTACAATAATGCAAGAAATCTGATCATGAAAGTAGAAAGAGATGAGATTTTAGAAGAATTAATCAAGCATTATGTAGAAAAGATGTAACGAAAACAAAAGAGTTCAGCATTGGACAGAGACGAATTAGGAGAATATATGCGTATATTAGGTCTGGACTATGGCTCTAAAACAGTAGGCGTTGCGGTGAGTGATCCGCTGATGCTTACTGCGCAGGCAGTAGAGACAATTACTCGAAAAGAGGAGAATAAATTACGTCGTACATTGGCACGTTTAGAGGAGTTAGTGAAAGAGTACGAAGTAAGTGAGATTGTACTTGGATTACCGAAAAATATGAATAATACAGTTGGAGATCGGGCTGAGAAGGCAATGGCATTTGGTCAGATGGCAGAGCGGCGCACCGGTCTTAAAGTAATATATTGGGATGAACGAATGACAACGATTTCGGCGGAGCGTACATTGATGGAAGCTGGTGTCCGAAGAGAAAACCGAAAAAAAGTAATTGATCAGATTGCTGCCGTTTTTATTTTACAAGGATATTTAGATTATAAATCATCTCAAACAAATATGGAATCGAATTAGGCAGAAAAGCGGACTGTAAATATCCGCTTAACATATTAATACCGGAGGAATTTGTATGGAACAAACAAAAGAGCAGAATCAACAGCAGGCAGGGAAAATCCGGTTTCAGACAGAAGATGGAACGTATGAAGAACTGTTTGTATTAGAGCAGACAAAATTAAATGGAATCAATTATTTATTGGTTACTGATTCTGAGGAAGAAGAAGCAGAGTGCTATATTTTTAAAGAAACTTCTGAGGCAGAAGGAACGGAGGCTGTCTACGAGCCTGTGGAAGACGAGACAGAACTGAACAGTCTTTTGGCAATTTTTGAACAATTATTAGATGATGTAGAATTTATCTCATAAAACATTAATGGAGGTGTAGAGCGTGAGTGCCGAAGGAACAAGTATTAAGATAATCCCTCTTGGAGGACTTGAACAGATCGGAATGAATATGACCGTGATTGAGTATGGTGACAGTATTATTGTAGTAGACTGCGGATTATCATTTCCTACAGAAGATATGCTTGGAATTGATTTAGTTATTCCAGATGTAACATATTTAAAGCAAAATGCAGATAAAGTAAAGGGTTATGTGATTACGCACGGGCATGAAGATCATATTGGAGCATTGCCATATATTTTAAAAGAGGTCAATGCTCCAATCTATGCGACAAAGCTGACAATTGGCATTATCGAAGGAAAGTTAAAAGAGCATAACTTAACAAAATTAGTAAAGAGAAAAATCGTAAAATACGGACAGTCCGTTAATCTTGGAAATTTTCGGGTAGAATTTATTCGTATGAATCACAGTATCGTAGATGCGGCTGCATTAGCGATTTTTACACCAATTGGAACGATTATTCATACGGGAGACTTTAAGATTGATTATACGCCAGTATTTGGTGACAGCGCAGATTTACAGCGTTTTGG
The DNA here is from genome assembly GCA_022778745.1 of Clostridiales bacterium. GTDB lineage: Bacteria > Bacillota > Clostridia > Lachnospirales > Lachnospiraceae > Fimimorpha. Next base: position 35,646 of record JALFSR010000070.1, read on the forward strand.
TGAGCTTGGAAAGAAGGGCGTGCTTGCATTATTATGTGAAAGTACAAATGCACTCCGGCCAGGTTTTACGATGTCAGAGCGTACCGTTGGAAAGACATTTGACTCTATTTTTGCAGAGCATAAAAATAATCGACTTATTGTAGCGACATTTGCATCAAATGTAGACCGTGTACAGCAAATTATTAATACAGCATGTAAATATGAACGTAAAGTTGTCATTGAAGGCCGCAGTATGGTGAATATTATCGGAACGGCGACCGAGCTTGGCTATATTAATGTTCCAGATGGTACAATTATTGATATTGAGCAGTTAAAAAATTATCCAGACGAAAAGACCGTAATTATTACAACTGGAAGTCAGGGCGAATCAATGGCAGCTCTTTCTCGTATGGCATCTTCCGTACATCGTAAAGTTTCGATTAATCCACAGGATACGATTATTTTCAGTTCCTCTCCAATTCCGGGAAATGAAAAGGCAGTGGATAAAGTAATTAATGAGCTTTCCATGAAGGGTGCAGAAGTTATTTTCCAAGATACACATGTATCTGGACATGCCTGTCAGGAAGAAATTAAGCTGATTTATTCACTTGTGCGTCCAAAATACGCGATTCCGATTCATGGAGAATATCGTCATCGTATTGCAAACGCAGAGATTGCAGTTGCACTTGGCGTGCCAAAAGAGCAGATATTCTTAATGCAGTCTGGTGATGTATTAGAGATGGATCAAGATTATGCAGAGATCGTAGATCAAGTGCCTCATGGCGGCGTTTTAGTTGATGGACTTGGCGTTGGAGATGTCGGAAATATTGTATTAAGAGATCGCCAGAACTTGTCCCAAGACGGTATTATCATTGTTGTACTTACATTAGAAAAGTATACAAATCATCTGCTTGCAGGACCAGATATTGTGTCAAGAGGATTTGTGTATGTGCGTGAATCAGAAAACCTGATGGAAGAAGCACATCAGATCGTATCCGATGCAGTGCAGGGTTGTCTTATGCGCAGAATCAGTGACTGGACAAAGATTAAGAATGTAATTCGTGATACACTTTCTGAGTATCTTTGGAAAAAGATGAAGAGAAGTCCAATGATTTTACCAATTATTATGGAGGTAGAATAATACAGTCAGGAAAATGAACGAAGCAAAACGAGAAATTGATTATCAAAAATGGACCTGGAAAGTATTAGAATATACAGCAAAGGCGGTGATAGGTATTATCGTCATCGCCTTTTTATATCAGGGAATTACAAAAGGATATGAGTTTGGATATGAAATATTCCATTCCAAACCGTTGACGAAACAATGTGAAGTGTCAGAAAAGATTGAAATAAAAAAAAATGATTCCGCATTTGAGATTGGCAGAACGTTAGAAGAAAAGAAGATTATATCAAGTGCTGCTGTATTTTGGGCACAGTCATGGCTGTATGAACTTGAGATTCGGCCAGGGATATATTGTGTTGGAAGCGATATGTCTTCCAAAGATATTTTAACAATGCTAGATATTGGGAAACAGGAGAAATTGCCAGAATGATAGGAAATGAAAGAATTACTGATTATATTAATTCTTTGGAATCTCCAGAGAGTTCCATATGTGAGATGATTAGAAAAGAGGCTTTAGCAGACATGGTGCCGATTATCCGTAATGAAACGGCCAGTTTGCTGAAGTTTTTTATCCGTTTAACGAAACCAATGAATATTTTAGAAGTGGGTACAGCAGTTGGCTATTCTGCAATTGTTATGAGCGAATATATGCCAGATGGTGCCCATATTACAACGATTGAAAAATATGAACCAAGAATTCCGACTGCAAAACAGAATTTCAAGCGGGTGAAGAAGGAAGATGTTATTACATTATTAGAGGGAGATGCATTAGAGATTTTGCATACATTAGAAGGAAGCTATGATTTGATTTTTATGGATGCAGCAAAAGGACAGTATATCCATTTCCTGCCAGATGTCATGCGTCTTCTTGCACCAGGCGGATTATTAATTTCCGATAATATTTTACAAGACGGAGATGTGATAGAATCTCGTTTTGCTGTCACAAGACGCAACCGCACGATTCACAGTCGAATGAGAGAGTATTTATATAGATTAACCCATACACCAGAATTGCAGACTGCAGTCATTCCAATTGGAGATGGTGTAGCAGTAAGTACAAAAAATGACTCGTACAACGATTCGTATAAGAAAGAAAGGATTGAATGATGAGACATCCAGAATTATTAATTCCTGCCAGCAGCTTAGAAGTATTAAAAATTGCAGTAATTTTTGGAGCTGATGCAGTTTATATCGGAGGAGAAGCATTTGGACTTCGAGCAAAGGCAAAGAATTTTTCATTAGAAGAGATGAAAGAAGGCGTTGCATTTGCCCATGAACATGGAGTAAAAGTATATGTCACAGCAAATATTTTAGCACATAACTATGATCTGGACGGAGTGAGACAATATTTTGATCAGCTCAAAGACGTAAATCCAGACGCATTAATTATTTCCGACCCAGGTGTATTTATGATTGCAAAGGAAGTACTTCCAGAGATGGAACTTCACATTAGTACACAGGCAAATAATACAAACTATGGAACGTATTTATTTTGGAGGAAACAAGGAGCAAAGCGTGTTGTATCTGCAAGAGAATTATCTTTGGAGGAAATCAAAGAAATCCGCGCTCATATTCCAGATGATTTAGAAATTGAAAGCTTTATTCACGGAGCAATGTGTATTTCCTATTCTGGACGCTGCCTGCTGAGTAACTATTTTACTGGAAGAGATGCCAATCAAGGTGCCTGCACTCATCCATGCCGCTGGAAATATTCGATTGTAGAGGAAACTCGTCCAGGAGAATATATGCCAGTTTATGAAAATGAGAGAGGAACGTATATTTTTAATTCCAAAGATCTGTGTATGATTGAGCATGTGCCAGATTTGATTCATGCAGGAATTGACAGTCTCAAGATCGAAGGAAGAATGAAAACCGCACTTTATGTAGCAACGGTAGCACGCACATATCGCAAAGCGATTGATGATTATCAGAAAGATCCAGCTCTTTATGAAGCAAATATGGAATGGTATAAAGAAGAAATTGGCAAATGTACGTACCGAGAGTTTACAACAGGATTTTTCTATGGAAAACCAGATCAGACGACACAAATTTATGATAATAATACGTATGTAAAAAACTACACATATCTTGGTATCGTAGGAGAAAAAGACGAGCATGGATATTATAGTTTGGAACAGCGGAATAAATTCAGCGTTGGTGAGATGATTGAAGTAATGAAACCAGATGGTACAAATGTGGAAGTTTCCGTAAAAGGAATTTATGATGAAGACTATAATCCAGTGGAGAGTGCTCCACATCCAAAGCAGTTATTACATATTGATTTAGGAATGCAGTTAGATCAATATGATATTTTAAGAAGAAAAGAAGCAGAATAAATTATTCATAGATTTATGCGATAGAGTGAGGAGGCAAAAATGCAGTTAAACAATGTGCCACAATATGCGTTAATTGAAAAAAGAGACTTAAAAGAACTCGGCTCCGTTGGATATGTGATGCGTCATAAAAAGACAGGAGCGAGAGTTTTTGTTTTAGAAAATGATGATAATAATAAAGTATTTAATATCGCATTTCGAACTCCGCCGTCAGACAGTACAGGAGTGCCTCATATTTTAGAACATTCCGTTCTTTGTGGTTCCAAGCGGTATCCAGTCAAAGATCCATTTGTTGAATTAGTAAAAGGATCACTCAATACATTTCTAAATGCAATGACATATCCAGATAAGACGATGTATCCAGTTGCAAGCTGTAATGACAAAGATTTTCAAAATCTCATGTCCGTCTATTTGGATGCAGTATTTTATCCAAATATTTATAAAAATCAAAAAATATTTTTGCAGGAAGGCTGGCATTACGAATTAGAGTCAAGAGAAGATGAGCTTACGTACAACGGAGTCGTTTATAACGAGATGAAAGGAGCGTTTTCTTCTCCAGAAAGTGTGTTAGAGCGATATACACAAAAAGTATTGTTTCCACATACTTCCTATGCAAATGAATCCGGCGGCGATCCCATTTATATTCCAGACTTGACCTATGAACAGTTTTTAGCATTTCATCAGACATATTATCATCCATCTAACAGCTATATTTATTTATATGGCGATATGGATATGGAACAAAAATTAAATTGGATGGACGAACAGTATTTGAGCCATTACGATGCGATTACGATTGATTCCGAGATAAAAGAAGAAGCACCATTTGAAGTGATGGCAGAGGAAGAAGTAAATTATGGAATTACAGATGGAGAGTCGGAAGAGGAAGCAACTTATTATTCTTGGAATAAAGTAACAGGTTCCACATTAGATCCAAAACAGTATCTTGCATTTCAAGTATTAGAATATGCATTGTTGAATGCACCAGGCGCACCATTAAAGCAGGTACTTGTTGATGCAGGAATTGGCAAAGACATTTACGGCGGATATGAATGTGAACTGAGACAGACTTATTTTTCTGTTATCGCAAAAGATGCAAAAGCAGGAAAAAAACAAGAGTTTATTGATAAAATTGAGACGACATTAAAAGAAATCGTTTCAAATGGGCTGAATAAAAAGTCGTTATTAGCAGGAATTAATGTTTTAGAATTTAAACTCAGAGAAGCCGATTATGGAAGATTTCCAAAAGGATTAATGTATGGACTGCAGTGTTTTGATTCTTGGCTTTATGACGAAACCGATCCAATGATGCATTTGGCATATGATGAGACATTTGCATTTTTACGTCAAGAAGTAGATACGAACTATTATGAATCATTAATTCAAAACTATCTGATTGATAATACGCATGGTGCAGTGATCACATTAGTTCCAGAGCGTGGCTATACTGCAAAAGTAGATGCACAAGTAGCAAAGCGTCTGGCAGACTATAAGGCGAGTCTCACAGAAGCACAGTTGGATGAATTAATCAAAAAAACAAAAGAATTAAAACAATATCAAGATGAGTCATCAAGTAAAGAAGAACTTGAATGTATTCCAATGCTTGCTGTTTCCGATATTGACCGAGCAATTGAGCCGCTTCATAATGAATTGCGTCAAATTGATGGTACAAATGTATTATTCCACAATATTTTCAGCAATGGAATCGGATATTTGGATTTGCTCTTTCCAGCTGATGAGGTGTCAATCGAAGATATGCCTTATCTTGCATTATTAAAATCCGTACTTGGTTATATTGATACAGAACATTATACGTATCAGCAGCTTGCCGATGAAATTAATATTCATACGGGCGGAATTATGCCAGGCATCACATGCTTTACGAATTCAAGTAACGAGCAAGAGCCTTCTATGTATTTTGGAATGCGTACAAAGGGAATGTATGCAGAAATAAAAAAAGCATTGGAATTAATTCAGGAAATTATTCAATATTCCAAATTAGATGATGAAAAGCGTCTGAAAGAGATTATATCCGAACAGCGTTCGAGAGGACAAAGCTATTTGATGTCATACAGTCATTCCGTTGCAGTGATGCGGGCTGGATCGTATTATTGCGAAACAGGCTACCTTGGAGAGATAACAGCAGGTGTTTCATATTATCAGTTTTTGGAAGATTTGGAAGAACATTTTGAACAAAGGAAAACAGCACTTATAGAGAAGCTTCAAACATTAAATCGTATGATGTTCAATAAAAAAACAGCATTTGTGAGCTATACGAGTGATGAAGAAGGATATCAGGTACTGGAAAACGAACTTTCTGGATTTATGGCACAGCTTTCAGAAAGAGACGTACATCCAGTAAAACGAGTATATCCGCTGGAAAAGAAAAACGAAGGATTCCAGACATCTTCACAAGTACAATATGTGGCACGCTGCGGAGATTTTAAGAAAAAAGGATATGAATTCCACGGTTCGATGCGTATTTTACAGGTGATTTTAAATTATGACTATTTGTGGATTCATCTTCGTGTCAAAGGCGGCGCATATGGATGTATGAGTGCATTGACAAGAGATGGACAAGGCTATTTTGTATCATACCGCGATCCAAATCTGGCAGAGACGAACGAAATATATGAAACAATTCCGCAGTATCTTGAGAATATTGAGATTGATGAGCGGGATATGACAAAATATATTATCGGTACAATCAGCGATATGGATACACCAATGAATCCATCTGCGAAGGGACTGCGTGGATTAAATGCGTATATGTCCGGTATCACAGAAGAGACATTGCAGAAGGAACGAAATCAAATTATTGATGCGACACAAGAAGATATTCGCCGTCTTGCTGGTCCAGTGCAGGCAGTGCTTGATGAAGACGCATTTTGTGTAATTGGAAATGAAGACAAAATTGCAGCGAATGAATCACTTTTTAAAGAAGTAAAACAGTTATTCCACTAAAAGATAATAAAAAGGAGGACGATATGGAGAAAAAGTCCGGATTTGTCACATTGATTGGAAGGCCAAATGTAGGAAAATCGACATTAATGAATCACTTGATTGGACAAAAAATTGCAATCACATCAAATAAGCCGCAAACGACAAGAAACCGTATTCAGACCGTTTATACGGATGAGCGGGGACAGATTATATTTCTGGACACACCAGGTATCCATAAGGCAAAAAATAAGCTTGGAACGTATATGGTCAATGTAGCGACTCGTACTTTGAAAGAAGTGGATGTGATTTTATGGCTGGTAGAGCCAAGTACGTATATTGGAGCAGGGGAGCAAGAGATTGCCAAACGACTGAATCAAGTAAAAACGCCAGTCATTTTAATTATGAATAAAGTGGATACAGTAAAAAAAGAAGAAGTTCCAACTTATATTCAGGCATACAAAGATATTTGTCCATTTGCAGAGATCATTCCAGTGTCCGCACTTCGTAACATAAACACGGATACAGTCATTGATCAAATTTTTCGATATTTGCCATATGGTCCGCAGTATTATGATGAAGATACCGTGACCGACCAGCCAATGCGCCAGATCGTGGCAGAGATGATCCGAGAAAAAGCACTGCGTTGTCTGCAAGATGAAATTCCACATGGAATTGCCGTTACAATCGAGAAAATGCAGGAGCGAAAAAATGGTCTTGTCGATATCGAAGCTTCCATTATATGCGAGAGAGATTCCCATAAAGGAATTATCATTGGTAAAAATGGGGCAATGCTCAAAAAAATCGCCAGTGCTGCACGATTTGAAGTCGAACGTATGATGGAGCAGCAAGTAAATCTCAAAGTTTGGGTCAAAGTGCGCAAAGACTGGAGAGATAATGATATATTGATGAAAAACTACGGATATGTAGAAGAAAAAGAATAAGTAACTAATAGGACAATAAGTCCATTCGACGTAAAATCATTGCGGAACAATTCGTGTCAGATGCTCGGTGTTTTGCAATGATTTTTTAGTTTATAGGATGAGGTAAGAGGATGAGAGAGGTAATCACAGTACAGGGAATCGTCATTTCTGCGATGCCAGTAGGAGAGTATGATCGAAGGGTCGTACTGATTACAAAAGAATTAGGAAAAATCGCAGCATTTGCCAGGGGAGCAAGACGACCAAACAGTTCACTTTTGGCAAGCACGCGTCCATTTGTATTTGCGACATTTTTTTTATATCCAGGAAGAGATGCATATACGATACAGGCAGCAGAAGCAACAGAATATTTTGATGAGCTGAGCAGTAATATTGAGACGATCGCATATGGATATTATTTTTTAGAAATTGCCGATTATTATGGAAGAGAAAGTGTCAATGAGACATTGATGATAAATTTGCTCTATGTCTCATTGAAAGCGCTATTAAATAAGAAATTAGATAATGATTTAGTAAAAATGATTTTTGAGCTGCGGGCAATCGCAATTAATGGAAGCTATCCAGATTTCTTTCATTGTATTTCTTGCGGCAAAGAGATCGAAGAAGGTGTATTTTCTGTAAGAGATCATGGTGTATATTGTTCAGAATGTAAGAAAATTCCGAAAAATGGAATTTGGTTAAATGCAGCGGCTGTCTATACCCTTCAGTATATTATAGCAGCACCGATTAATAAACTATATACCTTTACACTTTCCGAACAGACAGAAAAAACAGTAAGAGATGTGATTGAACAGTGCAAGAGACAGTATCAGGACAAAGAATTTCGATCTTTGGAAGTATTAAAACAGTAGAGATAATATGATATCAACATAGGAAATCCATAACAGAAACATGGCGTTTATCGTGAGATAGTTGGAAAGTAAAAACCGATTGAGAATAGTAAAATGGACTCTAAATACTTTCTTGAATACAGAATAATGTATATTAAAATATTATTATATCATAAAAATAGCAAAAATACAACTAAGTTAGTCTATCAGAAAAATAAAAAAAAATGGACTTCTAACTGAGTTGCAGAAATAAAAAAACTATGATAGTATAAGAACACACAGATGAACCGGGGAATTTGTTATATATTTTAAATGAATACATAGTAACTAATATTTAAATGATTTAAAATGTATGTTCAATTAAAAATAAATAATAAAGGAGCATAATTATGAGGTATATGAAAAAGATAATTGCAGTTGCATGTTTGCTTGCTGTTTGCAATAATTCAGTTCCTACTATGGTTAATGCAGCAGAAGTACCAGAATTTTCTCAAGTTCAACCATGTGCATATGTTGGAGAAGTATTAAAGTCTTGGGATCATATTTTGCAAACAAGTCCAGATAGTCCTCCGGTGGAATGGGATACTAACCATCAATACATTACCATTAGTTGTAAAAATGGATATGATTATACAGAAGCAGTTACTAATACAACAAAATGGTATGAGGCACTAGTAGGACGTTATACAGAACATCATGAGAGAACTTATACGACGTATTAATTCACATTATTAATACGTTTGAATGGCAATTATAGATTTTATGTAAATCTATAATTGCCATTTAATTCATTCTTAATTATTAGGTAATTGCGAAACTCACTGACCACACTTTATGCACTTTGCATGAAAATAAAAGCTAAAATGAATATATTCAGATAAAATTTTGTGCAAGACCTACATTGAAATTTAAAGTTTGGTGAGGAGAGAAGTAGAAACAAGACTTAAAAAATCTAGGTTTTATAAGGCTTTCAGAGTTTCGCAAACGCCTATTGTTAATTATTATAGAAAGAAGTGAAGTACATGGCTGTGATGGAATTAAAGCAAGTGTCAAAAAAAATTCGTAGAAAACAAGTCTTAAAGGATATTGATCTTACATTAGAGGCGGGAAAAATTATTGGATTAATTGGACCAAATGGAGCAGGAAAGACAACATTGATGCGAATTATGACCAATATGATTCAGGCGGATTCTGGAACGATTCAGCTATTTAATCAGGTATATGGAAAAAATAGTGAGCATATTTTCTCTAGAATGGGTGTATTAATTGAACAGCCGTCCTGTTATCCTTATATGACTGGTCGGCAAAATGTAGACTACATCAGAAAATTAAGAGGACTTTCAGAAAGTGTGTTAGAAGAGACAAAGAAACTAACTGGATTAAACGATGCATGGAATAAAAAGGTAAAAGAATATTCGCTTGGTATGAAGATGCGTTTGGCATTGGGCATCTGTTTAATGGGAGATCCCGAACTTTTAATATTGGATGAACCAATGAATGGATTGGATCCTGATGGAATTTTTGCATTAAAAGAAATTTTGATAGAACGACGAAACCATGGGGCAACGGTTCTTATTTCTTCACATCTTCTTTTGGAACTAGAGGAGTTAGTCGATCAGATTGTCTTATTAAAAGAGGGAACAATCGCAAAAATTTGTGACAATGATTCTAACATAGAACAAGTGTATAATGAGGTCTATGGCTTTAGCAAAAAGACATTATAGGAAGTACGGAGGATTGTAACTGTGATTTTGGAATGGAAAAAAGAATGGCTGAAAAAGAAGACATGGATCTTATTAGCAATTGTGATTGGGTTGTCTGTTGGAATTAGTGTTTTAATTCACATGCAGGAAGTTAGAAGTAAAGAAATAGAAAAATATAATTATACACATAATATAGAGTTGCTTCAAGGATTTATAAAAGAAAAAGAGGAATTGTTAGAAAACGATGCAACAAACAAAGCCGTACAAACAGCATTAGAAGAAGATAAAAAACGACTAAATCTATATAAGCGTGGATTGGAAGCATTGGAAAGCGGCGATTGGAAAAAAGAATTAAAGCTGAAAATGGAACAGATCGAACAAAATCTTGATGCATACAGGGAAGGAAGATTTGTTGGGGAGAGCGAAGAAAGTCTGACTAAAACAAAAGAAAAATATGAATATCTTTATGAAAATGACATAAAGCCACAACTATCATATGGTACAGTCAATGGGTGGAATACATTATACCTTTTTTTAACAGGAGAATTTATACCAAATTTAATGCCTTTATTATTTGTACTGTTTTGTATTGACATGATGTCGGTGGAATATGACTACAAAACAATGAAACTATTATTGGTACAGCCAATCAGCAGAAAAACAATTTTAATGCGAAAATTATTTGCGGCAATAGTTCATACGATTGTTTGTAGCATGATTATTTTTGCTTCTGTTTTTATTGCAGGATGCGTCATGGGAGGAACAGGAGACTGGCGGTATCCGATTGATGCAGTGCTGCTTTTTGGAGAACAAAAATCAATTATAACACTAAAAGATTATTTTCAGCAGTCACTTCCATTGTGGTTATTTAGTAGTATGTTTTTTGTATCATTTGCATTACTTATTTCTACAATTTGCTCAAACAGCGCAATGGCAACGATGATTGGAATTGTAGCAGTTGAGGGGGGATTTGCAGTGGCAAAAATAGGGCAAGATTCTCCATTGATATATCAGCCATTTTATCTTGGCAATATTGGGCAGTTATTTACGATGAAAAATCCACCAAATGGATGGATAACAATAGCAACTCTATTCATCAGTACATTATGCTGCGTGGGGATTACATGGAAGCGATTAAAAAGAAAAGACTTTTATCTGTAGAAAAAAAGTAAGTATAGAGAACTGGAGGCTATGGATTGCAGGAAAATAGTAATTATAAAAATGATTTAAAAGAAATTATTAATTATGGCAAAGATAAGAATCGAAAGGGCAAAGGAGAGTACAGTCTTCAAATGGTAATAAAAGGAATCATACCATATTATGAATTCAAGAAGATACAATCAGGAGTAAACCCCGTAGATCGTATTGCTTTAGATCGTATATTATATCGAATTGGTCTTTCTCCAACTATTATTGAAACTATATGGACCTATGTCAATACTTTGGACAAAAAAAGTCGAAAGATTATCCTGCTTTTTTTAGTTCCTCCTCCTTTTGCTGAGGTGTGATATAACCAATAGCACTGTGGATGCGCTTACGGTTATACCAGCCCTCTATGTATTCA
>JALFSR010000077.1 GCA_022778745.1 Clostridiales bacterium
TATGTCACGGGTTGGTCATTGCATAGATAATGGTCCGACAGAAGGTTTTTGGGGAATCATAAAAGCGGAAATGTATCAAATGTACAATATAACAGATGAAGCTTCATTAAGATTTGCAATAAGCGATTATATTCGGTTTTATAGCGAAGAAAGACCACAAGACAGATACCACTGTAAAACACCGGTGGAAGTTCGAAGGGAAGCCTTTTCTACTGACTCACCGACAGAGTATCCAATTCCTATAAACAAACAAATTCAAAAGTACATAGAAAAATGGTGTGCATAGAAAAACGACCGCACATTTCGTACGGTCGTTCATCAGCACTTCGTTTTAGATATTTAACCTGTCTACTTGACAGGGGGCATATCAATCTGCGATACCTCTTCTTCTATTCTCAGTCTGTATTCTAAAATAAGTATAAATTTAATTATACAATACCCTGTGCGTTCATTGCTTCTACTACCTTTTCAAAGCCTGCAATGTTAGCACCAGCTACATAATTCTTTTCTAAGCCATACTTCTTAGATGCTTCATCTACCTTCTTAAAGATGTCTACCATGATCTGATGTAATTTTGCATCTACTTCTTCAAATGTCCAGCTCATTCTCTGGCTGTTCTGGCTCATTTCTAATGCGGATGTAGCAACACCACCTGCGTTAGCTGCCTTACCTGGCATAAACAGCATACCGCTTTCTAAGAAGAAGTCTGTTGCTTCTCTTGTAGATGGCATATTTGCACCTTCTGCAACTGCGAAACATCCATTTGCCTTTAATGCCTTTGCATCGTCTAAATCTAATTCATTCTGAGTTGCACATGGAAGAGCGATATCACAAGGAACTGTCCATACACCCTTGCCTTCTGTATACTTAGCACTTGGCTTAGCTTCTGCATATTCTTTAATTCTTCCACGCTTAACTTCCTTGATTTCCTTTACAAGAGCTAAATCAATTCCTTCTGGATCATATACATAACCATTGGAATCACTCATTGTAACAACCTTTGCACCTAACTGAGTTGCCTTCTGTGCTGCATAAATTGCAACGTTACCAGAACCAGAAATAACAACTGTCTTACCAGCTAATTCCATGCCGTTTGCCTTTAACATTTCGCTTGTAATATAAACAAGACCATAACCAGTTGCTTCTGTTCTTGCTAAAGAACCACCATATGTTAAGCCTTTACCTGTTAAAACACCTTCATATAAACCTGTTAATCTCTTATACTGTCCGTATAAGTAACCGATTTCTCTTCCGCCAACACCGATATCACCAGCTGGTACGTCTGTATCTTTACCGATATATTTAAATAATTCTGTCATAAAGCTCTGGCAGAATGCCATGATCTCTCTATCAGACTTGCCCTTAGGATCAAAGTCAGCACCACCTTTTCCACCACCGATTGGAAGACCTGTTAAAGAGTTCTTGAAAATCTGTTCAAAACCTAAGAACTTAATAATACCCTGATTTACAGATGGATGAAGTCTTAAACCACCCTTGTAAGGTCCAATTGCACTTGAGAACTGTACTCTGAAACCACGGTTTACCTGTACCTGTCCCTTATCATCTACCCATGGTACACGGAAAGAAATAACTCTTTCTGGCTCTGTAATACGCTCTAATAATGCATCTTTACGGAACTTTTCTTCATTCTTTTCAATTACAACACGTAAGGAATCTAATACTTCCTTTACTGCCTGGTGAAATTCTTTTTCACTTGGATTCTTCGCAATTACGCGCTCCATTACTTCATCAACATATGACATAGGTTTTACCTCCTCAGATATAATTATTTATATCATCTTTTTTTATAACGATGTTTCTTGTCTGTCTTTTCTGTATACACTTTTGTATTTCTGTGTCAAACATCTGTCTGATTTATATTATAATCCACAAATAATGCATCGTCAATAGGTTTTGTTATTTTCTGTACTTTTGTATAATTGTATACAATTATTTAAATTGTATTTTTAAATATTTTATGCATAAATGTTTCAAAAATCCTTTTAAATACGAAGTTTTTTTTAACGAGAACTGCCATGAAACAAGTTTTTCTAATCACTTATTTTTAGGGCAGTTTTTTTAATTTATTGTATAATTTTACCATATTCACACGTAAACTTTAGTGTTATCTGACATACAGTAAATCAATCTGTAGTAAAATCAAAGAAACAGATTCCAACTATCTGTTTTACTTTATTTTCGGCAACTCTTCCTATTGTTCTTTCCTTGGAACAATCTCAAGCCAATATCCGTCTGGATCCTGAATAAAATAAATCCCCATTGCTTCATTTTCAAAACAAATGCAGCCCATTTCTTTATGTTTTTTATAGGCTGCTTCAAAATCTTCTGCTTCAAATGCTAAATGGAATTCACAGTCTCCAAGATTATATGGACGCTCCATATCTCGCATCCATGTAAGTTCTAGCTCAAAATTATTTTCTCCAGTTCCCATATAGACAATAATAAAACTTCCATCTTTTGCTTCAATTCGGCGTGTCTCATACATACCTAAAGCAGTCTCATAGAACTGGATAGAACGTGCTAAATCATATACATTATAATTTTCATGCACCATCTTAAATGCCATAATTATTTTCTCCTTCTTTCTACTTTTTTATTACAATTTTTTACGCAGCTACTTTTATTGCTCTGGGCATTTTTATATCCATCGGTTGATTATTTTTATCTTGTTTGCTTCAAAGTATAATCTTAGGATATTAAAAGCACCCGCACAATCGGCATTCCATGAATAACTGCCATCTATATACAAACCTCTGTGAATACGGTTTGATTTTTTAAACAAATAAAAAAAGCGCGAGACGGGATTCGAACCCGCGACCCTCGCCTTGGCAAGGCGATACTCCACCACTGAGCCACTCGCGCATAACAAAAATAATATGAAAATGAAAAGAGCGGGTGATGGGAATCGAACCCACGTATCTAGCTTGGAAGGCTAGTGTTCTACCATTGAACTACACCCGCATAATGCCCAAAGCCGGAATCGAACCAGCGACACGAGGATTTTCAGTCCTCTGCTCTACCAACTGAGCTATCTGGGCATTTTTAGTCGGATTTGTCAGTAATTAATGCCGGCGACCGGAATCGAACCGGTACGGGAGTATAAGTCCCGCAGGATTTTAAGTCCTGTGCGTCTGCCAGTTCCGCCACGCCGGCATATGGATGGAGGTGGATTCGAACCACCGAAGCATGTTGCAGCAGATTTACAGTCTGTCCCCTTTGGCCACTCGGGAATCCATCCAAACATCTCTCTGACAGTGATAAACTATACCATACTTCAAAATAAAATGCAAGCTTTTTTTTTAAAAAAATTGTATTAATTTTTATACACAATTGAATCAACTTCAAAAACCTTTGTATTTTCAACAAAAATCGACTTTTTTGTTCTAACTTATTTCTAAAAAAATTTGATTCTAAAACGGACAGCACTAAACTATTACATCGTGCTGTCCGTCTATTCAGCGATACTAATATATCGCTTTACTTTGACTTTAATGTATAAATTGTCGCAGATACTGGAGGTACTTGTACAGTTAAGTATCCTTCTTCATATCCTTCCATCTTATAACCTACATTATAACCATTTTCTGTTGTCTGCATAACACGAGTCAATAGACCATTTTCTGGCATATTAATCTCCCATACTGGAATCTTTACCATACGATGATACTCTGCATTATTAATAATAATGACTGCACAGTCTTCTCTGCAAAATCTTCCATATGCAATCAGCTGATATTCTTCAAACAGATCTTTATATGATCCAGTGCGAAGACAACGATACTTTTTATGAATTGCAATCATGTATTTATGGAATTCAATCAATTCCCAATCTTCCTTGCCCCAAGGATAAGTACGACGATTATCTGGATCTGTCCATCCAACTTGACCTGCTTCATCACCATAATACAATGTCGGAGCACCTGGCCATGTCATCTGAATCACAACAGCTTCACGGAATACACCTTTACAAATTCCCTCTCCTGCTGCTTTTGGACCAAGAGAAGCAATTCGTCCAACTCTTCGATTCGTTCTTGTCAAAAAACGGGAATGATCATGATTGGACAATTCATTCATCGCTACATCAAGTGACTGTCTCTGAAATTTGCTCATATTATAACGCATCGTAGTAAAAAACCAAGACGCATTTCCATAAAGCTGATCATTTCTCTGATCACTATGCTTTTCCACACCTGTCAGAAACCATGTAATCGGTTCCATGAATGCATCGTAATTCATTACTGTATCCCACTGATCCCCTTCCAACCATGAGCTTGGATCACCATAATGTTCTGCAAGAATAATCGCATTCGGATTTATCTCTTTCACTGCCTGGCGGAATTTTCTCCAAAATTCGTGGTTATACGATACACTATGTCCTAAATCTGCGGCAACATCTAATCTCCATCCATCAATATTATATGGAGGGGATACCCATTTTCTTCCAATATTCAATACATATTCTTCTACTTGAGCAGAGTCTTCGTAGTTTATCTTTGGCAAAGTATTATGTCCCCACCAGCCATCATAGTCTCCATTATATGGCCAACGGTCAGAATGAAAGCTAAAAAAGTTATGATACGGACTATCTTTACTCACATAGGCTCCTGGCTCATATCCTTTTTCTCCTTCATAAATCCGTTCTTTATCTAACCATTTATTAAAAGAACCACAATGATTAAATACTCCATCTAAAATAACTTTCATGCCTCTTTTATGAATTTCTTCTACCAAATCTGCAAAATAGGCATTGCTCGCTTCTAAGTTTTCTTTTGAAGTTACTCTCGTAATATAACGCTTTGCGTGTTTATTTTCTAAATCACCCTCTTTTAGTAAATCTTCACAGTCTTTTTTGATTACTGCGAAATGAGGATCTATATAATCATAATCTTGAATGTCATATTTATGATTAGAAGGTGATACAAATAATGGATTAAAATAGATAACTTCTACTCCTAATTCTTGAAGATAATCTAACTTTTGTCTTACTCCTTGTAAATCACCACCATAAAAACAGCGTACATCAAATGTTTCTGGATATTTATCCCAATCTTTTACCTGAACACAATGTCCTCCGATATATGCATACTCTCCATCTACTGGATCATTACTTGGATCTCCATTATAAAATCGATCCACAAAAATTTGATAAAAGACAGCACCTTTAGCCCATTCTGGAGTATGAAAACCTGGTGTAATAGTAAACTGATAAACGGAATGACAGTCTGTTGTAGGACCTAACTTATTATAATAACAGGTTTCTCTCCCGAGACTAATTTCAAAATAATATGATACTCTGTCATTTTTCATAACCAATCTTGTTTGATAATAATCAAAACGTCCTTTGGATTCTACCTTTTCCATCTTGATTTCAGTATTACCATAAATGAGATATACTTGATCTGCATTGTCCTTTGCTGTTCGGAAACGAATGGTAACTTCTTGATTACACTCTGGTTCTGCTGGAAAGCGATACTCTGCCGTTTCGTCACAAAAAAGAGCTCTCTTGTCTATGTGATATTTAGGTTTCATATTTACACTCCATTTCCTCGTTATCTTGATTTTGTAATCATTTTCTTATTTTTTATTAAGTCAGGGTCTATCTTTCATTCTATAATATATCTACCATTTGTACAACTATATTTTTGTATTTTTTCCAAATTCGTGATTTTGTCCAAGTTTTTATGAAAAATTTTTCACAAACTTTTTGTAATTGATTCCTATTCCTATCTTTCTTTTAATCATCATTTTTTGCAAAGAGAAAAGGACGGCTGAGTGGCCGTCCTTTTCTGGAGAAGGTATTTCATTTCTTATGGGGTGTAGCAAAAAACTATACAATGTATTGGGGGTTTACGATTATTATTATAGCATCTGTTTCAAATAAAGTCTGCACAAAAATATACTTTTTATTTTTGTTATTTTGTGCAGGTTCACATTATTTTCGTGAAATATTTATCAGAACATCATTTCAAACTCTTCTGTTCCAATCTTCTCTTTTTCTAAAAGTAAGTTCGCACATTGATGCAATACATCCATATGCTCTTCAATATGGCGTCTTGCCTGTGCATAACAAGAATCAATAATATTCTTCACTTCTTCATCAATCTCTGTTGCAATCTTTTCGCCAAAGCTTCTTGTATGAGCCAGATCTCTTCCAATAAATACTTCGTCCTCATCACTGTCATAATTAATTAAACCGATTTTTTCTGACATACCATACTTTGTTACCATCGCACGAGCTAACTGTGTTGCCTGCTTGATATCTTGGGATGCCCCTGTCGTTATATCATTAAAAATAATTTCTTCCGCAATTCGTCCGCCTAATGCAACCATAATATTTTGAAGCATCCGTCCTTTTGTCTCAAACATCTCATCTTTTTCTGGCAAAGGCATTGTATACCCAGCCGCACCCATTCCAGTCGGAATAATTGAGATTGTATGCACTGGACCAACATCTGGCAGCACATGAAATAAGATCGCATGACCAGTCTCATGATAAGCAGTAATTTTCTTTTCTTTTTCACTGATCACTTTAGAATGCTTCTCTGCTCCAATTCCCACCTTGATAAATGCTTTTTCAATATTTGCCTGACAAATACATGGAGATTTTTCTTTAGCAGCAAGAATCGCAGCCTCATTCATTAAATTTTCAAGATCTGCGCCTGTAAATCCTGCGGTTGTCTGAGCAATTCTATGAATATCTACATCATCACTCATCGGCTTATTTTTAATATGCACATTTAAAATTTCTTCCCTTCCTTTTACATCTGGACGACCAACTGCTACTTTACGGTCAAAACGTCCTGGACGCAAAATCGCTGGATCCAAAATATCAACACGGTTTGTCGCTGCCATGACAATAATACCTTCATTAATACCAAAGCCATCCATCTCTACAAGCATCTGGTTCAATGTCTGTTCTCTTTCATCATGTCCGCCACCCATTCCAGTTCCTCTTCGTCGTGCTACTGCATCAATTTCATCAATAAAAATAATACATGGTGCATTCTTTTTTGCCTCAGAAAACAAATCTCTTACACGAGATGCACCAACACCAACAAACATTTCTACAAAATCGGAACCTGAGATACTGAAAAATGGCACTCCTGCTTCTCCTGCCACTGCTTTCGCCAATAAAGTCTTTCCTGTTCCTGGAGGACCAACAAGCAAAATTCCCTTTGGAATTCGTGCTCCTAAGTCAGTATACCGCTTCGGATTACTTAAAAAATCAACAACTTCTGCGAGTTCTTCTTTTTCTTCCTGCAATCCTGCTACATCTTTAAATGTCACACGTTTATTCGAAGGCGTCATTAACTTAGCACGACTTTTTCCAAAATTCAGCATTGCATTACCATTGCCGCCTCCAGAACGTCCGAATAAGAAAGAAAATAAAAAGAAACATCCAATCAGTACCAACAATGTCGGTAAAATATTGGCCATAAAATAATTTTCCTGCGGGACATCTTCAAACCGTATTGAAATGCCATTTTGATCTAAATACTGCTTTTCTACATTAACATCTGGCACATTAATAACGGTTTGATTTCCATCCGTTAAAATCAATTGAACTCTTCCTGTTGGTGTCTGTTTATTTTGAGAAATAATTGCGGATGAAACTGTCTTATTTTGAACCATACTCTGATATTCTTTATACGTACACCCATCTGCCTGAAACAACAAATTCTGGAATGTACTTACAATCATAATGAGTATGAGCAAAATAATCAAATAAAAACTAAATCCTTTTGATTGTCTACTCACTTGTTACCTCCTATAACGCCATTTTCTTTTGCTGTCACTCTTTTCTTGATTTCGCAACGGCAAAGATTCGATAACTGCTGTGCAGTCATCTTTTGATTATATTTCTACCACTCCAATATATGGAAGATTTCTATATTTCTGAGCATAATCTAACCCATATCCTACTACAAATTCATCTGGAATGCAAAATCCAACATAATCAACTACGACTTGTTTTTTTACACGTCGCTCTGGCTTATCTAATAACGTACAAAGACGAATGCTGTTTGGATTTCTTTGCTTAAGTATATCCAATAAATAACTCAATGTACGACCAGAATCAATGATATCTTCCACAATAATTACATCTTTTCCCTCTAACGGTTCATCCAAATCTTTTACAATTCGAACAACTCCACTTGACTCTGTACCTGCTCCATAGCTTGATACAGACATAAAATCCATTGAAACAGGAACAGATATTCTCTTTGCTAATTCACACATAAAGAATACTCCGCCTTTTAAAATACAAATCAGATGAACACTTTTCCCTGCATAATCTTTACTGATTTGTTCTCCAATTTCTTGAATTTTTTTATCTACCTCTTCTTCTGACACTAATACACGAATTTTATCTTCCATCTTTCGTTTTTTCCTCCTTTTATTTTTTCAAAACATGCAAATCATCTGAACTGCCTGCGATCTATTCTGACATCATGACATTTCTTTGCTGTGTACTGTTAATTCAATTTGTAAAACAGTATTTGTCTCATCTGTTATTTTATATGCTTCGCTCATTCGATAACCTACTACCCACATAATATCTGAGCCATCTGCTATTACTGGAACAGATGCCCTGATCTCACGAGGTATTTTTGCATCAATCATATAATCTTTTAATTTTTTCGTACCATGATCAGGCAGTATCTGAATTCTGTCTCCTGTTTTGCGTGTTCTTAGTTCAAATCCGTTTTTTATTTTATCATAATCAAACCATTTCGTATAGACGTTTTGTATTATTTTTTCTCTTTTTTTATATGGAAAACAACGGTAATTCATCTCATATTCTTGCTCAAATGATTCATTTTTCTTGCTCGTTCCAATATGAATTGCTTCATAATCAGTCCAAACACAAATTTTCATCGGCAAATCCAAATGCTTTCCTGTCCCACTAAGTTTCATAACTGCCTCTATATGTTCTGCAGTAATATCTTTTAAACTCTTCGTAAACCGTTCTATTTCCAGACGAATGACATAACGTTTTACTGCTTGATGCAGTGATATCCAATCTTTTAATAACATACTGCTCTCCGTCATCTGATGCAGTACATAAATTTGAATCCATTGTTTTGCTTGCTGTGTCAAATAATCATCCGCCTCTGAAAAAATCGCTGTATTTGCCGTTAAACGTCTGGAAAAATTAGAAACTAACTGTTGTTCAATAAACGGAATTAACTGAAGTCTTAGCCGATTTCTTGTATAATCTGTCAATTGATTGGTCGAATCTACACGCCATTCCAAATTCTGCCGTCTCATCCACTCTTCAATCTGATTTCTCGTCACTTCAAGCAGCGGACGAATAATCATTCCTCGTACTGGTTCCATTCCTGCAAGCCCTCTCAATCCGCTGCCACGCAGAAAATTCCATAAAATTGTCTCTGCATTATCATTTTGATGATGTGCCACCGCAATCTTTTGATATTTTTCCTGTTCACAGATCTGATAAAAAATCTCATATCTTGCTTTTCTTCCTGCTTCTTCTTCCGAAAGTCCTAACTGCTTTGCCATCTTTGGAATATTTCTCATTATCATTCGGTATGGAATTTGCCACTGCCTGCATAATTCTTCTGTAAATGCAGCGTCTTCATCTGCTTCTTTTCCTCGAATTCCATGATGAACATGAACAGCAAGAAGCTTCAGGCTATACTCATCCCGAAGCTTCCAAAGAATACGAAGAAGACATACCGAATCGGCTCCACCTGACACTCCCACCACTACAGAATCACCCTTTTGCAGCATATGATACTGCTCAATTAAATGTTTTACTGCTATAATCATCATTTATCCTCAACTTTAAGAATGTCTTTCCCATTCAATATTATCTTTGTTATTATATCATTTTTTCCAAATTCCTGCAACTAATACTGTCATATCATCTTTTGTTTCACTGTCTTGTCCACATGCAAATTCTAATACTTTATCTGCGATTTCCTGCGGATTTTTTCCTTTCTGCATCCGACAAAACTCTTTTAATACATCTTCTTTCTGATTTCCTTGAATCGCCTCTAACACACCATCTGTCATCATAATAACCAAATCTCCGTCTTTTAAACGATACAAGCTTTCCATCGGCAGCGTTTCCTGCAAAATTCCAATCGGCAATGTCTCCGATTGAAGAACTTCGATTTGTTCTCCGTGACGAATAAACGTTACTGCTGCCCCTGATTTTGTAAAATCGCAAAGCCCTGTATGTAGATCTGCCAACGCAACATCAATAGCAATTGGATGAAAATTATCATTCATCACAAATGCCTGATTGACAAGTCTTAGCACAGTCTGTGGATGAAAACCTGCCTCAATCAGCTGTTCCGTCAGCTCAATTGCCTTTCTGCTCTCTTCAAATGCCTGCTGTCCCGATCCCATTCCATCGCATAAGCTCATCAGCACTTTTCCCCCTTGCATCTCTTGAAATGAGAAACTATCCCCTGAGCATTCACTGTCATCTTTTATTGTGCGGGCAACTCCATAAAGCATTTGAAACTGTGGTTCTTCCTCTAATCGAATTGTTTTTGTCTGTACTCCAACAGCCCCTGCACTGTCACCTTGCGGTTTTAAGCGTCGCCCAATTGCCCAGCTTAACTGCTGTGCAATTTCTTTGATCGTTACAGTTTGTCCAGATTCTGCACAAAGCGTTATCATTAATTCGGATCGCTTATTTTCATTTTCTATCATAGCAATTCGCTCTACTTTTAGATTCATCTCCCGTAATCGTTCTCGAATCATCTGATCTACCTGCATTGTAATATCGGCAGATCGTCCGATTTCTTCCCGAAAGCTCCTCATCATTTCTGCTAACTCCATCATCTGCTCTCCAAACACCATTCGATTTTCCATATAACGACACCTCCAAAATATTTCTGCCTCACCTGATGCGGGTTCTATATCAAATTTTGCAAATAATTTAGACAGTTCCAAAAATGCTTCTTCTATCTTTCGAATCCTTATTCCAATACTTCCATCAAAATCATTCATTGGCGGAGCAACTGTCACAACCGTCTGCCGTTTTTCTTCCGGCATCGTTAAATATTTAGGTAAAATTCCAAACATAACAACACTGATTCCAAGTTCAATCCAAGAATCTTTTAACAAATCTGGCACATATACTATTCCTATTCCAACTGCTGCTGTAATAAAACCAATGATCGAGCCAATTTTTCCAATCATCCGAAATGTTCCAGCCATTAATCCAAGTATAACAAGAATGGCTTCTGATTCTAGTTGTCCTGTTATAAATGCAGCACATATTCCACAGGCAGCTGCACAAATTGTTGCTGTACCTGGTCCATAACGATAAGCAAAAAATAATATGCAAAACAATACTATTACTTCAATTGTTGAATACGCTGCATTTTTACTGTCAAACATACTAAATATAATCCACACAGCAACTCCTGTCATGCCAACCCATTTACCCCAGACGGCTAATTTTTCTTTCCATTGTTTCAAAATCCATCCTCCCTCTATCCATTTTCAATTATTTATGGAACTTATATTTTTCAATTATGATTCCTAATCATACTTCAAAATACCTGAAAAGTCTGTCAAAGTCCGTCTGCTGTCCCGTAAAATTCATCGCAATACGAAAATAAAATCGACAAAAAATAGGTTCTTTTTTTATACAAGTATTCTCTTACTCGTATATCCAAAAGAACCTATCTAAACAAAAATTTATTTTGTATTTAATTAAGCATATAGCTGCAGTCTGTTTCGCTGTTTACTGATAACTGAATAGCTGCAATTTTTTATTCAATACACTCTTTTAAAATCGCAATCATCTCATCTACATGCTGTTTCTCAATTACTAATGGTGGCACAAAACGGATTACATTGTTTTCTGCTGTGATCACAATTAATCCCTTGTCCTGTGCTTTTTTAACAATTGCTCCTGGTGCTTCGTTAAATTCAATTCCCTGCATCAATCCCATACCACGATGTGCAATAATCTTGTCAGTTTCTGCTGTCAATTTTTCGAGTTGTTCATACAAATACGCGCCAACTTCTTTTACATGGTCTACAATATGATCCTGCTCAAAAATATCAAGCACTTTGCTTGCTGCTGCACAGACAAGTGGATTTCCTCCATAAGTTGTGCCATGATCTCCTGGTGTAAGAACAGCTGCTTTTTCTGTACATAAAAATGCACCAATCGGAACACCACATCCCAGTGCCTTTGCAACTGTCACAATGTCTGGACGAATGCCATAGTTTTGATAACAGAACATGCTTCCTGTTCGTCCCATACCACACTGTACTTCATCAAGAATTAAAAGAATATCCTGCTCCTCACAGATTTCTTTCAGTCCTTGCATAAATGACGGATCAGCAACATAAATGCCGCCTTCTCCCTGCAATGTTTCTAATACAATTGCACAAGTCTTCTCGTTAACAAGTGCTTTTACACTATCTAGATCATTATATTGTGCAAATTTAATTCCGCTTAACAATGGCTTAAATGGCTCTTGATAATGATCATTTCCTGTCACAGATAATGCTCCGATACTTCTTCCATGAAAAGAACCTTTCATCGCAATAATTTCATGATCATGACTGCCATCTTTTTGCCATGCATACTTCTTTGCAGATTTGATTGCACCTTCCATTGCTTCTGTTCCACTATTTGTAAAGAATACACGATCCATTCCAGACACTGATTTGAGCTTATGAGCTGCCTCTGCTACTGGAACACTGTAAAATAAATTCGATGTATGAATTAACTTATCTACCTGATTTTTTACCGCATCATCATACCCAGGATAATGATAGCCGAGTGCAAATACAGCAATTCCCGCTGCAAAATCTAAATATTTCTTTCCTTCCAAATCATACAAATACACACCATCACCGTGATCAAGTACAATTTGGAAACGATTATATGTATGCAGTAAGGCTTCTTCTGCCTCATTCATATATGCTTGCTTATTCTTCTCCATGATAATACTTCTCCTCACCATTTTTTAAGATCGCAGTACCAACACCTCGATTTGTAAAGATTTCCAAAAGCAGGCAGTGTGCAATTCTTCCATCCATAATATGTACACGAGAAACCCCATTATTTACTGCATCAAGACAGTTTTTCAATTTTGGAAGCATACCGCCGCCGACGTTGCCGCTCTTTAATAATTCTTCCATCTGATCGGTTGTAAGTTCAGAAATCAATGACGTTGCATCATATGGATTTGCATATACACCTTCTACATCTGTTAAGAATGCTAATTTTTCTGCCTGAACTGCTGTTGCAATCGCACATGCTGCATCATCTGCATTAATATTATAACTGTTAAACTCATCATCAAACCCAATTGGACAAATAATTGGAAGAAAATCATTTGCAAGTAAATCATAAATAATTTTTGAATTTACTTCTTTAATTTCTCCAACATATCCGATATCTTGTCCATTTGACAGTTTTTTGTCAACACGCAGCATCATACCATCTTTACCAGAAATACCAACCGCTTTTACACCAAGTTCATGCACCATTGATACAAGACTCTTATTGACACGGTTTAATACCATCTCTGCAATTTCCATCGTTGGCTCATCTGTCACACGAAGTCCATTAATAAATTGTGGCTCCATTCCTACTTTCTTTACCCATTTACTAATTTCTTTTCCACCACCGTGTACAATAATTGGCTTAAATCCTACTAACTTTAATAATACGACATCTTTTATTACATTTTTCTTTAATTCTTCATCTGCCATCGCACTGCCGCCGTATTTGATTACGATAATTTTACGATTAAACCGCTGAATATATGGCAACGCTTCAATCAGAGTTGCCGCCTTTTCCATAATTTTTTCATCGAACTGCATAATTATTCTCTCCTCTTTATTAACTTCTGTAATCTCCATTAATTTTTACATAATCATAAGTCAAATCACATCCCCATGCTGTCGCTGTCTCTGTTCCCATCTTAATATCTGCAATCGCTGTTACTTCTTCCTGTGATAAAATTTCTGTCGCTTTTTCCTCACTGTATCCAGTGTCAACACCATTTTCTACAATTTTTAAACTGCCTGCCTTGCTTTCAAAATAAATATCTACTTTTTCTGGATCAAACTGTGCTCCAGAATATCCCATTGCACAGAGAATACGACCCCAGTTTGCATCATGTCCAAAAATCGCTGCTTTTGTCAAGCTAGAGCAGACAATTGATTTTGCCAATATTCTTGCCTGCTCCTTTGTTTCGGCTCCTTTTACAGTTACCTCAAACAGACAAGTACATCCTTCTCCGTCTCCTGCAATTTTCTTTGAAAGTTCTGTCATCACTTCATGCAGTGCTTCACAGAATTTATCATAATTTTCTCCCTCTTGTGTAATTTCTGAATTTTGTGCCATTCCATTTGCTAATACAAGAACACTGTCATTGGTGGAAGTATCACCATCAACAGAGATCATATTAAATGTATCTACGACATCATTGCTCAATGCCTGCTGAAGCATTTTATGGGAAATCGCAGCATCTGTTGTTACAAAACAAAGCATCGTTGCCATATTTGGGTGAATCATACCAGAACCTTTGCACATACCCGCAACAATGACATTCTTTCCATCAATCTCAAGCTCTACTGCTACTTCCTTTGGTTTTGTATCAGTTGTCATAATCGCCTTTGCAACCTCTGCTGCATGTTCTCTTGTATCTCCAAGCATCGGAGCTAATGTGTGAATTCCCTCTTTAATCTTATCCATTGGAAGCTGACGACCAATTACACCAGTAGAGGCAACAAGAATCGCATGTGTCGGAATATTCATCTGTACTCCAACTTCCTGTGCCATATCTACACAATACTGATAGCCTTTTTCTCCTGTACATGCATTTGCTACTCCACTGTTTACAACAATTGCCTGCACATAATTAGACTCCTCCACTACAAGTTTATCCCACTTTACTGGAGCTGCTTTTACGACATTCGTTGTAAATACGCCTGCACCATTACATGGCACTGTACTATATACAAGTGCCATATCCTTTTTCTCTGTTCCTTTAATTCCTGCACTGCATCCTGCTGCTAAAAATCCTTGTGGTGCCGTTACACCTCCATCAATTCTCTTCATAATAATCCTCCTCTCTATTACGGGAACATTGGAACTTGCTCTAAACCAGTTGCTTCTGGAAGCCCAAACATTAAATTCATATTTTGAACAGCCTGTCCCGCTGCCCCTTTTACAAGATTATCCATCGCACCCATCATAATAATACGCTTTGTACGTGGATCAATCTTAAAATTGACATCTACATAATTGCTTCCTTCTACCCAACGAGTTTCTGGGCAAACATCTTTCTCGAGCACACGAACAAATTTTTCTTTACTATAATAGCGGTCATAAATCGCCTTTACTTCTTCATAACTTACTTCTTTTATCAGAGAAGCATATGCAGTAATTAAAATACCGCGGTTCATTGGCACTAAATGTGGTGTAAAGTTAATTCTTACTTCTGTACCAGCTGCATATCCAAGCTGTTCTTCAATCTCTGGTGTATGGCGATGTGTTGCTACACCATATGCTTTAATATTTTCATTTACTTCACAATACAGGTTATTTACTTTTGCACCACGACCTGCACCTGATGTTCCAGATTTTGCATCCACAATAATTGTATTTGGATCAATCAATCCTTCTTTTAATAATGGATAAATCGAAAGTGTCGTACAAGTTGGATAACAACCTGGGTTTGCTACAATTCTTGCCTTCTTCACTTGCTCTCGATTGATCTCACAAAGTCCATATACTGCCTCTTTGATAAATTGAGGACTCTTATGTGTAATCCCATACCAGTTTTCATATGTCGCAACATCTTTAATACGGAAATCTGCACTTAAATCAATAATCTTTGTCTGTTTTAGGATTTCTTCTGTCACAAGAGAAGCACAAAGACCTTGTGGCGTTGCAGTAAAAATAACGTCTGCCTGCTTTGCAAGTTCTTCCATATTATCATCTAAACAGGATGCATCTACTACTTCAAACATATTACGGTAAAGCGATGCATATTTTTCATCAATATAACTTCTAGAACCATACCAAACAATTTCAACATCTTTACGCTGCATTAACAAACGAACTAATTCGTTTCCTGCATAACCGGTTGACCCGATAATTCCTACCTTAATCATAATCTCCTCTTCCTTTCCTGCCCAATGAATTATTCATTGTGGAATTTTATTGTCTCCACGCTATTTTACAACGCGTTTTCAAGTTTGTACAGCATTTCTGAGATTTTTGGAATATCTTCCTATTTTTTCCTCCTTAAAAATCATGTTCTGTGGAAGTTTTATTCACATGAACTAGCGAAATACGTATTGTGTTTCATTTTGTTAGAGACTTTTTTCACTAGGTTATGCTGTATTATATTCTGTTTTATTCAATATTTTTGAATATATTCGCATTTTACCCTGTTTTATTCATATATAATACATCCTTTATGTATAATATGCAACTATTTTTTTCTTTTTCTTGTAAAAACTCATTATCATACACTTTATTCCTTATTTTTACGTTTCATACCTGCATGAAAAAGCATGATTTTGGCAGCTGCAAAACATGAAAAGACAGATTGATTCGAATGAATTTCTAATCGTTTTTTGTATCTATTTTATACATTATAGTTGAATATATTCATATTTATTCTTTGTTTTATTCATAATCTTTGCATTTTTTGTGCATAATATGCAATTATTCTCCATTTTTTTCTATTTTTTCTACTTGCAATTTTACCTATAATAAAGTATAGTATGACATGTCGACAGGAATTAATCCTTATAGGTTTAGATGTCAAAATCTCATTGACACTGAATTCAAAAGGAAATACAATAGAAATGAACCGCTGCGACATAATTATTAAGGTTAGCATGAAGCAGCATAGTGGATGATACATATCCGTTTTACAATAGAAAGATACGTAACAATCGTTACGATACAGGAGGTTTTAATTATGAAAGAAAAAGTTG
Source organism: Clostridiales bacterium (assembly GCA_022778745.1). GTDB lineage: Bacteria > Bacillota > Clostridia > Lachnospirales > Lachnospiraceae > Fimimorpha. The sequence continues at coordinate 16,990 of JALFSR010000077.1, forward strand.
TATTAGCATACTCAGGTGGATTGGACACAACAGCAATTATTCCTTGGTTAAAGGAAAATTATGATTATGATGTTATTTGCTGCTGTATCGACGTAGGACAGGGCAATGAATTAGATGGACTGGAAGAAAGAGCAAAATTATCCGGTGCTGAAAAATTATATGTATTAGATGTAGTAGATGAATTCTGTGATGAATACGTTGTTCCATGTGTTCAGGCTAATGCAGTTTATGAAAATAAATATTTGTTAGGTACTTCTATGGCTCGTCCACTGATTGCTAAGAAGTTAGTAGAAGTTGCAAGAAAAGAAGGCGCTGTTGCAATTTGCCATGGTGCTACTGGTAAAGGTAACGATCAGGTTCGTTTTGAATTAGGTATCAAAGCATTAGCTCCAGACTTAAAGATCATTGCTCCTTGGAGATGTAATGAGACATGGGGTATGAGTTCCCGTGAAGAAGAAATTGAATACTGCAAGCAGCATGGAATTGACCTTCCATTCTCCGCAGATTCCAGTTACAGCCGTGACCGTAACTTATGGCATATCAGCCATGAAGGTCTGGAATTGGAAGATCCTGCACAGGCTCCAAACTATGATCATTTATTAGTATTAGGTGTAACTCCAGAAAAGGCTCCAGAAGAAGGCGAAGTTATTTCCTTAACATTTGAAAAAGGTGTTCCAGTAGCAATCAATGGAGAAAAGAAGAAAGTTTCTGATATTGTAAAAGAGTTAAATGCATTAGGCGGAAAGCATGGTATTGGTATCTGCGATATCGTGGAAAACCGTGTTGTAGGTATGAAGTCTCGTGGTGTATATGAAACACCAGGCGGAACAATCTTAATTGAAGCTCATCAACAGTTAGAAGAGCTCGTATTAGACCGTGACACAATGGCATTTAAGAAAACAATTGATAATAGATTTGCTGATTTAGTATATGAAGGAAAATGGTTCACACCATTGTCCGATGCATTACAGGCATTTATCACTTCTACACAGGAATATATTACTGGTGAAGTTAAGATGAAGTTATACAAAGGCAATATTATTAAGCAGGGAACAACTTCTCCATACAGCTTATACAACGAAAGCATCGCATCTTTCACAACAGGTGATTTATATGACCACCACGACGCAGAAGGATTCATCAACTTATTTGGTCTTTCCTTAAAAGTTCGTGCTATGAAGATGGCTGAAATAGAAAAAAATCAATAATATGATACTAGAGTTCTAAGGTCATACTTACATAGAAAAGAATATGTAAAATAGGAAAAGGCAACCTGAATAGAAAACAACCAGACGAAATGTAATATATTTTTCGTCTGGTTGTCATGCAATATCAAACAAAACTTTCAGTTTTCATCTTCCATCTTTTTCAAAACTTCCCACATCTGATCTGGCTTTATTTTTTTCAGCCTCCGATATCCATATCCATCAATTCGGCTGTCGAATCCGCAAACTGCCTGAAATTCGCAGTAATCGCATGACCTTGTTTTTTTATACTCATATGGATTAATATCAATATTTCCGGCTAACATCTCTCTTCCCAAATCAGATGCTTTGCTTAATCCAAACTGACCAAGCTGCTTGATCTGTTTACTATCCGCTGCCATAGAGCGAGCAGTGACAGTTCCTTTATCCGTTCGTTCCAGATTTTTAATAATCTCAGATTTTTTATTTCCAGAATGATCCATGCGGTCTAAAATCTTTGGATCTGAATTTGTCAGTCCACTCATTCTCAATTCTCTTTTCACTGCTTTCTGTGCAGCAGTCTCATCTTTTGCATCTTCCTGTTCCACAATTGGATCTTTCATATGATAATAATAAATTCCTGCTGGAACAACATCTTTATCAGGATGTTTTTTCTTTTCGATTTCCAATGCTGCCTCAAGATAAATAATGAGCTGAAGCTGTAATCCATGATAGATTTTCGTCAAATCAAAGTCTGTATTACCTGATTTATAATCAATAACTTTAACATAAACACTCTCATCATCTTCTGCCAAGTCTACACGGTCAATTCGTCCCTGCAGCGCCATTGTAACGCCTTCTTCCAGTGGTAATTTCATTCCTTCTAACTCGTCGCTAGAGGAAAATCCTGCTTCGCTGAGTGACTGCTCAAAACTTCCTTCTTTCCACTGTTCTGCGAGTGCCCATACGGTACGGTCTGTTACTCGTTCCATTCGCTGAATCATATATTGATTTCTTGCAGAGCTTTGCAAAATCGTATTTCCATAATCATTTGCTACTTCTTGCACACTTTCATTCACTGCCTGCATTCGTTCGGAAACCGTTAATTTCGTCCAGTCCATATTTTTTTCTTTTATTTTTCCAAAAAATTTCTCAATGGATTTGTGAAAAATATTTCCATAATCGACTGCTGCAAGCTGATACTGTACTCTCGGTTCCAAATTTAAACCATAGGCAAGAAAATGTGCATAAGCACAGGAAGCAAACTTCTCCAGACGAGTGACATTGTTGACTGGAGTTTCCCAAAACAATCGTCTTGCAATTGCCTTTTGAATCGTTTCTTTCTTATATCCATAAAATGCTGCGGACAAAATCTGTTCGATTTTTGCATCATACTGTGGATTTTTACAATACCAACTATACAATTCTTCCCACCAGCTGCACGGTTCTCCATTTAAATATTGACGCATTCCATCAATCAAAACAGAAACTCCATTTTCTGGATTTTGCAATCTCTGCAGTCCGCTCATTTTTTCTTCTGCGCTATGTTCGTTCAGTTTTGGAAATAACTTTTTTATCATCGCAATCAAATACGAAGGACGAATTGCTTTTCCTTCCCGATCCAAACGACTGTAACAAATATACAAATGATCTGTCGGTTTTGTCAGCATCAAATACATATAAAATTTTTGAGTAAATGCCTCTTCTTTTGCCGTTGGTGCCAATTCTACATCCATATCACGAATTAACTCACGATCTTGTTCCGACAAAATGCCGCCTTTTTGTCCATTTCTTGGAAGCAGCCCATCATTTACACCGAGTACAAATAATGCACGCACATTTCCAAGACGTGTCCGCATCAGATCACCTGCCACTAACCGATCAATCGTAACTGGAATTAACCCAACCTGAATATCTTCCAGACCAGCATCTAATATTTGCCCATATTCTTGTGCAGATACTTCTTCTTCTCCCAAAAAATCAACCATCTGATCAAGCAAATCCAATACTTTTTGATACGTCTGTTCGTATTCTTTCTGGCGATGAAACTGCTTGTTTTTTCCAAATGCATCTGCCATCTGACGAAGCTGTTTTTCAATCTGCAATTCATCCATAAAATAAAATAATGCTTTCGTCCGTTCCATTACTGTCCATTTTCCTTGTTCTGGCTTTGCATGCATCAAAATATGCAGCGGCTTCATAATCATTTCTCTCATCTCATTCATTCGCACTAGCCGTTCTTTTGGAAATCCTCGATATACTCGTGTCCATTCCGATTCCCACGCCTTTTTTCCACGAATTCCTGTCGCCACTACATAATTTTCCACTTCATCCACCGCATTTTGATCCATTGGCACAAGTGGATTTCTTAAATACGAAAACATTGCTTCATACGAAAATCGCTGAGCGATAACAGCAATCACACTGCGCACTAGCTCTGCAAGCGGATGTTTTGACAAATTTTTCTTCTGATCAATAAAAAATGAAATTCCTGCTTTTGTCATCTCATAAGTCAAAATTGGCTCATAAATGCCCAAATCACCTGTAACAATACCAATTTCCCGATACTGATATCCTTCTTCTCTTACAAGACGTGTAATTTCCTGCAAAACAAACTGTACTTCCATCTCTGGATTTTTCGCTGAATAAATGGAAGTCCGCTGTACTTCTTGTTTCCACTGTACATTTGGATAACGAAAAATTTGTTCCTCCATATGCTGCATTTCTTTCCAGACAGATGAATTTATTTTTTTCTCATATCTTGTCCATTGTTCTGGAACTTCTTTGTCTTTTCCGTAAGCAACATGATTTCGGATTGCCATTTCTCTTAACTTCTCCACGATAATATGACTCATATAAAACAACTCATGATTTTCCATTTTTTTATACGGATTAATGCCGCTGCCAACTGTAACTGAACATACGACATGCCGTGCATGAATTAATAACAATTCCAACACTTCATACTGAATCGGCGTAAATCCAGTAAATTCATCCAATAAAATCACACTGTTTTTTATCAAATTTGAATGCTCAATCTGATGACAAAGCACCGCCAGCAGCTCTTCCGCCGTAATATACTCACTTTTTAATTTTTTCTGAAATGCTTCATAAACGACACTCAAATCCTGAAGCTTTAACTGCAAAAGCGGATGACGTTTTGTCTGCGATACAAGCAATTCCAGCTGATTTTCCTGAATTCCATATTGATACAATTCAGAAATCATTGATTTCAATTCCTGTATAAATCCGCTCTGCGACAAATTTTTCCGAAAAGCAGTCATTCTCCCCTTATTTTCCTCTGCAACTTTTCTTAAAATAATTGCTTTTCCTGTATCATCTAATATATTTAACAACGATATACACAACTCATCAAACACTCGGTACGCCAGACGCCGAAAACTTAATATATCAATATTTCCAAGTGCGTGCTCTGGATGTCGTCTGACTAATTCTTTCTGAGCCAAAAGAGTCGCCTGCTCAGGTACAATAAATAAATAGTTCCATTCTGGATGTTTCTTCGCCTGATCAATGATTACTTCATAAACATACTCTGATTTACCGCAAATAGAGTTTCCAAAAATAAATTGTAATGCCATAAAACCTCCTATTTTTTTGTTATAATCTCTCAGAGCCATTTTCTGCCAAAATCTTTTTTCGCAGCTTAATCTTATTATATATCTTACTGAAAAACTCAACAACCGTTATCTATATTTTTCCTGTCTGCCCTTCCTTGATATATCAGTTAAAGTTTTTATTCCCCACCTGATACAGCATCCCCTTCTCGTACGTAATGTTCTTCACACTTAAAATTAAGAACTTCTTCATCCTATATTTATTTATTTTAACTACAAGAAGTTCGTGACAATCTCGTCTTCCTGTATTATAATAAAAATCGTATTACATGAGAAATCAGCTTTAACAAGTTCGATTTTGAATGTTTTTTGGGTTGCAAAAACACAACTATACAGCAACCCTAAAATACTAAAAAATCATTACATTCGATTCTAATTATTAATCGAATACAAAGAAAGGTGGTATTTCCATTGTATTGTACAAGAAAAGTAACCGATACGATTTGGTGGGTAGGTGGTAATGATCGCCGTCTTGCATTGTTTGAAAACTTATTCCCAATCCCACGTGGAGTATCTTATAACTCTTATGTGATCATGGATGAAAAGACAGCATTAATGGATACCGTTGATCCATCTATCACAGCATTATTCCTTGAAAACGTTGCCCATACATTAAATGGACGTAACTTAGACTACTTAGTGATCAACCATATGGAACCAGATCACTGCTCTAATATTGAAGAAATTATGCATCGTTATCCAGAAACAACTTTAGTCTGCAATGCTAAAACACTTCAAATGATTGGACAGTTTTTTGAATTGGATCTGACAGGACGTACACAAATCATCAAAGAAGGTGACACATTATGTCTTGGTTCTCATACTCTTCATTTTGTTGCTGCACCAATGGTTCACTGGCCAGAGGTTATGATGGCTTATGAAGATTCTGAGAAGATTTTATTCTCTGTTGACGGTTTCGGTTCATTTGGTGCGTTAAATGGTAACTTATTTAACGATGAAGTAAACTTCGACCGCGACTGGCTCGATGATGCAAGACGTTATTATACAAATATTGTCGGTAAATATGGTGTACAAGTTCAGTCCGTATTAAAGAAAGCTTCTGGATTAGATATTCAGATGATTTGTCCACTTCACGGACCAATTTGGCGCAGTAATCTCGGATATATTTTAGATAAATATACAAAATGGAGTACGTATACACCAGAAGACAAGGCTGTTGCTATTATGTATGGTTCCATGTATGGCAACACTGAACGTGCTGCTGATATCCTCGCATCATCCCTTTCTGTTGCAGGAGTAAAAGATGTTCGCGTTTATGATATCTCTAATACAGACGTATCCGAATTAATTGCAGAAGCATTCCGCTGCAGTCATATTGTAATTGCAGCTCCAACTTATAATGGAGGTCTTTACCCAGTTGTTGATACACTTCTTCACGATATGAAAGCATTGAACTTACAGAATCGTACAATTGCTCTGATTGAAAATGGTACATGGGCAGCAACTACAAATAAGCAGATGCGTGCTATTATTGAGACAATGAAAAATATGACTATTTTGGATACTACTCTTACTGTAAAATCTTCTGTAAAAGAAGCACAGTTAGAAGCAATCCAGAAATTAGCTGACGAAATCGCAGCAGCTCTTGTATAATAAAATCAAACAATAATTTGTATACTCTCTTTAAAATACTGTAATTTTAAAGATACCAGGGTCAAAAGGTCTTGCGTTTCATGCTTGCATGAAAAAGCATGATTTTGGAACCCGCAAAACATGAGAAAGTAGCCCGATTAGGGTGAATTTCGAATATTTCTAGGATTGCGAGAACACATAGTGCGGAGCAATCCGTAGGTATCATGGGGTCAAACTATCTTTTGACCCCAACATCATTTTAAAGAGATTATATTTATACAATAATCCCCTTCTTTACACATTAAATAAAACTTTTTTATGATCATTTTTATTTTTTATTCGTAATCATCTATTATGCATATTGGAAATTTTTCATATATATATACAATTCTTTCTTTTGTTTTGTATCTATTTTGTACAAATCATTATTGTTCATTTCTTGAACAAAACAAAATATGCATTTGCACATTTATGTCGTATTTGTACAATATTGTCCCAGACTATTTTCGTATTCATTGTGGATTTTGCTGACTCTCCTCTATTTTGTTTTTTATCTATTCGTTTTATAGTCTATACATATCTTTCAATTTGTTTCCTTTTTCCCATTTATTTTTTATTCAAATTTTGAAATTATCGTTTTTAGTTTTATATATTTTTCACAATATTTTTTCTATTTTTTGTATCTTTATTATTTTTTTCTCCATATTGATTGAAAGTATTTTCTATAATTTAAAATCTATTGAAATACATTTCCAAACGCTCTATACTGAACCTACAAACGAAAGGAAAGGAGAACATTATGAAGACATCTTTGGATCAGCTAAACGGTCACTTAATTGTTTCTTGTCAAGCACTTCCTCACGAACCATTACATTCTTCATTTATCATGGGAAGAATGGCACGAGCAGCAAAGGAGGGGGGCGCTTATGGCATTCGAGCAAATACAAAAGAAGATATCGAAGAAATTCAGCGTAACGTCGACCTTCCAATCATCGGAATTGTAAAACGTGATTATGATGACAGTGAAGTTTATATCACACCTACGATGAAAGAAATCGATGAACTAATGGAAGTAAAACCAGAAATTATTGCTATTGATGCAACAATTTCTCTCCGACCAAATAATACAACGCTTGATGAATTTTATCATCAGATTCGTGAAAAGTATCCAGAACAAAAATTGATGGCAGATTGTTCCACTATCGAAGAAGCACTGCATGCAGACGAATTAGGTTTTGATTTTATCGGAACTACATTAGTTGGATACACAAAGCAGAGTAAAGGCGACAAAATTGAAGCAAACGATTTTGAAATTATCCGTACGATTCTTGAAAAAGTATCCCATCCAGTTATTGCAGAGGGAAATATTAATACACCTGAAAAGGCAAAACGAGTTATCCAACTCGGTTGTTTCAGTGTCGTTGTCGGATCAATTATTACAAGACCACAGCTAATTACCAAATCCTTCACAGAGGCTTTGGAGACATTATAATTTAATTTAAGAAAGGCGGTATTTTTATGAGTAATTTAGACAAGTACAGAGGCGTGATTCCAGCATTTTATGCCTGCTATGATGAGAACGGAAAAGTAAGTCCAGAACGTGTTCGTGCATTAACTGAATATCACATCAAAAAAGGTGTGAAAGGTGTTTACGTATGCGGTTCTTCAGGAGAATGCATCTATCAGACAGTTGAAGATCGTAAAATCACTTTAGAAAACGTAATGGCAGTTGCAAAAGGCAAGCTTACTGTTATTGCTCATGTTGCATGTAACAATACAGAAGAAAGTGTAGAACTTGCAAAACATGCAGAAAGTCTCGGCGTAGATGCAATTGCTTCCATTCCTCCAATTTATTTCCGTTTGCCGGAATACTCCATCGCTGCATATTGGAATGCAATGAGTGCAGCTGCTCCAAACACAGATTTTATTATCTATAACATTCCTCAATTAGCCGGAGTTGCCTTGACAATGAGTCTTTTCAAAGAAATGTTAAAAAATCCAAAGGTAATTGGTGTAAAGAACTCTTCTATGCCAGTTCAGGATATTCAGATGTTTAAAGCAGAAGCTGCTGCTGTAAGAGATGACTTTATCGTATTCAATGGTCCAGACGAACAGTTCATCAGTGGTCTTACAATCGGTGCAGATGGCGGTATCGGAGGAACATATGGAGTAATGCCAGAATTATTCTTAAAGATAGAACAGTTAATGCATGAAAACAAGATTGCTGAAGCTCGTGAAATTCAATATGCTGCAGATTCCATCATTTACAAGATGTGTTCTTGCCACGGTAATATGTATGCAGTTATCAAAGAAATTCTCCGTATCAATGAATCTTTAGATATCGGCGGTGTGAAGTCTCCTCTGGCAAATATCATTGATGCAGATATGCCAACGATTCAGGAAGCTGCTAAGATGGTACGTGATGCTGTAGCAAAATACTGCTAATTTATAATAACTGACGAAGGGAGGACACCCCTTCTTAATAGGGATGCCCTCCTATCTTTTTGCTGTTTTTGTTAGACTATTTAATTCTTTTATATAAGCAGTAATTTTTTTTATAAAATTTTAAGTATTAAACTGATAATTTTTAAAAGATGTTTATAAGGAGGCTCGTTATGCAAGGCTTTACAAAAATTGATCTTATTATCTTAATTCTTTATCTTGCAGCTGTATTATTTGCCGGTCTTCACTTTTCTAAAAAGGAAATGCAAGGAAAAGAATTCTTTAAAGGTGATGGTACTATTCCATGGTGGGTAACAAGTGTATCCATCTTCGCAACATTATTAAGTCCAATTTCATTCTTGTCATTGGCAGGTAACTCTTACAACGGAACATGGATTATGTGGTTTGCACAGCTCGGTATGCTCGTAGCAATTCCAATTACAATTAAGTTCTTCCTTCCAATTTACAGCAGTCTTGACATTGACACTGCATATCATTATCTTGAAATCCGTTTCAATAGTAAAGGTCTTCGTGTCTTAGGTGCTGTTATGTTTATTGTTTACCAGATCGGTCGTATGTCCATTATTATGTACTTACCATCTATGGTTCTTGCAGAATTAACTGGTATCAATGTTAATATTTTAATCATCGTTATGGGTATTATTGCTATTATTTACTCTTATACAGGTGGATTAAAGTCAGTACTTTGGACAGACTTCATCCAAGGAAGTGTTCTTTTAATTGGTGTTACATTTGCATTAATTTTCCTTGTTTCCCGTATCAATGGCGGCTTTGGCGCAGTATTTGATGCCCTTGGAAATGGTAAATTCCTCTCTCCGGAAGAACCAATTTTCAATATTAATATTTTAAAAAATAGTGTATTCTTATTAATTGTAGGTGCTGGATTTAATACTTGTTCTTCTTATATTTCTAGTCAGGACATTGTACAGCGTTTCACTACAACAACAGATGTAAAGAAATTAAATAAAATGATGCTCACAAATGGTTTATTATCCATTTTCATCGCAACAGTATTTTATTTAATCGGTACTGGATTATACGTATTTTACCAGTCAAATCCATTGCCTCCAGCAGCAAACCGTGACCAGATCTTTGCATCATTTATCGCATTTGAACTTCCAGTTGGTATCACTGGTCTGCTGCTTGCTGCCATCTATGCGGCTGCTCAGTCTACATTATCTACTGGTTTAAATTCTGTTGCAACAAGCTGGACACTTGATATTCAGGAGCGTCTTTCCAAAAAAGACATGAGCTTTAAACTTCAGACAAGAATTGCTCAGTTTGTATCTTTAGGCGTTGGTATCTTCGCAATTATTGTATCTATTTTATTAGCAAACGGTGGAATTGATTCCGCTTACGAATGGTTCAACGGATTTATGGGTCTTGTTCTTGGTATTCTTGCTGGTACATTCGTACTTGGATGTTTTACAAAAATTGCAAATTCCATCGGTGCATATGCTGCTTTTATTGTTGCATCTGCAGTTATTATAGGTGTAAAATACTTCAACCTGTTTGGAACTGATGTATCCATTTGGTCTTACTCAATTATCACAATTGCAATATCATTAATTGTTGGTATTCCAGTAAGCTATATTTCCAGAAAGGTGACTGGAGACACTTCTACTCCTCCATCTCACTCTACTGTTTATAAAAATTAATAAATTTACACAGCTCCTAAACTTCTGTACTATACCATTGTTCAACAATTATTTCTTAATGGAATAATCAATAACGTTAGGCTGATTTCTCCTCTTAGAAATTTGGGGGCTGTGATAAATAAAGGAAGGGAGTTTCTTATGATTTTTGGAAATTTAAAACAATTAAATGAATTCAAATATTTAGATGAGGCAATTAAAGAATGTTTCCATTATGCATCCGAACATGATTTATTGCATTACGAAAAAGGCAGCCATCCAATTGATGGGGATCGTTTATTCGTTAATATTGTAGAATATACAACAACTACTCCTGAAAATCGTTTCTGGGAAGCACACCGAGATTATTTAGACTTACACCTAATGCTCAATGGCTGTGAACAAATTGATTTAAACTTTATTGATAATATGGAACAAAAAGAATTCGTTCCAAAAGATGATTTTCTTCCATTGGAAGGTGAACCAAATTCACATGTTGTCTTGAGAGATGGTGATTTTTTAATCTGCTATCCAAACGATGGACATCGTACTGCTGTTGCTGTAAATGAACCACAGGCAATCAAGAAAGCAATTTTTAAAATTCGTATCCAATAGCCCCAATGGCAACATATTTTCTGGATGAGAATGGCTTGACATAAATGTAGTTTTAATTTTAGGAGGAAATAATGAGACAATATATTTGTATTGATATCGGTGGTACCTCAATAAAATATGGGGTATTAGAACAGTCTGGACAGTTTTTAACAACGGGTGAGATGCCAACAGAGGCTCATCTTGGCGGTCCGTCCATTATGGAAAAGGCAAAACAGATCATCCGAGAGTTTCTTTCTTCTTACACTCCATCTGGAATTTGTGTTTCTACGGCTGGCATGGTAGACTGTAAGAAGGGACGTATTACCTATTCCTCTCCTCTTATTCCAAATTATACAGGAACTGAAATACGCAGCATATTAGAACGTGAATTTCAAATTCCTTGTGAAGTAGAAAATGATGTAAATTGTGCAGGACTTGCAGAATACTTTGCTGGAGCGGGACGTGGTTCTTCTATCTGTCTTTGTCTCACAATTGGCACTGGAATCGGCGGTTCCATTATTATTAATGACTCTGTATTTCACGGTTTTTCTGGAAGCGGATGTGAAATTGGATATATGCATCTTCCGGGTGGCAGTTTTCAGGATCTCGGATCAAGCAAAATACTTGTAGAACGTGTTACGCAGATAAAATCACTAACACCTGGAAACATTAATGGAAAATGGATTTTTGAACATGCAAAAGCAGGCGATGCCGACTGCATCGCAGCTATTGATGAAATGGTTGATATACTCGGAATGGGAATTGCTAATATTTGCTATGTAGTAAATCCAGAAGTTGTTATCCTTGGAGGCGGTATCATGGCGCAAAAAGAGTATTTGTACGATAAGCTTCGTGCCAGTATAGATCATTATTTATTACCATCTATTTCTAAGCACACAAAGCTTGCATTTGCGCAAAATCAAAATCAGGCTGGAATGTTAGGCGCTTATTATCATTTCTGCCACTGTCACCCAGAATTATATAGACAATAGAAATACGGAGGTTAGCAAATGGAACAGTATGAGAAGACCATTATTCCAATAATTGAGTCTGTTTATGAAAATTTTACTCCTTTAGAGAAAACAATTGCAGATTTTTTTATTCACAATAAAGAGCGTATGGATTTCTCCTCCCGCAATATTGCGAAACAATTATACGTATCTGAAGCCTCTTTATCCCGTTTTGCTAAAAAGTGTGGATTTAAAGGTTACCGAGAATTTCTTTTTCATTACGAGCGCAATTTTGAGGAACCTGTTCTCATTGCTGATGATTATGCAAAGCAAGTATTAAATACTTATCAGGAATTACTAAACAAAAGTTATGCCCTGCTAGATCAAGAACAATTCCGTCGCATCGTTGATGTATTTTCCCATAGAAAACGAATTTATGTTTATGGAAAGGGAAGTTCTGGATTAGTAGCTCAAGAAATGAAACTTCGTTTTATGAGAATTGGCGTCAATATGGAAGCAATTGTAGACAGTGATGTGATGAAAATGAATTCTGTTCTTGTGTCTGGCGACTGTGTTGTTATTGGAATCAGCATCAGCGGCAAGTCAGAAGAAGTCATTCATTCACTGCGTGCAGCAAAAAGTCAGGGTGCCTTCACAATATTGATGACATCAATGAAAGAACGGGAATTTATGAATTTCTGTGATGAAATTATTTTATTTGCTGTAAAAGAATATTTGAATAATGGCAAATCAATTTCTCCACAGTTTCCTATTTTAATCATGGTTGATATTCTCTATTCCTATTTTCTTCAATCCGATAAGTTCCATAAAGAGGCATTGCATGATTATACGTTAAATGTACTTTCTGACCGCAGACACATGAATTCGGACAAATAACTTATAAAATTATTTTAAACAGGCTGTCGCATTAAGCTGAAATCATACATGATATAGTAATGCCAATTTTGACAACTAACTATACCTTGTAGAACTCACTTATTACGACAGCCCTGCTTATTGTATAAATTTATTAATTTTTCTTATCCAATGATTTTTTGAACACTGCAAGCAATGCCATTGCAATTAAGAAACCTACAACTAATGCAATTACATTTTCTACTACTGGGAATACAAAGATTCCTCCATGTGGTACACTTGACACTCCCCATGCCTAAAGGCAGGGGATTCTTGCTATCTACCACTACATAGTGGCTGACCAGTCCATTTCTGGTAGATCGTAGTGCAAGGTGTGGCTATGCCATTAGCCATCATAGCGCAGAACGTATACTTCCCTATGCAGTATGTCTGTTACCA
>JALFSR010000084.1 GCA_022778745.1 Clostridiales bacterium
TCTGCCACCGTAATTTCACTGAGAATCTTCTTTTCAAAATAAGGCTTGATTTTCAGGTCAATAATATATCGCTTCGTGTACATAGTGTTTTCTCTGAGACGGACATCCATATCTTTGTAATAAATCTCCAGAAAATTTCCAAATTCAATATCCACACCCTGGCTCTGCTGTTGCAGGAAATCTCTTTCCCATTCCTTAGCTTCACCCTTGGTCCTGAATCCTCTTTTCTGTTTTCTTTTCCGATTTCCCTGCCAGTCTTTGTAATAGACCTGTACTTTCCAGTTTTTTCCTTCTTTGTAAACCCCCATTGCTAATCCTCGACTTTCATGCCATAAATCTTTTCTGCCAGGAATTTCGTAGAGATTTTTCCAGCTACTACAATATAGCCTTTTGCCTTCAATTCTTTGTTGTATTCTCGCATCAGACTATATGCATAAGTTTTTGAAACTCCAAGAATTGCACACACATCATCCACATCCATATACATTTTTTCCTGCATCATACTCATACCGCTTTATCCTCCTTCAAATACTGCTCAACATGTTCCAGACCATAGATCTTGTCCTCTACATAGCGGGTTGGCACCCGACCGAGAATCACATAATAGTTCTTGCTTGCCAGATCGGCATTCATTCTTTCCACTACCCGGTAAGCAAACGAAACTGATAATCCAAAGAGTTCTGCAATGTCTTCCACTGATAAATACATTTTTCTCTTACGCATGAAACCATTCCTTTCCCTCTTCCTGTGGAATCTCACAAGTATCTTCTACTCCGTAGAAACGCTTCACAAAATACTTTGTCGGAACTTTTCCTCTAAGCGTCAGGTAGCCCTGTTCTTCCAGTTCCTTGTTCAGATTTCCGATGATTTCATAAGCCGATGTCTGTTTTACTTCCAGAAGTTCACATATATCGGCTGCCTTTAAAAATAATTTATTCTGCATAATCAGTACCTCCTGTGTTTTGAATATTTATCTCTTCATATACTCTGTACTGGCAGATGCAAAATCGGACATCATTTTCCGAAATTTATCAAATTTTCTTGTTTTTTAATTCTCCATCAGTGTGATTACTGTGTCATGGAGTTTAAGCTCATCGAAAGTAAAGAACCTTTCTGTGGTATCTGTTTTCTAAATGCAGGCAACAAAAAAACAGTCTGCCTTGACGAAAATCACTTCAATCAAAACAAACTGTTCTTCATATTTACTCTAATTTTATTTTATGAGAATAACCGATTTCACGAAATTTGCAGGTGAATCTGGAATATAAACAAGAGAAAAAAATAATTTTTAAACTCCATTTGCACTCCATTTGGTCTTTTCGACACCCCGCAAAGCCTTTATTTATGGGCTTTTCCGCGATTTTTCAAGCTACTCAAACTCAATCGTTGCTGGTGGTTTCCCTGTACAATCGTACAGTACGCGGTTCACGCCTTTTACTTCATTGACAATTCTGCTTGTCACTTTTCTTAATACTTCCCATGGCAGTTCTGCGCTTTCTGCGGTCATGAAATCGGATGTGAGTACTGCTCGTAATGCGATTGCGTAGTCGTATGTTCGTTCGTCTCCCATACATCCTACGGATCTCATATTTGTGATTGCTGCGAAGTACTGTCCGAGATTTTTATCAATTCCTGCTTTTGCAATCTCTTCGCGGTAGATTGCGTCTGCGTCTTGCACAATACGTACTTTTTCTGGTGTTACTTCACCGATAATACGTACTCCAAGTCCTGGACCTGGGAATGGCTGACGGTATACGAGATATTCTGGAATGCCTAATTCCAGTCCTGCTTTTCTTACTTCATCTTTAAACAGCAGTCTCAGTGGTTCAATGATTTCTTTAAAATCGACATAATCTGGCAGTCCGCCTACATTATGATGAGACTTGATTATTGCGGATTTTCCAAGTCCTGATTCAATTACGTCTGGATAGATTGTTCCTTGAACGAGGAAATCTACTGCGCCAATCTTCTTTGCTTCTTCTTCAAATACACGGATGAATTCTTCACCTATAATTTTACGTTTTGTTTCTGGATCGCTTACTCCTGCGAGCTTGTCATAAAATCTCTGCTGTGCATTCACACGAATAAAGTTTAAATCATAATGACCGTTTGGTCCAAATACTGCTTCGACTTCGTCTCCCTCATTTTTACGAAGCAGACCGTGGTCAACAAATACACAAGTAAGCTGTTTTCCAACTGCTTTTGATAATAATACAGCTGCAACGGAAGAATCCACACCACCAGATAATGCACAAAGCACTTTTCCATTTCCTACTTTTTTGCGGATGGACTGAATGGATGATTCTACGAAAGAGTCCATCTTCCAGTCTCCTGCGCAATGACATGCCTGGAATAAGAAATTTGCCAGCATTTTTGTACCTTCTACAGAGTGCATAACTTCTGGATGGAACTGCACGGCATAAAGATTCTTTTCTTTATTTTCCACCGCTGCGACTGGGCAGTCTTTCGATGAAGACGTAACCAAAAAGCCATCTGCTGGTTTTGCGATATAATCGGTATGACTCATCCATACGATTGTTTTTTCATTGACACCTTGAAATAATGTTGTATTCGTATCTACTGTCACTTCTGTATGACCATATTCACGAACATTGGCTGTCTTTACTTCACCTCCAAGCAGGTGCTGCATCAGCTGTGCGCCATAGCAGATACCGAGAATCGGAATTCCCATAGAGAAAATTTCTGCTGAAATTGTTGGTGAGTCTTCCTTATAAACACTTGCTGGACCTCCAGTAAAGATAATTCCTTTTGGATTTTTTTCTTTTATTGTCTCCAGGCTTGTTGTATGTGGCATTACTTCACAATACACATTGCACTCACGGACACGTCTAGCGATCAACTGATTATACTGACCACCAAAGTCTAAGACTATTACCATTTCCTGATTCACGTATGTTCTTCCTCCTTTAATTGCATTCTCTTTCGTTACCATTATAGTAAAAGCATGATTGCGAATCAAGCATTTTCTTAAAATCATTTCATAAAAAAGATTGTTTTCTTACGTTCCTTATACTATTCTTATTATTTTTTTACTATTTTCTTACGATACTATTAACTTTTTATATCCTGATTCAAAAGCATTGACATCATTTTACATGACTCCTATAATGAGAAAAACAACAAATATAACAAACCGAAAAAGAAAAGAAGTGATATTAATTTTATGAAACAGATTCATTTAAAATATTCAGATTATATTGGAATTTCCACACCGTCAGGACTCTCCTACGGCGGCAGCCAAAACTGGTATTCGCGTGCCAAAAAGATTGGCTGTGAAGCTCGATTAAACCGATTTGGCTGTGGAACAATTGCCTTAGCAGATGTATGGCTCTATCTCACCAAACGTTTTTGCAAGACAGAATTAACTGCTCCTGTTTTTACTAAGACAGGGAAGCTTTCCCAGAAGTCTTACTTACAGTATGTTCACAAAATCAATCGCCGCTATACATTTACTATTCCCTATTCAGGAATCACTGCGCCTGTCATACAGCTTGCGTTTAACCGCTATGCCCGCAAATACAAACTTCCGCTTCATGCGTATTATCACTGTTTCATAAATAATCGAACGATGCTTGAATTAATTATAAAATCTCTCCAAAGTGATTTTCCAGTTATTTTAGCAATCGGACCAAATTTTCCTTTGTTCTGGAAAAGGGAAGGAATCACTTTTTATGCAGAACAGACAGAAGGAGAATATATCCCTGTTTATGAAAATATTCATTCTCATTATGTTACTGTGACTGGTGTTTCTTTTCCGACTAATCGCTCTCCTATGCTTGAGATTTCATCTTGGGGTCAAAAATATTTCATTAATTTTCGCGAATATCGGCATTATATTAAGAAGAATTCCTGTGAAATGACATGCGGGATTTTATATATTGAACATCAGACTTTAGATAAATAGAAGTTTTTCTATATTTTGATGAGAAACATTACGCATATATTTACAGCTTACTTCGCTGTTTGCTCATGAAAAACCTCAATATCAGACAGGCGCCTTTCTGTGGCAATGCATACTCATGTCTAATATTGAGGTTTTTAAATAACTTTGGAGAAATCCCATTCGCTTTAGCTGATGGATCAGTTCCCTTGTATTTTTCTATTTTACATAACTGATAAAACTATTTCCTGTTCGTGCAAACAACGTTTCTGCCGTTTTTATTGGCATATCAGTAAATTGCTGGTTTAATGGATCATAGAATGTAACATCGGTTGCTGTATATGCGGTAATCAGACGTGCGGAATCGTCTCCCATAATAACAATAACTGGACTTCCTAAGTTGACATAATAGAACACATCTTCCAACTCACATCCCGCAAGATTCACAATATCATATGGAATCGCTCTTTTTAGCTGTGACAATGCGGAATTATCAGTTATCGTCTGTTCTTGTTCGGATGCATCTTCCATATTTGCAAAATCATTCGCTGCTCTATTTGTCGTCTTCTCATAATTTACAATCATCTCAATGACGGCCTGTAATGTAGCACTTTCTCCTTGTGCATCCACTGCATCAATATTCAGCGTTTTCCTTGTATCACGGACCGTATACTTCCATAATTGCTTCTGATCTCTGGAAAGTACCGTTCCCTGATTTTCTTTAGCCAATGCAATGGCTTCTTTCATTGAGTATTTTACATTAGTATTTCCGCCAAATCCAGTAATATAATAACAATCGTCAGTAGTCAGATTTTTTTCAAGTTTTAAAGTACGATAACTATTTTTTACTAAAAACTGCGGTACTGTCTCATCGATTGTCACCGCAACTGCTTTTACTGGAGTTGTCATTTTCAGTGTATATTCTTTCTTTCTGACATCAGAAACTGAGCTTGTCACAGTGACATATTCCGTCTTCTTATTTCCCTCTCCAAGCAGCAAATAGTCTTGCGGCTGTTGTGCCATACTTCCATCTTCATTTTCTGAAGCACGGTCGAATATAATACGATTATTCTGTACAGTTACTCCCATCACAAATATATTTTCTTTTTCGTAATGGTTTACTACTTTCTGTTCTTCTGTATTTAATACTTCCACAGCATACATTGGAGTCGAAGAAACGACGCCTGACTCTTCTTTTCTGTCATTGATCTTTCCAATTCCATATACAATATCATTTTGAATAAACCCATACAAGTGCAAGTAATTTTCTTCTTCTGTCTGTTTTTCTTTTATCTCTCCCGTTGCCGTATTCAGCATCTTGATTTTTACACCATATGCCTTATCTTCTCTTTCTTCCCATGCAATCGTCGTTCCATCTGCACTGATAAAGAAATCATCTGGTGTATTTAATGTAACAATCGTTGTTAATTTATTTTGTGCTGCATCATAACTGTATAATCCTTTGCTGTATTGAAAATAAAATACGTCATTTTCATTAAGATAGATCAAATTTCCAAATTCATTTTTTAAAATATCTTCGGATACATTTACTGGAATATTAAAAATTTCTTCAATATAAGCACTTTCCTCTTTCGTCTTTGCATGATAGCGGTATGCATAAATTCCAACCGTTCCTTCATCTTTTCCACGATCTCGATATCCATATGTCACAAAATCAACCGTGCCATTTTTTTTTACATCAATAACCTGGATCGTTGAATTATTTTTTCTGCTCTGATTTGCACTGCTAATGTCATCATAGGAAAATACACATGACAAAATGCCTGTCTGAAATTCATAAATCCAAAGCTCTCCATCGTATACAATTGCTGTATATTCCCCTTTTTCGCTGCTCGTAATTACACAATCTCCATCGCTAATGCCAAGTGCAATCGCATTATTGGACAATGCATCTTTGTTAAATACCGTACGTTGCTTCATATGACGCTCATATCCTGGAAGATAGATCTTTCCGCCTTTATAGCGTACGCGGAATGACTCCTCTACATCATATGTCGTTGTCTTTTCACTGACTGTTACTTCAATTGGATAGCGCAGTGTCACTGCCATCTGCGATGCTGATACATCCATAATCAAAATTTGAGGTTCCTCTTTGCGAACTGGTGCAAGGCTTCCCCATGTAATCATATTAAACTTAGAATGAATATTTGTATAAGAAAAATCATCCTCTGGCATACTTCCATCTGCCTGTATGACATTTACAACTGTATTTCTTGCTGCATTTTTATCAAATGTCGATTGGGAAAAATTCAATACATAATCAAGCGTATCCCTTACATGCATATCTTTTCCATAAATAATTCGATTGAAATAACGCAATGTTTCCTGTCCCGTTTTTAATGATACTACTAATGTGTATTCTGTATTTTCTTCCAACAAGTTCGTCAATTTGAGCGGAATACTAATCGTTTCACCTGCCTTAGCAGTCTCCATCGTAACATCATCAATCAAATGTTCTCCATCAAGACTGCGAATCTGGTACCCAACTTCATCAATGGTATTTCCATATGTATAAATACTGAGCATTAATTCTCTGTTTTCGTTTAATGGAGTAATTGTGTTACGAACAGAACGGACATCCATCTGATCTGTGAATCCATATAGATCGCTGTAACTTCCTCCTGAACCTTCGACACGTACGACTGGAAAGCTTGCCTGAACCATCTCTTCAAAAGACTGAATAGTTGGTTTTTTATGAAACAATACGTATATTCCCAGTTCCACTACTAGGATTCCCAAAATCGCTACAATAATAATTTTCATTACTTGCTTCTTCACGATAACATCCCTCGCATATTGAGTATTTACAGGAGTACATCCTGCATTTGGATTGCAGACCGCTCAAGAAAGAAACTCGATATGGAAAGTTCCTTATAAACATTGACTGTTTCACAGCTTATTATGTGCTGAGTGATCCTATTTCATATTTTAAATGGAAATCCAAAAAACCTCAATAGCATTCTTAAAATTTAAAAAAATTTTAATAAAATAAAAAATATATCGCCAAAAACGATATCAGATGGAGATTGACTCCCACCACGGATAAAAATTTTTCTCACTTTCTATACTATACTTTATATAGAAATGGAAGCCATCCCGCATCTAATATACCAATCTTACCAGCGATATCTTCGATTATGTCTTCTTCCCATGCGACGTCGACGCATTTCTTCAAACAGCAGTACGTCTACAATATCTCTAAGCCACGGATTACATGGTTTATTTGGAGGACATGGACGTCTCTTATCTTTCATTTGACTTGATTCGAGCGTCATCGGCTGCTGTTCCTGCTGCATCTGATTATCCATATTCATATGAAATTCGTCTTCTTCCATCAGTGTATCATAAATCATCATTGCAATACGCTGCAATGTCATTTGATCTGGATACTCATCATACATTGGACTTCCATCATAATCAATTTTATCACATGCCTCATCTACTGCAGACTGAATTCTTTTCATCTTTTCTGGATACATATTTCTCCAAAAATCCATTTCACTATCTTCATCTACTACTTCTGGCGGATATTCCATCAGCGGCCATGACATAGGAGGCATCATTCCATACGGAGGCATTTGGGAATATTCCTCCTGCATCATATGAAACGGATATGGAGCATAAATAATGCGTGGTCTATAAAAAGGTCTTTCCATTCCATAATTCCTTTTCTCTTCATTCATTATAAAATATGAATGACTTCTTATTATGTTCCACTTATCGTGCTAATATTCTTCACATAAGACAGGCACTCCAAGATGCCAAACTGTCTGATCGTTCTCATCTTGCGTGAATGCAAGATTAATATTTGTCTTTTTATTTTCAATCTTAAAATATGGTTTTACTGCATTTGTATAAGCATAGACTGTATACAATTCTTCTTTCCTTGATCCTGTCACAAACTCAGCACCTATCTGATTTAAAATCCGCTGCTCCGCTTTTTTCTTCTCTTCCATTGACAATGATACTGGATAAATGCCTTCTAATTCCATGCATACCGTACCTTCAATTCCATACTGCTCTCCAATCTGCTGCATTCTCTGCCGATACTCCATTGCACATGCAATATTGTGATAAAGCTTCACATTGAGCACCATATAATATTCTGGATGAATCGTTTGATCCATTGCAATATAACGAAATACCGCTGCTCCATTTTCTCCATCCTTTTCAAATACAGTCACCATTCCATTGGATTTCTTCTGCGTTACAATCTCATAATTATCCATAATTCCGAACTGATTCGCAATATTCATAAAGATACGTTCCACTTCCCCCGTCTGAAGCTTCCTTGGATAAATCCCAGACAATTCAATTGTCGTCTCTACATCTGAAAATGTCTGTGCCTCCATTGCCTGCACAACAACCGCTTCCTTTTCCTTTACTTCCCCAACAATAAAATCTGCCAGCATAATAATCCAGACTGCACAAGCAAAATATGCGATTCTCTGCTTCATTATTTCCTCCTAAATTTAGATAAAACTGTCGCATTAAGCTGAAATCATACATGATATAGTAATTCCCATTTGGATAGATAGCTATATTTTGTATGATCACTCTTATTACAACAGATCCACTGCATTTATTCATCTGGATTATTAACAAAAAACAAAATTTTATTCAAAACATTACACAATCATCCCAACTCTATCATTTACAGTTCAGCCAAGGCAATAATTCTTTCCCCCAATATTCACATAACCTCTCCAGCGACCATGCGGCATTTGCAGGACTCGATGAAGGCAGTTTCACCGCTTCTCGTCCCGTATTTTCCTCGCAATATTTCTGATACAGCCGATAAGCTGTTCCTCCATTTGCATAAATGCATCGAATCGGTGCTTGTTTCAATATTTGATTCACATCTGCTGGAACGACATTTTTAATACTGCTGTCACTCGACCCAATAATATCACAGCTTGCAATTACATCCCACACTGCAATATGATGCTTTAACAGCAATTCTTTCTTCTCCTTAATCATCACAGGAACTGTCTCATCCATCAGCCTGCTAATGATCTTCCAAAAACGATTTTGCGGATGATGATAATAAAACTGCCCTTCTCTCGATTTGACTGAAGGAAATGAACCCAAAATCAGTACTTTAGAGTTCTCATCAAACACTGGCTTAAACACATGTTCCACATACTCATACTCCATTTTCTTAACCATTCCATTCACACCTCACTAAAAATTAATTCGCGCTCTCTCCAATCTCTCAAAAAGGCTGCCACGCAAACAGAGCTAGGTCTTTCCCCTTCATTCTGTTCCCGCGACAGCCTTTTTCAATCTTACTTATCTGATTTTATCGATGCTTACCTACTTCCAGACGTGTCAATGCACGCTTTAATGAAACTTCCGCACGCATAATATTCGTTGTCTGCTCACCATTCTTCAAACGACGTTCTGCACGAATCTTCGCCTCATTTGCACGATTCATATCAATCTCCTCTGGCCACTCTGCAATCTCTGCAACAATAGCCACGCGGTCTGGAAGAACTTCCACAAATCCAGAATGCAGAGCTGCTTCTTTCACACCGCCATCTTCATGAATCATCAAGACTCCTGGGGCAATCAACATCGTCATTGGAATATGATTCTTATAAATACCAACTTCGCCTTCTGTAGTATTCATTTCAACAAATGATGTTTCGCCTTCATAAAAAATACGTTCTGGCGTAATTACCTGTAATTGGAATTTTTCTGCCATATTATCCCTCCTTATTTCATACGGGCTAATACGTCATCAATATTACCTGCATTCAGGAAGTAACTTTCTGGAATATCATCATGCTTTCCCTCAAGAATCTCTTTGAATCCTTGAATTGTCTCAGAAAGTGGTACATAACGACCTTCCAATCCAGTAAACTGTCCAGCTACGAAAAATGGCTGAGACAAAAATCTCTGCACTTTTCTCGCACGAGCTACGACAAGCTTATCTTCTTCTGAAAGTTCATCCATACCAAGAATCGCAATGATATCCTGTAATTCTTTATAACGCTGCAGAATCTCCTGTACACCACGTGCCACTTTATAATGTTCCTCTCCTACAATACGAGGGTCCAAAATACGGGATGTGGATTCCAATGGATCAACTGCTGGATAAATACCTAATTCCACGATAGAACGGGACAATACCGTTGTCGCATCCAGATGGGCAAATGTCGTCGCTGGAGCTGGGTCTGTCAAGTCATCGGCTGGCACATAAACTGCCTGTACAGATGTAATAGAACCGTTCTTTGTTGATGTAATACGCTCCTGAAGCGCACCCATTTCTGTCTGCAATGTTGGCTGATAACCTACAGCAGAAGGCATACGTCCAAGCAAAGCAGATACTTCGGAACCAGCCTGTGTAAAACGGAAAATATTATCAATAAATAATAATACATCCTTTCCGCCTTGATCACGGAAATATTCTGCCATCGTCAGTCCTGTTAAACCAACTCTCATTCTCGCTCCCGGTGGCTCATTCATCTGACCGAACACCATCGTTGTCTTATTAATAACGCCAGACTCTGTCATTTCATGATAAAGGTCATTTCCTTCTCTGGTACGTTCTCCAACGCCTGTAAATACGGAATAACCTCCATGCTCTGTCGCAATATTACGAATTAATTCCTGAATCAATACTGTCTTTCCAACTCCGGCACCGCCGAACAGACCGATCTTTCCACCCTTTTGATAAGGGCAGAGCAGGTCAACGACTTTGATACCTGTTTCCAGAATCTCTGTTGATGTGGACTGATCTTCAAAAGCAGGTGCTTTTCTATGAATTGGAAAATACTCCACTCCTGTTGGAGCTGGTTTATTGTCAATCGCTTCACCTAATACGTTAAAGATTCTTCCCAACGTCTTTTCACCTACTGGAACCGAGATTGGTGCGCCAGTAGCAACTGCATTCATGCCTCGCACAAGACCATCGGTTGATCCCATTGCGATACAACGCACAGTGTCATCTCCAAGATGCTGAGAAACTTCTACGGTCAGGCTGCCACCTTCATTGGTCGCAATCTTAATCGCTTCATTGATTTCCGGCAGCGTTCCTTCCTGGAATTTAATATCCAGAACCGCGCCGATAATCTGAGTGATTTTTCCGATATTCTCCATTTACTTGTTTCACTCCTTATCTAGCTGATTGCCTGTGCACCAGCTATAATTTCCGTTAATTCTTGTGTAATCGAGCCTTGTCTTGCTCTATTATACTCTAATGACAGCGTATCTATCATTTCTTCCGCATTGCTTGTCGCAGCATCCATAGCTGTCATACGGGCTCCGTTCTCACTTGCGACACACTCTAGCAGGGCTCCATAAATCAAACTTGTCATATATTTTGGAATAACATGATCTAATACTTCTTCTTCATTTGGTTCATAGTTCATTGGAGTCATCTGCTCTTCTTTTGAAACAGAAGATGCATCCATCGTCACTGGAAGTAACTTTTCCAGCTTTGGTGTCTGACTTACTGTATTTTTAAATGAAGTATACGCAAGATAGATCTCACTAATCTCACCATTTTCAAAGCCCTGTAATAATTCTTCGCTAATGTCCATCGCATCTTTATAGAGTGGCTCATTCATAACATCTGAATAATCGGTTGCCATTGCATACCCTTTACGAACCATTGTATCACGACCTTTTCTTCCGATTGGATAAACAATCATCTCTTCTTTTGGAATGCCGCTTCCTATAATCATCTTTGTTATGTTTGAATTATAGCCACCCGCAAGTCCACGATTCGATGTCATCATAATGACTGCCTTCTTGCCAGAAGCTCCAGCATGAAGATATTTATGATCCACATTCGTTGACTTTGCTAATATCGAACGCACAGTTTCATACATAAAGTTAGAATAAGGCTTAGAACTTTCTGCCTTGCTTCTCGCCTTTTGCAGTTTAACTGTGGAAACCAGCTTCATTGCTTTTGTGATCTGCTGCGTACTTGTAATGCTTGATTTTCTTCTTTTAATATCTCTCATGGAAGCCATATCGCACTACCTCCTAATCCAACATTATTTTGTTGTTTTCTTCGCTGTACTTTTCTTTTTCGCTGCTGGTTTCTTTGCGGTTGATTTTGCTGCAGATTTTGTTTCATCAGGTTTTTCTGCGACTGGCTTTGCCCAAGCTTTTTTCGCTGCTGGTGCCTTTGCCGTCTGCGATGCTTTTTTTAGCTGTTCGGAATCTGCCTGCTTTTGTGCTGGCTTTTCTTCCGTCACTTTCTTTGCAGCCGCTTCCTGTGGCTTTTGTTCTTCTTGTTTGTTATCTGCTGCTTTTGCAGGCTTTTTTTCTTCCTGCTTATTATCTGCTGCTTTTACAAGTTTTTGATCATTGGAAACTGTCTTCTTTGCTGGCTGACTCTTTCCAGTCTTACATTCTTCGATTGCCTGAATCAGCAATGCTTCCGTTTCCTCTGTAATTTCCTTCTTTTCCTTAATACTTTCTGGAATTTCTGGATATTTTGTCTTAATAAACTCAAATAATTTATTTTGGAATGTCAATACTTCGTCAACTGGAATGTCAAGTAAATATTTCTTTGTCGCAGCATAAATAATAATTACCTGATATTCAACTGGCATTGGCTGATACTGTGGCTGCTTTAACATCTCACGAATACGCTCACCCTGTGCCAGCTTTTCCTTTGTATCTGCGTCCAATTCGGAACCGAACTGTGCAAAGGAAGCTAATTCACGGTACTGTGCCAATTCCACACGAATTGGGGCTGCAATTTTCTTAATCGCTTTAATCTGAGCTGCACCACCTACACGGGATACGGAAAGACCCGCATTAACAGCTGGACGGAAACCTGCATTAAACATTTCTGTTTCCAAATAAATTTGACCATCAGTAATGGAAATTACATTTGTTGGAATATATGCAGAAACGTCACCTGCCTGTGTCTCAATAATTGGAAGTGCAGTTAAAGAACCGCCGCCCAGTTCATCGGATAATCGTGCTGCACGCTCTAACAGACGGGAATGCAGATAGAATACATCACCTGGATATGCCTCACGTCCTGGTGGTCTTTTTAATAACAGAGACAGGGTACGGTAGGCTGCAGCATGTTTAGATAAGTCATCATAAACAACGAGCACATCTTCTCCGTTTTCCATCCACTCTTCACCCATCGCACAGCCTGCATATGGTGCGATATATTGTAATGGTGCCATCTCACTTGCTGTAGAAGCAACTACAACAGTATAGTCCATTGCACCGTTTTCTTCTAATGTCTTTACAATCGTAGCAACTGTAGAAGACTTCTGACCAATCGCAACGTAAATACATTTTACGCCTTGACCTTTCTGATTAATAATTGTATCAATCGCAATCGCTGTCTTACCAGTCTGACGGTCACCGATGATTAACTCACGCTGTCCTCTTCCGATTGGAACCATCGCATCAATCGCTTTGATACCAGTCTGAAGTGGAGTATCTACTGATTTTCTGGAAATAACACCACTTGCAACACGCTCTACACGGCGGAACTTATCTGTATGGATCGGTCCCTTTCCGTCAATTGGCTGTCCAAGTGGATTAACAACACGTCCCAATAACGCATTGCCGACTGGAACTTCTACTACACGTCCCGTTGTCTTTACAATATCGCCTTCACTAACATTTTTCTTATCGCTTAACAGTACGGCACCTACATTATCTTCCTCAAGGTTCAGTACCATACCAAATACTTCACCTGGGAACTCCAGAAGCTCGCCCTGCATTGCTTTTTCCAGACCGTGAATACGAGCGATACCATCGGCTACCTGGATTACTGTACCTACATCAGATACTTCCAGCTTAGACGCATATCTATTGATTTGTTCCTTGATTACGGAACTGATTTCTTCAGGTCTCAAATTCATGGAGCGAATCCACCTTTCTTCTAAATATGCTGACTTATGCCAGCTGAATCTTTCCTAATTCTCTGGAAAGCTTGTCTAATTTATTTTTAATACTGCCATCTACAACACGATCTCCAATTCGGATTACCATACCTCCAATCAGAGAAGGATCAATCTGATAATTCACTTCCAGACGTTCATATTCGGTTGTAGCTAAAATCTTTTTCTCAACAGCAGTTTTTTGTGTATCTTTTAATGGCAGTGGTGTACTTACATACACAACACCAACATGATGATATTGTTTTACACAATCTTCAAACCATTCAAAAATTTCCTTTATATTTGTCTGGCGTCCTTTTTGAATGATGATCTGCAAAAATCCATACAATTCATCACAAATTCTGCCCTGAAAAATATTTTTTATAATTTCCTGCTTCTCTTCCATCATAATTTGTGGATGAGCAAACAGCTGTGTTAACTCTTTATTCTGATCCAAGATGTCTGAGACTGCTTTTACTTCTTCGCTCAAGGAATCAATCTTATTTTTTTCAATTCCTACTTCAAATAAGGCATCTCCATAGGTCTTCGCAATCAGCTTTGCCATGTCTTATCACCTATCTCTTTCAATGTCTCTTCTACCAGAGCATCCTGAACGGTTGTATCCATCCTGCCACCTACGACTTTTGCAGCCATCATAGCAGAAATTGCAATCATCTCCTGCTTCATATCTTCCAAAGCACGCTTCTTTTCGAGCTCAATTTCTTTTTGCGCTCTCTGACGGATGAGTACAGCCTCTTCTTTGGCTTCTGCAATAATTTTAGCCTCGGTCTTCTTCGCCGTCTTACGAGAATCCGTTAAAATTGCCTCTGCCTCTTTGTTAATATCCTTCAGTCTGCTTTCATATTCCTTCTTCATCGCAATCGCTTCTTCTTTTTCACGAAGAGCGGTGTCCAAATCAGTCTGAATCTTATCCTGACGTTTCTTTAATACATCACGCGCCGGATTAAACAACAAATAGGACAAAATAAAGAACAAAACAAATACAGAAAGTCCGGTTATTAATGCATCGAAAATCAACTGCGGATCCAGTCCAAACAGACGCGTATAAGTCTCCGGCTCTGCTGCTGCAAGCAAATAAAATGCTTGATTCATTCTTTTCTGCCTCCTTAAACTAAATGATTGATCATGATCCGATTCTCAACGAATCTTCGATCATTCCAGTAATATATCTGAAAATATTACACCAGAGGCTTAACGAATAACAGAATGATCGCAACGGCCAAACCATACAAACCTGTTGTCTCGGCAACCGCCTGACCTAAAAGCATCGTAGATGTAATATCAGACTTTGCACCTGGGTTACGTCCAACAGCTGCTGCTGCATGACCTGCTGCAATACCCTGTCCAATACCAGGACCAATACCAGCGATAACCGCTAAACCTGCACCAATTGCGGAGCATGCTAAAATTAATTCTTCACCAGTAAACATATTAAATTCCTCCTAAAAATAAATATTAATTTGTAACTACTAAATAGTTGAAAGCTGATCTTTCCCCATCACAGCAACTATTCAATCTTGTCGTTGATATAAACCATTGTCAGCATACAGAATACATATGTCTGTATTGCGCCTGAAAATAAATCAAAATAAGCATGCAATGCTGCTGGGACTCCTAATCGGAATAATAATGGCATCATACCATACCAAAGCCCAAGCATTACTGTACCTGACATAACGTTACCGAATAAACGCAAGGACAAGGAAAGTGGGGTAGCCACTTCACCAATCGCATTAATTGGGAATAATAAAGCAAACGGCTGGAACAATGCCGTAAAATGACCAACTTTATTTTTCTTAATGCCATTATAGTGAATCAAAACAAATGTTACTAAACCAAGCAGCAATGTGACGCCATAATCCGCTGTCGGGGAACGAAGCCCAATCAGACCGCTGATATTGCTAATAAAAATAAATCCAAAAATTGTTCCAATATAATTGCGAAAACGCTTTGCATTCTTACCCATACTGGAATTTACCATCTTATCCAGCATCTCTACGAGCATCTCTACAATATTCTGGAATGTACCTGGTACCTGTTTGGCACGCTTCATACTTCTATTAGCGAAAACACCGAAAATAATTAGTCCAATCATTACAATCAGCAATGCTACATGAGTCGTCGTGATCCAAAGTTCCTGCCCGAATAAATGAAACTTTAACAGACCTCTAATCATAAAATCGGCCTCTGCTGCCAGCATACTCGTCATCTAATATCCTCCTTTCGATGAAAGATTTTATGAAGAATCGGCTGTAAATAGACTGCAATTTTTAGATTCATAATTCCTAAAAATAATGCCAAAATGTCGAACCATCCTGACCATGCCGCCAATACCATCAAAATTCCTATAACAATCATACGAAATGCATAAGACTTTCTAATTTGACCTGAAGCCGATTTTTCACCAAAAGCAAGTGATTCTTCCAAAGACTTTTTCATATGAAGAAACATTCCTGCTCCCATCACAGAACCTGCCGTTAATCCAAGCAGCACCATCGTCTTCCTCTCACTCCATGTACCGAACATTCCTCCGATAAACAGAATGGTGATCAAAGACTCTGCTATAAACAGTCCTGCTATTGCCAGCAATACATGAATAACAGTTTCTCTCACAGGATCATTTTTTTTATTCATCTTCATCCTCCTCTTTCCATCCTGACATTAGATCATATTCCTTTCGTTTTCTCGTATAGCGTGACTGCCTCTGCCCCTCTTGCTTTGCAAGTATCCATACATTACGCCCCCCAGACAAAAAGCCAAGTACTAAAAATATCAAAACTAAATTTGTACCAAATGTACGATCCAGCCAAAGCCCAACTGCTATACATAAAAAGATTGGAACCATCATACTAATTCCTAGCTGCGTCAATAAAGCAAGCGGACGGGCAATATTATTTTTTGGCGCAGTTTCTTCTTTGTGGAATGATTTTGATGGATGAATTTCTTTCTCTGTTTTCTTCTTCATAAGATAATTCCTTTCTTGAATCCATTTTATTATAAGCAATTTTCACAAAAAAGTCCATTGTTTTATTGAATTTTCTTCATTCTGTTTTACTGATATTACCAATACTGATTGTATTTTCCATTTTTCATTTACTAATGCAAGCAACCCTGCTATAATAATGAGAAAAACTGAAAGGACGTGAAATGAATGACGCCGCCTATTCTGTACCGCGATCGACTTATTCCAAAAGAATCTGTTCGATTAGACAATGATATTTTACTTTATCAAGATAATTCAATCATTATTACAAAATGGAACGCCTTAAAACCACGAAAGATATTATCACATGGTTTTTCCTGCTACTATTTGGATAAAGGCTATAAAATCAGTTGCTTTTATGGACACCAAAATCAATTGCTCTACTGGTATTGTGACATTATTTCATCAAATTACAATCCAGATACGAATACATACCATTTCCTTGATCTTCTTGCAGACGTCATCATCTATCCAGATGGTTTTGTAAAAGTCGTTGATTTAGAAGAACTTGCCGATGCCGTGACAAACAATCTTCTTTCTATTAATCAGCTTCAAGATGCACTCCGGCAGCTTTCCTCCTTGCTAGATGTCATCTATCGTGGGGATTTTCAAAAAGAAACTGCAAAACTTCGTGAATTTATTTAACTGAATTTTTATAAATACAAAAGACTGTTCAGGGTATCCTTGTGCTGAACAGTCTTTTCTGTTATTGTAATATTTTGACATAAAACTCACTGGCTCATTAAACGAAGCAGGTCATTCTTCTTCCCCCTCTGCAGAATCATTTTCCTGCTGTTCCATTTCTAAGTGTTCTCTCTCTTCCTGCTCACGCAGCTCTGCATTTGTCATAAAGAAGTTTTCTTCTTCATTTTCTTCTGTTCCTTCCTGCGGAATATAAAATGCAAAGATACGTCTCAGAAAATAGGACTGCAAAAATGCAATCAATCCAAATCCTAAAATAATAAGTGGTGGAAACACAAGCACTGTAAATGCAGCTACTGCTCCTGCAATAACAATCATTACAATTGTAGCAACAATATGACGAATGGACATAAAAAATGCATTCGTAATTGTACGCTTTACGCTGTTCTCAAACTTTGCTAAAACTGGGAATACATAAGTAAGTGCAAATAAATATAATATCATAATGCCAAAATCATCGAAAGTGCTTTCATCATTCCACCTGTAAGCTGGCGGTATAAATAGAAATCGTATGCAAACAATACCCCTATAACTGTCATAATGATACCAATAATCATGCCTTGACGGAAGTTTTGTTTAAATGACTTAAAAAAATTCTTCGCTATGTAACCGTCCTCATCATTTGCCAGACGCAGTGCTACATAATAAGTCGCTGTCGCAGCTGGTCCAATTGTAACAATCGGAATACAACATACGATCCACAGCAAATTCAACACCATAACATCCGCAATTTTTCCCATAAATCTCCAAACTGGGTTGTCCATATTGAATAGTGAGCTCATAATTTCCCCCCAAACCATCAATTTTCTTCAATTTATTATATATGATCTTATCTTAAAATGCAACCAATTCCCCGTCAGCAAGAAAATTTAATACTTTTTTCACAAAATTCACATTATTTTTTTATCCCTTTGGGCTGTTTTATGCTACACTATAAACAACGAGACAAAACTTAAGTCTTTTCGTAATCACTCACACAAACTATATCAATAAAGGAGTATGTATCATGCTAAAAATGAATGAAAAAGCACCATCGCATATTAGTGATGACTTTCATCCTGTCAAAACTGAAAAACAAACATTAAAATCTGAATTTGCAAAAATGAAATCACTTGGTCTGAAAGGTGGTCTCCAATATTTCTGGATGTATTACCGTATTCCGCTGCTCGTCTGTATTCTCGTTATTATCGCATCCGTATCCATCGGCGCTACTGTAATTGAAAATCGTAAACCTGTACTTATTTCTGCAAATTTCGTAAATAATTCTTTTGCTATCGAAGATCCAAACGGCGTCTGTCACAAATATGCGGCTATTTTTATTTTCACTAGATATAGAAACGGTCTTGCCGTTTACTTTTACCAAGTGGCGAGACCATTTCTATCTAAATATAAATTACAGTTCTACATTTACTTTGTCCAGATGCCAAATATCATCTACATACTGCTGGATTGTTCTATCAGATGTAAACTTACCAGCATTACATGTATTTAACATTGCCATACGAGCCCAGTTCTTTTCATCCTTATATGCCTCATTAATTCTCATATGAGCTTCATGATAAGAACGGAAGTCCTTTAAGATAAAGTACGTATCTGCACGGTCGCTGCTGTATGTGTTAAGCAGAGAGTTATAAATTTCACGGAATAATTCTGGATCTTCTGGAGCATAGAAGCCATTAATTAACTGCATTAATACGCGGCGGATATCCTGATCTTCGTTGAAGATGTCCATTGGATTATATCCACCTTCGTTTTCATACTTAATAACTTCATCAGAACTCATACCAAAGATAAATGCATTTTCTGCACCAACTTCTTCTACGATTTCTACGTTTGCACCATCCATTGTACCGATTGTAACAGCACCATTTAACATAAACTTCATGTTACCTGTACCAGAAGCTTCCTTACTTGCAGTAGAAATCTGCTCAGAAACATCTGCTGCTGCAAAGATTAACTCTGCATTAGATACACGGTAGTTTTCAATAAATACAACTTTGATCTTTCCATTGATGCTCTTATCATTGTTAATTACGTCTGCAACAGCGTTAATTAACTTGATTGTCAGCTTCGCACGGCGATAACCTGCTGCTGCCTTTGCACCAAAGATAAATGTTCTTGGATAGAAGTCCATATCTGGATGATCTTTTAACTCGTTGTACAGATGCATAACATGTAAGATGTTTAATAACTGTCTCTTGTACTCATGTAATCTCTTAACCTGCACATCGAAGATAGAACGTGGGTCAACATCGATTCCGTTATGTTCTTTGATATATTTTGCCAGACGAATCTTATTCTGATACTTAATGTTCATGAATTCCTGCTGAGCCTTTGGATCATCTACAAACACTTCTAATTTCTTTAAGTGTGGAAGGTCTGTAATCCATTCATCACCAATCTTATCTGTAACCCAATTTGCTAACAGTGGGTTTGCATGAAGTAAGAAACGTCTCTGTGTAATACCATTTGTCTTATTGTTGAACTTATCTGGATACATCTCATAGAAGTCTCTTAATTCCTGTTTCTTTAAGATTTCTGTATGAAGCTGTGCTACACCATTAACAGAGAAAGAACCTGCGATTGCAAGATGAGCCATCTTTACCTGTCCATCATAGATGATTGCCATTTTACGGATCTTTTCCTGATTTCCTGGATATGTTGCTGCAATCTGTGCAACAAATCTGCGGTTGATTTCCTCTACGATCTGGTAGATTCTTGGAAGCAGACGAGAGAATAATTCAATTGGCCACTTCTCCAAAGCTTCTGCCATAATTGTATGGTTTGTATAAGCGCATGTCTTTGTTGTAACATCCCATGCTTCTTCCCATGTAAGTTTTTCTTCATCTACTAAAATACGCATTAATTCTGCAACTGCTACAGTTGGATGTGTATCATTTAACTGGAATGTTACCTTTTCATATAATTTTCTTACGTCATCATGTGTTTCTTTATATTTTGAAACTGCTCTCTGAACACTTGCAGAAATGAAGAAATACTGCTGTTTCAGACGAAGTTCCTTACCTGCATAGTGGTTATCGTTTGGATATAATACTTCTACGATATTCTTTGCAAGGTTTTCCTGCTCTACTGCCTTGTGGTATTCTCCACGGTCAAAACTAGCTAAGTTAAATGTCTGGATTGGCTCAGCGTCCCAAATACGAAGAGTATTTACTACATTATTCTTATAACCAACGATTGGAAGATCATATGGAACTGCACGAACAGACTGATATCCTTGCTGTACATAATGTTCTCTTCCTGTCTCGTCTCTTTGTACAGTTACATATCCACCGAATTTTACTTCTGTAGCATATTCTGCACGGCGAATTTCAAATGGATTTCCATTCTTTAACCAGTTATCTGGTACTTCTACCTGGAATCCATCACGGATTTCTTGAGCGAACATACCATATTTATAACGAATACCGCATCCATATGCAGCGTATCCGAGTGTTGCTAAAGAATCAAGGAAACATGCTGCCAAACGTCCTAAACCACCATTACCAAGTGCTGCATCTGGTTCCTGATCTTCAATTACATTTAAATCAAATCCTAATTCTTCTAATGCTTCACGGATTTCTTTCTGTGCACCGATATTAATAATATTATTACCTAATGCACGACCCATCAAGAACTCCATAGAAAGATAATAAACAGTTTTTGCATCTTTCTTTGTATATTCTTTCTGAGTTGCAATCCACTCATCAATGATGACATCCTTTACTGCGTAACATACAGCCTGGAATACTTGTTCATCTGTTGCTTCGTCAATTGTCTTGCGGTATAAATTCTTTACATTGTCTACCACACTCTTCTTAAAAACAGCTTTGTCAAATCCTACCTTATTCATCTTTTTCCTCCTTTGGTCTGGACGCAAGTTTTTCTACCCCTAATGCTACCGTCTCTCCGTTAATGTTCCATTCTTTTGTATATCCTTTGCACTCACCGCTTACAATTTTATCTGCCATAACATCAGAACAGATTTCTGCTCCATATTTGTCAATAATATTAGCGATCTTTGCATTATCTTTATGATATACAACGATATGATCCATTACTTCAAAACCTGCTTCTTTTCTCATTGTCTGAATCTTACTGATGACTTCTCTTACAAAACCTTCTTCCACCAGTTCTGGTGTTAAATTACTGTCAAGTACAACCGTAACATCTGCATTGTTTTCGGAAACAAATCCTTCTTTTTGTGTCATCTCAATCAACAGATCTTCTTTTAAAAGTACAATTTCCTGATCACCGAGATTCAGCTTTAACTGTCCGGAAGCATTAATTTCATCCATCGCATCATTGCCTTCTAATGCTGCTAATGCTGGACGAATCTTTCCTAACAATTTGCCGTATTTTGGACCTACGGTCTTTAATTGAGGCTTAAATGTATAAGTTGTGAAACTACGAACATCATCTGTAAATGTTACGTTTTTAACATTTAATTCATCCTCAATAATCTCAGTAAAATATTCGCTCAGGCTAAATGGAGCCTTAATAAACATATTTGCAAGAGGCTGACGGTTCTTTAAGTTCGCAGTATTTCTGCATGCACGTCCCATTACAACTACCTTCAGGACTGCATCCATATTTGCTTCTAAATCCTTATCAATCCATGCCTCATTTGCTTCTGGATAATCACATAAATGAACGCTCTCTGGAGCATCTTTATCAATTGAGCATACAAGGTTACGATAAATATCTTCTGTCATAAATGGAATCATCGGAGCAGCTAACTTAGAGAATGTTACAAGGCAAGTATACAATGTCATATAGGCATTAATCTTATCTTGTTCCATACCTTTTGCCCAGAAACGTTCTCTGCTTCTTCTGACGTACCAGTTACTTAAATCATCTACAAAATCTTGAAGCACACGAGTTGTCTCATTGATCTTGTAGTTTTCAAGATAATTATCACAAGTCTTTGTCAATGTATTCAGCTTAGAAAGAATCCAGCGATCCATTACGGATAATTTATCATATTCAAGTTTGTATTTTGTTGCATCAAATTCATCAATATTTGCGTAAAGCACAAAGAATGCATACGTATTCCAGAGAGTACCCATGAATTTTCTCTGTCCTTCTACTACTGCTTTGCCATGGAAACGATTTGGCAGCCATGGAGCAGAGTTAGAATAGAAATACCAACGAATTGCATCGGCACCGTACTGTTCGAGTGCATCAAATGGATCAACGGCATTTCCTTTTGACTTACTCATCTTCTGACCGTTCTCATCCTGAACATGTCCGAGTACAATAACATTTTTATATGGCGCCTTGTTAAAAATTAAAGTAGAAATTGCAAGCAGAGAATAGAACCATCCTCTCGTCTGGTCTACTGCCTCGCTGATAAAGTCAGCTGGGAAGTTCTTCTCAAACAATTCCTGATTTTCAAATGGATAATGATACTGTGCAAATGGCATTGCACCAGAATCAAACCAACAGTCGATAACTTCTGGTACACGAGTCATCTTCTTGCCACATTTTGGACAGATGACATGTACATTATCAATAAATGGACGGTGCAGTTCAATATCGTCTGGACAGTCTTCCGACATTGCCTTCAATTCTTCAATACTTCCAATTGAATGCATATGTCCGCATTCACACTGCCAAATGTTCAGAGGAGTTCCCCAATAACGGTTACGGCTGATACCCCAATCCTGTACATTCTTTAACCAGTCTCCAAAACGTCCTTTTCCAATACTTTCTGGAATCCAATTAATCGTATCATTATTACGAATCAGATCGTCTCTAACTGCGGTCATTTTAATAAACCAAGATTCTCTTGCATAGTAAATCAGAGGAGTATCACATCTCCAACAATGTGGATAGCTGTGTTCAAATTTTGGTGCAGCAAATAATAAGCCTCTCTTATCTAAGTCTTCTAAAATGATCGGATCTGCCTTTTTGCAGAATGTACCTGACCAAGGAGTTCTCTCGTCCATCTCTCCTTTTGGATTTACTAACTGTAAAAATGGAAGATCATATTTTCTTCCTACATTTGCGTCATCTTCACCAAATGCTGGTGCAATATGAACAACACCCGTACCATCTGTTAATGTAACATAGTTGTCACAAGTTACATAATATGCCTTCTTGTTTAAATACTGACTGTAATCAAACAATGGCTCATATTCTTTATATTCCAGGTCTTTTCCCTTATAAGATTCCAAAACTGTAAATTCTTCACGGAGTACAGAAGTAAGTGCCTCTGCCAAATAATAGATCTCTCCGTTTTCTGATTTTACTTTTACATATACTTCATCTGGATTCATACAAAGTGCGACATTCGATGGCAATGTCCATGGAGTTGTCGTCCACGCAAGAATAAATGTATTATCCTCTCCCTTTACTGGGAACTTTGCAATAGCAGAACGTTCCTTTACGTCCTTATAGCCCTGTGCTACTTCATGGCTGGAAAGTGGTGTTCCACATCTTGGACAATATGGTACAATCTTAAATCCCTTGTACAAAAGACCTTTTTCCCAGATCTTTTTTAATGCCCACCACTCTGATTCAATAAAACTGTTATGGTATGTTACGTATGGATCATCCATATCTGCCCAGAAACCTACCGTATTTGAGAAATCCTCCCACATACCTTTGTATTTCCAAACACTTTCCTTGCATTTCTCAATAAATGGTTCCAAACCATACTGTTCAATCTGCTCTTTTCCATCAAGCCCTAACAGCTTTTCTACTTCCAACTCTACTGGTAATCCATGAGTATCCCATCCAGCTTTACGAGGTACCTGGTATCCCTTCATCGTGCGGTATCTTGGGATCATGTCTTTAATTGTTCTAGTCAATACATGGCCAATATGAGGTTTACCATTTGCCGTTGGAGGACCATCATAAAACATGTAATTTGGACCTTCTTTACGACTATCAATACTTTTTTCAAAAATATTGTTATCTTTCCAGAACTTTTCTGTTTCCTTTTCTCTCTCAACAAAATTAAGATTTGTAGGAACTTTATTGTACATGGTTTGCTCCTTTCCCGCCTGAATGCTCAGGCAATTTACGGCGTATTATTGATATGACTCACTCCTCTTCCAGTCCCCGAAATGACTGGTTTCTTTTGTCAAAACCAAACAAAACATAATCCATGTCTCGTTAATAATCCGCCTAATCTCATTGTATTATTTTTTTGGTGTTTGTCAAGTAGATAAGCTTTTTTGTTATATAAGAAATCTTTGAATTTCTTCATAATTTATACTAATTTATAAGAAATCTTTGGAACTCTTATTGGTAACAAAAAAAGCTCCCGTCCCGCAACCAACAGGACGAAGAGCCAAACTTCGCTAAACCACCTATTACTGCATACTATCATATGAGTTCTGATTAACGACAGAAAACCGGCTTAACTTACAGAATATTCTTTCAGTCAGCTGCTCCAGAGTGATTTTCGTTATTTATTGCCAATCATAATATTGGTGCCAGGCTCGCACTATTCCCAGCTCGCTGTAATTTTCCCTAAATAAACTACTGTCTCTATCAAAGCATTTATTTCCGTGAACTATCCATCACGGATTTCGTATGATATTTTTGATTTGATAAATTATATAACATATGCATTATAAAAGGCATCTCTCATTTTGTCAAGCATTTTCCATTTTTGCGACAGGGTAAACGCAAGCTTTATGAACAAATTGTAAACAGATAGTTCCCTGAGAAAATATAGAGGTTATTTTTGTTTAATCTCAAGATTTGTAAATATTTAAAGCTTAATTCAAGCTTATGTTTTTGTATTACTTCAACAAAA
>JALFSR010000012.1 GCA_022778745.1 Clostridiales bacterium
AACTTAAAGTCATGCTTTATCTTGTTTCTTACATTATTGCTGATTCTTTGGCTTTTCTTTTCAATCATCGATTTTTTGACCGTTTCTCTGTTTGTTGTTCTAATTCTAAACGAAAACGGATGGCTACCCTTTTCGCCTTTGCTAAATCTGCTTAAGTGTACGCATATGTGGTGGGGGGGTGTGTCAAATAATTTTCTTGTTTGCATAGATGTTCCAATATCCATTTCAGCCATTTTGCGCTGTTAGTGATACGTTTTTGCACCGCTGTTTTATTAAGTCCTACTTGATTTTCTGAAATTTGCGTTGATGCAGAGGTCAGACCATACGAATCTCCACTTGTCTGATATAGAAAATTAAGCCTTAATAATTCTTCTGGTGTGTGGATGTTCCGACTTCTTACCAATTCTTAAGTGTACGCATATGCCTAATAGTGGAGAGAGGTTCCCGCCTTGTGGTGTTCCCACAATAGAATCCTCATACTCATCATCTATCATCATTCCACTTACTAGGTATTTTCTTATAATAGAGATTACATCTCCATCCTTAATTGTTTTACCAATTAAGGTCATTAGCTTATCATGGTTAACTGTGTCGAAGAACTTTTCTAAGTCAATATCTACAATCCAATCATTACCGTCATTCATCATATCAAGTGCTGTTAGGACTGCTTGCTGTGCACATCTATTAGGTCTGAATCCATAACTATGGTCATGGAATTGTTCCTCATAGATTGGTGTTAGTACCTGTGCAATGGCTTGTTGCACGAATCTGTCTGTTACTGTTGGTACTCCTAGCTTTCTGACACCGCCATCGGGCTTTGGTATCTCCACTCTTCGTACTGGTTGAGGTTTGTATTCTCTTACTCTCAACTGTTCCCTGATAATTTCGCCGTTTTCTACAAGATGACTTTTAAGTTCTGTGTACTTCATTCCGTCCACTCCCTCTGCACCTTTATTTCTTACGACTTGCAGATATGCTCTATTAAGGTTATCACTAGATAATATCTGCTCCATTAGACTACTTGTGTCCATGGATTCTTTCCTTTCCGCCTCGCTTGATTTGACCACCCTTTACCCGATTGATTACGGCAGATGTTATCATTTCTGCAACACGAGACATACTCAAACTTATTGATTGTTCGCCCCTTTGCTCCATCTCCATTACAGAGACTTCCTCACTACTATGGGCTCGGCTGACTTCTCACAGTTCGTTGTTAC
Source organism: Clostridiales bacterium (assembly GCA_022778745.1). Taxonomy (GTDB): domain Bacteria; phylum Bacillota; class Clostridia; order Lachnospirales; family Lachnospiraceae; genus Fimimorpha. Next base: position 1,218 of record JALFSR010000012.1, read on the forward strand.
TAGGATAATGAAACCCCTGTGAGACCTCCACGCTTAAGGTGCACGCTCTTTCTCTCCATATATCCGCCACATTTACTCTGCTACTACAAAAGTGGTAATTATTAGACTTTGTTGCTTTTAGCCAACTTATCTTTCGTAGCCTAGCCTTATATGTGATTTCTGTTCGTCGAACCAGAGATTTGCTTACAGCTTCCTTCAGATTCCACTTCACAATGGACACCCTTGCTGTTCAGCTATACACTTCCCACTACCTGGGCATGTTCAAGACTTTCACCTGCTAGAGCGCGCCCATGGCGCGCGAACTAAAAACTGCCACCAGCTTTTCATCTGGTGGCAGAAATAAATTTTTATTTTTTCAATTGTCTACTTGACGGGAAGCAGTTCATATCTGCAAAATATTGAGCATGGTGTAACATATGTTTGACAAACCAACAGTGTTCATATTAAAGATCCCGTTTTTCACTGTCATCCAATATTTAATACGCGAATTGCAATATTAAAATATACAAGTACTGAGCAGGTATCCACAACGGTTGTAATCAGAGGTGCTGCCATAATCGCTGGGTCAAGTTTCAGCCTTCTTGCAAGCATTGGAAGACAGCAGCCAAGCATTTTTGATATAATTACTATTACAAATAATGTACTGCTCACAACAAGTGCTATAGATAAATCATGATATTGAATTAAAATTCGTATTGTGTTAAGTATGCATAATACACCCCCTACTAATACCGCAATTCGAATTTCTTTCCAAAGCACTTTAAAAAAGTCTTTTAAATGAATTTCATCGACTGCCATTCCTCTTATGATTAATGTTGATGACTGAGAACCGCAGTTTCCTCCTGTATTCATCAGCATCGGAATAAATCCAACTAATGCTGGGATTGCCTCAAATGCGACTTCATATTTTGTAATAATTGTTCCTGTAATAGCAGATGAAAGCATCAATACGAGCAGCCATAAAATTCGGTTTTTGGAATGTTCCCATACATTTGTACGAAAATACGTATCTTCTGCTGGAGCTAACGCATTCATTAATTCAAAGTCTTCCGTTGTCTCATCTTGAATAACTTCAATCATATCGTCAATCGTAATAATTCCGACAAGACGTTCTTCGCCATCTACAACAGGCATAGCCATCAATCCATACTTTTCTGTCTGCTTTGCCGTAAACTCAATATCATCATGTGTATAAACAGTAATTAAATTTGTCTCCATAATATCACGAATCTTTGTCTCATAATCGGCAAGCAGCAATTCCTTTAATGTCACGATACCTTTCAAAACACGCTCGGAGTTTAATACATAACACGTATACACTGTCTCTGTATCAACACCAATTTTACGGATCCTGGCAAATGCATCTTGAACAGTCATATTTGCTTTTAAATCAACAAATTCAACAGTCATATAACTTCCAGCCGAATCTTCTGGATAATTCAGTAATTGATTAATAATTGCCCGTTTTTTTGAGTCTGTATTTTTTAAAATTCGCTTTACAACGTTTGCAGGCATTTCTTCAATCAAATCTGCCGCATCATCCGCTAAAAGATTACTTGTCACTTCATACAATTCTTTATCCGTCAATGCATTGATCAAATTTTCTTGATCTTCGCTCTCCAAATCGGCAAATACTGCTACTGCATCATCCTTATTAAGCAGACGATACGCAATAATCATATCTGCATCTTCTAACCTTTGAAATACATCTGCAATATCAGCTGTATTCATTTCCAACAGCAGATTATGCAATTGCTGATACTGCTTATCTTGCAGCAATTCTAACATTTTTTCTTTAAAATATTCACTTCTATATTCATTCATACAGCATTCCTCCTGATCTTTTCACTATATACCAAACACTCTGATACAACTATTTTTTATATCGCCAGTCCCAAAATCTTTACTGCAATATTAAAATAAATTAATACAGAGCATGTATCCACGATAGTAGTGATCAATGGTGCTGCCATAATTGCTGGATCTAATCTTAATTTCTTTGCCAATATTGGAAGACAACAACCTAACAGCTTTGAAATTAATACAGTAATAATAAGAGAAATTGCAATCACAACAGCAATACCTGGATTTTTGTATTGAATCAAAATTCGGACTCCATTTACAACTGCCAAAATAAATCCTACAACAATGGAAATACGTGTTTCTTTCCACATTGCTTTAAAAATATCTTTTGGATGAATCTCATCGACTGCCATTCCTCGAATAATTAATGTTGATGCCTGCGAACCGCAGTTTCCTCCTGTATCCATCAGCATTGGAAAAAAGGAAACTAACAACGGAATCGCCTGAAATGCTGCTTCATATTTATTAATAATAATTCCTGTGACAATTGAAGAAAACATTAATACAAGCAGCCATAAAATTCGGTTTTTTGCATGTTCCCATATTGTTGTACGAAAATACGTGTCTTCCGCTGGAGCCATCGCTGCCATACGTTCAAAGTCTTCCGTATCCTCATCATGAATAACATCAATTGCATCATCAATTGTAATAATTCCAACAAGCCGGTCTTCATTGTCCAAAACAGGAAGTGCCATCAGTTCATATTTATCCAATAATTTTACTACTTGTTCCTGATCATCATGTGTATGAACGGTAACCATATTTGTCTCCATAATATCGCTGATCTTCGTATTATAGTCTTCAAATAACAGCTCACGCACAGAAATAATGCCTTCCAATATTCTTCCTTGATCTAATACATAACAAGTATAGATTGTTTCTTTATCTACACCCGTACTACGAATTCGCTGAAATGCCTGCTCTACTGTCATGTTCGCTTTTAAATCAACAAATTCGACGGTCATCACACTGCCCGCAGAATCTTCTGGATAGTTTAACAGCTGATTAATAATTCTTCTCTTTTCTACTGGCGTATGCTTCAAAATTCTCTTTACTACTGTCGCAGGCATTTCTTCAATCAAGTCTGCGGCATCATCCATTAATAAATTGCTTGTCACTTCATAAAGTTCTTGATCACTCAATGCATTGATCAAATCTTCCTGCTGATCTGGCTCTAAGTTGGTGAATACGTCGATTGCTTTGTCCTTGTTTAAAAGCCGATACGCTACAATCATATCTTTCTCGTCGACCTCGGCAAATATTTCGGCAATATCTGCTGGATTCATCTCCCTCAACAATGCCCAGAGTTCGTTGTAACGCTTCTTTTCGAGTAACAGTTTCATTTTCTCTTTCATTTTTGTACCTCCAAATCATTCCTCTATTCTGACTCCCATGACCATCGTCCATATTCTCACCTCTTTCATATTCTGTTTAGCTGCACAAAAAAACGCACCAAAGCTTAAACTCGGTGCGATTACATTTCTCACATTTGTTCAAGCTTTAGCATCACAGGGCGTGAAATTGCGTTAGAAAATGCCTTATTCGACATCTCCTGCTGACCTTCTTATAGTGTCTCCACTACTTCGCGGCAGCAACCCATATCCCTGCGGTAGCCTCACCTACCAAATCCGTCTTTCTTTTCATTGTACTCTGTTCCTAAAGGAATGTCAACAGGCGGCAGAAAATAAGAGGTTAATTTTTAAAAAAACTAGTTAATTTTTTGTAATGAATGTATTATAATTGCTATTGCACAGTACCAAAACAGACATATGCCTCGCAATACAAATACTGGCAGACAGTCTTAACATTAGAAAGGTGGTTATATCATTGAATTGGAATTACTGTACACTCTGTCCAAGGAATTGTCATGCCAATCGAAGTGGCAGCCTAGTCCCGTCAAAAGGCATATGCGGTGAGACAAAAACAATTCGGCTTGCAAGAGCTGCACTGCATTTTTGGGAAGAGCCTTGTATCTCAGGCGAACAAGGCTCTGGCACTGTTTTCTTTTCTGGATGCACACTTCGCTGTGTATTCTGTCAAAACCATTCGATTGCCAATGGAACTGTTGGAAGAGAAGTTTCAATCGAACAATTTTCCAAAATTTTATTAAATCTTCAGCAAAAAGGTGCAAATAATATCAATTTAGTTACACCGACTCATTTTGTACCACAAATCGCAGAAGGAATTATGCTTGCACGAAATGAAGGACTTCACTTGCCAATCGTATATAATACAAGCGGTTATGAGACGGTCGAAACACTAAAGCTGCTTGACGGAATCGTTGATATTTATCTTCCTGATCTTAAATATAAGAGTTCCTTACTCTCTAAAAAATATTCTTTTGCAGACGATTATTTTTCTATTGCATGCAAAGCATTGGATGAAATGTATCGCCAAGTTGGTGAACCAACTTTTGACGAACACGGTATAATGAAAAAAGGAATGATTGTGCGTCATCTTCTTTTGCCAGGCTACATCAAAGACTCAAAAGCAGTTATTTCATATTTATACCATCGGTTTGGTGATCATATTTATATTAGCATTATGAATCAATACACACCAATGCCAGCAATTTCGCTTCGCTATCCTGAATTAAATCGAACAGTAAGCGATGAGGAATATGAGGAAGTCGTTGATTATGCAATTGACCTCGGAGTAGAAAATGGATTTATTCAAGAAGGAGAAACAGCAGATGAAAGTTTTATTCCATCATTTAATTATGAAGGTTTAGACTTATAAAAGTCAGAAACGAAAAGGAGAATATTATGAACAATAAAACAAAAGGAATTTTATGTATTTTAATGTCTGCATTTTGTTTTGCACTAATGAATACATTTGTAAGATTATCTGGTGATTTACCCTCTATTCAAAAAAGTTTTTTCCGAAACTTTATTGCGGCTATTTTTGCGTTTCTTATTATAATGAAACATCATATCCCGCTGCGCTGGGGAAAAGGAAATCTTAAATTTTTGCTCATTCGTTCGATCTGCGGAACGATTGGCATTCTCTGTAATTTCTATGCAGTCGATCATCTTGTACTTTCCGATGCCTCTATGCTTAACAAGATGTCGCCATTTTTTGCAATTGTATTTTCTTATTTCTTTTTGAAAGAGAAATGTACCCCAATACAAGTTGGCGGTGTTATCTTAGCATTTATCGGAAGTTTATTTATTATTAAACCAACGTTTTCTAATATGGCACTTTTTCCATCACTGCTTGGATTTTTAGGCGGAATGAGTGCAGGTGCCGCTTACACAGCTGTACGACACCTCGGTCAGCGCGGAGAAAAAGGACCATTTATTGTATTTTTCTTTTCTGCGTTTTCCTGCCTTATCACCCTTCCATATTTGATTTTTCAATATCATCCAATGGAACTTTGGCAGCTTGGAATGCTTCTTTTAGCAGGCCTCGCCGCATCTGGAGGTCAGTTTTCCATCACTGCCGCATACTGCTATGCACCATCCAAAGAAATCTCTGTGTATGACTACTCTCAAGTCATTTTTTCAGCAATTCTCGGATTTTTCTTATTTGATCAGATTCCAGATACATACAGTATCATTGGATATATTTTAATTTGTGCGACAGCAATCGCCATGTTTTTATACAACAATCGGCGTGTAGATCCTGCACAATAGTTTCCTATCACAAACACAATGTACCCACCGATTTTTGACGTTTTCCGCTCTTATTTCTCTTCACATACTTGGAAAATGTAAAATTTTAAATAATACGATTCATCGGCTGCCCATAAAATTGGATGATCCGCCGCCTGTGTGCGATATTCAATCTGGCGCAGCCGTTTTTTTACACTTCGTGCTGCTTCTTGAATCGTCTTTGTAAACAATTCTGGAGTCATAAAATGAGAACACGAACATGTCGCCAAATATCCGCCGTCTTTTACTAATTTCAAGCCACGCATATTAATCTCACGATATCCCTTAACTGCATTTTTCACAGAATTTCTTGATTTTGTAAAGGCTGGCGGGTCGAGTATTACAACATCGAATGTCTCTCCCTGCTTCTCCAATGACGGAAGCAAGTCAAATACATCGGCGCATACAAATTTCACACGATCTTCCAAATGATTCAGCTTTGCATTCTCTTTTGCCTGTTCCACACCAAGTTCTGACGCATCGACACCTAACACGAATTTTGCACCTGCAATTCCTGCATTTAATGCAAATGATCCTGTATGAGTAAAACAATCCAGCACTTTTGCGTCCTGGCAAAGCTTTTGAATCGCAGCACGGTTATTTTTCTGATCAAGGAAAAATCCTGTCTTTTGCCCTTCTTCTACGTCTACAATGTATTTAACGCCATTTTCCTCAATCAATACTTTTGTATCAAACGGTTCTCCAATAAATCCCTTTACCCGTTCCATCCCTTCTTGTGTACGGACCTTTGCATCGCTTCTCTCATACACACCACGAATCGGCATGCCAAGCTCAGCAAGCTGCTTTTTACACTGTTCAATAATCGTCATTTTCATCTTATCAATTCCAAGTGCCAATGACTGCACAACTAATACATCATTAAATTTATCTACTACGATTCCAGGAAGGAAATCTGCCTCGCCAAAAATAAGACGACAGCTTCTCATATCAATCGTATGCTTTCTGTAATCAATACAGTTCCTCACTCGCATCGCCAAAAACTGCTCATCAACTGGCTGATCTTTTTTTCTTGTCATCATACGAATACGAATTTTAGAATTTGTATTAATAAATCCCGTACCCATGCCATAGCCATCAAAATCTTCTACTGTTACAAGATCGCCATTATCAAATACTCCTGTCACTGTGTCAATTTCATTATCATAAATCCATGCACCACCAGCTTTTAATGCACGGCCTTCTCCCTTTTTCAGTCGAACAACTGCCATTGTTTTTCCTCCCTGTCCGTAACGTTTTTTTCTTCTTTTAGGGTTAGTAGAGCGAACATTCACAATCCGCTGCACTTATTCATAAGCTATCTCATTCTTATTTTTTATTCTTTTTCTGAAGAAAGCAATTTCTTTTTTGTTCTATTTTTCCAACGCAGTATGAGCAAAAATCCAATGATCAATAATACTCCATATGTAATCTCTGAATAGCGATTCATAATTTGTATAATTTTCATCCAAGAACTGCCTGCCCATGCTCCAGCCGAGACAAGTATCGTATTCCATACAAGACTTCCTAATGTTGTGAGAATAAAAAAGTCGGCGAATTTCATCTCTGCCATACCTGCTGGAATAGAAATCAAACTTCTTACAATTGGAATACAGCGGCAAAAAAATACCGTTAGCTTTCCTTTTCGGTCAAACCAGTCCATTGCTTTTTGAATGTCTTGCTTATTCAGCCGCAATACTTGACCAACCTTTCCGTCCACAATCATTTCCAATCGCTCTCTTGGCAATAATAAACCAATATAATAAAGCATAATTGCTCCAAGAACAGAACCAATCGTAGCCGATACTACTACTCCGATAATCGTCATATTTGTATGAGTCGTCATAAATCCGCCAAATGTTAAAATCAGTTCTGATGGAATGGGGGGAAAAATATTTTCCACTAAAATAAGAATTGCCATTCCAACATAACCAAATTTCTCCATAATTTGCACAATCCAAGTTTGCAGAACATTTCCTCTTTTCCTTGCAGCCATACTAGATCTGCAATCTTCCTTTCACTGCTAGTTTATTCCTATTTTATAAAAATATGATAAACAAGATAAAATACTACGCTTCCAAGTGAGGCTTGTTCTACCTGACACGAGCAAATGGACATTCACAATCCGCTTTGCTGCATTCAAAAAATATTATTTGGCGATTTTTATGAAAAATTCTTCAATTCCATCCAATGTCTGCATAATATTTTGTTCTGTATGAGCATAAGACACAAACATTGCCTCAAACTGACTTGGTCCAATATATATGCCATGTTCCAGCAAGAAATGAAAATACTTTGCGAACTGTTCTATATCGGCTGTTTTTGCTGTCTCATAATCTATTACATTTTCCTTCGTAAAATAAAGACATGCTAATGATCCTGCTCCGTTAACCTGACATGGAACATCGTATTTTTGAATTAATGCTGTAATACCATCCCGAAGCATTTGTCCTGTTGCATTTAATTTTATATAAATTTCTGGATGTTCCTTTAATTCATTCAACTGTGCCAATCCCGCTGCCATTGCAATCGGATTTCCGCTTAATGTTCCTGCCTGATACACACTTCCAACTGGAGAAATCACTTTCATCACATCTGCTCTTCCCCCATATGCGCCAACTGGCATTCCCGCTCCGATAATTTTTCCATATGTTACAAGGTCTGGTATAATATGAAAATATCCGCTTGCTCCATCTGCCTGAAGCCGAAATCCTGTAATTACTTCATCAAAAATAAGCAGACTGCCTTCTGCATTACAAATATCACGCAGCCCCTGCAAGAAGGCTCTGTCTGGCACGACAACTCCCATATTTGCAGCAATCGGCTCCACGATAATACATGCAACTTCTCCCTTATTTTGTTCCATCAACTGTATTACACTGTCCAAATCGTTATATCTCGCTGTCAATGTATCTTTTGCACAGCCATTTGGCACACCCGAACTGCTTGGAATACCCGATGTCATAACACCAGATCCTGCCTTTACAAGCATGGAATCCGCATGTCCATGATAGCATCCTTCAAATTTAATTACTTTATCTCTTCCTGTAAATCCTCTCGCTGCACGAATTGCACTCATCACTGCTTCTGTGCCTGAGTTCACCATACGAATCATCTCTACAAATGGAACCATCTGACATACGACTTCCGCCATAATCACTTCTACCTCCGTCGCAGCTCCAAAACTTAATCCTCGCTCTGCTGCTTTTATTACCGCATCTTTTACAAGATCATTGTTATGTCCAAGAATCATTGGTCCCCATGAACCAATATAATCTAAATACTGATTTCCATCTACATCATACATATATTGACCTTTTGCATGATCAATAAAACGCGGCGTGCCTCCAACAGATAAAAATGCACGTACGGGACTGTTCACACCTCCTGGTATTTTACAAATCGCCCGTTCAAATAATTGCTCTGAATAGCTCATCACTCACCCTTCCTTTTCTTTTTTATATTTCTTATTATCCAATTCTTCCTTCTTCAATATACACTGCAAGCTCTTTTGCATAATAAGTTAGTAAAATACTTGCCCCTGCACGGAACATACTCACCGCACTCTCGCATACAAGTGCTGCCTCATCGACATATCCTGCCATTGCTGCTGCCTTTATCATAGAATATTCACCGCTTACACTATATACCGCAGTCGGCACATTGACATGATCTGTCACTTCCCTTAATATATCAAGATAAGGAAGTCCTGGCTTCACCATAATAATATCTGCACCTTCCTCTACATCAGTAAGCGCCTCTTTTAACGCCTCTTTTCGGTTATGAAAATCCATCTGATATGTCTTTCGGTCTCCAAATGCTGGTGCAGAATCTGCTGCATCACGAAATGGACCATAAAAAGAAGAAGAATATTTCACTGCATAAGACATAATTGGAGTCGTTACATAATGATTTTTGTCTAATGCCTGACGAATTGCCAAGACTCTGCCATCCATCATATCCGATGGTGCAACCATGTCCGCACCTGCCTGTACATGTGAAACTGCTGTTTTCGCAAGCACCTCTAATGTCTTATCGTTATCCACATAACTGCCGTCTAAAATTCCGCAATGTCCATGTGATGTATATTCACACATACAGACATCTGTAATATAATAGAGATTTGGAAATTGCTGCTTTGCCTTTTGCAATGCTTTTTGTATAATTCCATCTTCCTGCCATGCCCCGCTGCCGCAGGCATCTTTATGATCTGGAATTCCAAACAACATCACTTGTCTTACACCCGACTTTGTTACTTCCTCCAATGCTTCCATCCATTTGTCAATGCTGTAGCGATATTGTCCTGGCATCGAAAGAATTTCTTCCTTAATTCCAGTTCCTTCCATTACAAACATCGGATATATAAGTCCATTTTTTGAAATTCTCGTTTCTCGTACCATATCTCGAATCATCTGATTCGCTCTCAATCGTCTTGAACGATGAATAAATTCCATTTTTTCTATTCCTTTCTTCTATTATTATAATTATAAAACTTTAAAATCTGCACAAAACTCTAACAAAATGCATTTTATCTAACCTCGGACTCTAACAATTGATCTATCATACTGTCCAGTGCTGCTTGTTTTGATATTGTTACGCGCATATGATAAGAACTTGCTTCCAATGCTGTTTTCTTTCCGATGCAAAGTGCTGGTACGATTGAAAAATCGCGTTCTCCCATCGCTTTTACAAATCCTTTTACAGTAGAAGCACTCGTAAACATAACCGCATCAATCTGATTTTGTTCCAATTGATCCCAAATTGGCTCGCTCCACTCAGAATCAGCACAAAAAACAGTCTCATAAATAGAAACTTCTTCATAGGAAAGACCTGCTTCTCTGAGCATGATTTGCAGTTCTTCATCTGCCAATGCCGATCGGAACAAATAAATACGGTCGTTTTTGTTGGCTTCTTTTTGAAGCATCCGTCCTAATTCTTTCCCAGAAAATCGTTCAGGAATTACATCTGCATAAATGCCATGCTGTTCCAATGCAGCGGCAGTACCGCTTCCACATACTGCAAATTTTTTCTTCTCCGAAAGCAGCTTGCGTAAGTCTATATTTTCTTTTCTTAAAAGAGAAAAGAAATATTCTACTCCAGTTGGACTTGTCAGTACAATCCATTGATTTCCTATGCTTGCTTTCTCATTTGGCTCTGTCAGCCGATTCATTGTCTGCCGAAATGCTGTTGTATCTTTTAATGGAACTGTTTCAATTGTCGGAAATGTAATGACATGCGCACCTTTTTCTTCTAATTTTTTCACGAATCCTGACGCATATCTTTTTTCTCTTGTCACGACAACTTGTTTCTGAAAAAGAGGCAGCTGATTGATCCATTCAAATTTTTGTGTGCATACTTGCCCAACTGCAATGATAGCTGGCGTCTGTATATTCATGCGTTCACAGTCGAATTCCAAATTTTTTAATGTTGATATCGTTGTTTTTTGCCTTTTTGTCGTTCCAAAACTCACTGCGGCCGCTGGCGTATCTAGATGCATTCCCTCTTTTATAAGATTTTCACTAATTTCTTTTACGGCGGCACGTCCCATCAAAAATATCAATGTTCCGTCAAGCTGTGCAAGTGCATCATAATTGATTGGCTGTTTCGCTTCTTCACTTCTATGCCCTGTAATGACATGAAATGACGGTGCAATTCCCCGATGCGTCACAGGAATGCCTGCATATTCCAATACCGCAATCGCAGACGTAATGCCTGGCACAATTTCAAATGGAATCTGGTGCGCTGCAAGACATTCCAATTCTTCCGCCCCTCTTCCAAATACAAACGGATCTCCTCCCTTTAACCGCACAACTTGTTTTCCTTTCAGTGCCTCCTGCAAAAGAATCTCATTAATTTGCTGCTGAGAAGCCGAATGATGTCCTGCACGTTTTCCAACATAAATTTTTTTTGCCTGTGTTGGTATTTTTGTAAGTATTTCTAGCTGAATCAATGCATCATAAATCACTACATCTGCTTTTTCTAATACCGCTTGTGCTTTTGCTGTCAATAATTCTCCACTTCCTGGACCTGCACCTACTAGCCATACCTTTCCATTATCTTCCATAACAATCCTCCATTCCGTCTCTTTTCACTGACGGCACAAGTTCTTCTGCCAGACATATTCCTAATTGTCTTGCCTGTTTTAACGAACTTTCCTGCTTGAGCATAATCGTCTTTTGTCCTTTTTTCATCCTTTTCAATGAATCATCGTAATACATTCCATGCAGCAATAATTTCTCTCCTTTTCGCTCGGCATATGCCGCCATCGGTGCACTGCATCCTCCATTCAATTTCGTTATAAACGCTCGCTCCGCAGTTGCTGCCAACTCTGCATCTCTGTCGCAAACAACATCCAAAAAGGAATAGTTCTCTCCTTTTCGTCCTTGAATTGCCAAAATTCCTTGACCCGCAGCGGGTATTACCTCATCTACTGAAAAAATACGATCAATTCGTTCCTGCATTCCAAGACGGTTCAACCCTGCCACTGCAAGTGCTGTCGCACAAAATGGCTGCTCTTCCAGCTTTCTCAGTCTTGTCTGTACATTCCCACGAATACTTTCAAATTCTGCATTTGGATAGATCTGCTGCATTTGAACAATCCTGCGCCGACTTGACGAACCAATTGTGTAATGCCCCATAGAATCAAATGAAACTTCTCCATTGTGATAGCATTGTTTATACAAGAGACAATCTCTTGGATCTTCTCTTTTTGTAAATCCAACAAGAGGAATTCGCTCATCAACTTCCATCGATAAATCTTTTAAACTATGCACCGACAAATCAATTGTTCCATTGAGCAATGCCTGATCTAGTTCCTTTACAAACAATCCTTTGCCTCCAATTTGATCCAGACGGCGATCCAAAATTTTATCCCCTGTCGTCTTCATCGTAATTAATTGGCATTCAATCTCTGGATTGGTCATCTCAATGGCATGAATTACAAGTTGTGCCTGTATAACAGCCAATTTACTGTCACGGCTTCCTATTTTAATACATCGTTTCAATATTCATTCCTCTTTTCTAAATTCAATGAAAAAATCATTTTACCTCTAATACAAATACAATATGATATAATATTTTTCAGCAACGTCCCATTAGAGCTAGAATACATCTCCTATTCGATACACTCTCTTACTTGTCTGGCGATAGCTGCAGTAAGCGTATGATTGGTTCCGCTTGATGTAATTCCAACAACAACTGCACCATTTGTCGCAATTGCAGGAAAATAAAATGTCGATTCTTCTTTTTTATCCGCCACTGAAACAAAGCAATCTGCCATCTTACATTGCTGCCCAATCTGTTTATTCACTTCACGGCAATTTGTTGCCGCAACTGCCAAAAATGCACCGCTGCAATCCCCATCTTCATAAACACGCCTTTTCCAAATTAATATTTTCTCAATAATTACAACGCTATCTTCCAAACAATTATCATTTTCAGAAGAGAAATCATAGCTATATTGCTGAAACAATACCTGCATTTCTTTTTTTAATTCAGGTGCAATTACAATAATTTCACACCCAAATAAAAGCAATGTGCGAACCCGCCTCGCCGCAACTAATCC
>JALFSR010000032.1 GCA_022778745.1 Clostridiales bacterium
AATCCACATTTACATACATACTTCCTATCATTCGCATGATGTATATGACCACAAACAGGACATGTCTGACTTGTGTATGCAGGATTTACATACTCAACCTTTATACCTGCAAGTCTGGCTTTGTATTCTATAAACTGTGCAAGTCTACAGAATGACCAATTATGCAGACGGCAATTTAGCATTAACGTCTTTAGAAGTATATTTCCTTATAGATATACCATTTGTGGCATCAGAAACAAGACCATTGACGGTATTTCTATACTCGTTCATAGCCATAACAATAAGAGATTTTTGCTCTTTCGTCATATAAAGTTTTACTGTCTCTGATCATTGCATATACCCACCTCCTGGTAATTAAAATTTTTAGTATTATAATAAATAGAAAAGCTGCCAGAGCGGAAATACATCTGATAAGGCAGCTTTTCTGTTTATATAAAATTAGAAGGTAGCATAGTTATTGTTCGGATAAGTTGCGGTGTAACAATTTATGCTCTTTTCCAGCAAGAAGATCTCCATATAATGTTGTGAGAATTGGATTTTTGTTTGAAAAACGAACGTTTGATCCAAGATCCACACGATAAATACCTTCCTGGCGACGCTTCTTTGTACGAGGACCTGCATGAACTGGCTGACCTCCACCAAGAATGCAGCCACGGCGACATGCCATTACTTCTACGAAATCATAGTGTGCAGTTCCAGCTTTGATTGATTCTAATAATCGTCCTGCGTTGCCAAGACCATTTACAACAGCGATATGGACATCGCGATCCCCAACCGTAACAGTTGTCTCTTTAATTGGAATATCTCCACGAATACCACTAACACTTATTTCCTGAAGTGTTGTATAATCCTGTTTTGGAGCAATTGCACGAAGAACTGCTTCTGTAACACCACCAGTAATACCAAAAATGGCGGCACCGCCAGATGCCAGACCAAAAGGCATATCGGTTGCTTCATCAGCGAGTGTCTCAAATTTAATTCCAGCATATTTAATCATTTTTACAACTTCAGTTGTTGTAATAACAATATCTGTATCTTGTCTGCCATCAGTGAAATTATCTGGGCGAAGAATCTCCCCTTTCTTTGCAGTACATGGCATAATGGAAACGATAAATGTCTCTTTTCCATCCTGTTTGTCTTTCTCTTTATAAAACTCTTTTGTCATAGCAGAAAACATTCCTTGAGGAGAACGACAAGTTGAAATATTTTTTGTAAACTCTGGATATTTCTTCTCACAATATTTTACCCAGCCTGGACAGCAGGAAGTAAAGAGTGGAAGATTTTCACCTGATTTTAAGCGCTCTAATAATTCTTTACTTTCTTCCATTACTGTTAAATCAGCGCCAAAGTTTGTATCATATACTTCATCAAAACCAAGGCGGCGAAGTGCTGCAACGAGTTTTCCCATACAGTTTTCGCCTTTTGGAATACCGAAACTGTCACCGACTGCAAGACGAACAGAAGGAGCGATCTGCGCAATAACACGTTTCTTTGGATCGTCTAAAGCTTCCCATACTTCTGTACGATTCGTACGAATTGTAATGGCGCCAGTTGGACAGACAATACGACACTGACCGCAGCCAACACAGTCTGTCTCGGAAATTGTGCGGTTGAATGCAGGCATAACTTCTGTTTTTGCACCGCGGAATGCAAAGTCTAATGCACCAACGCCTTGTACTTCATCACAAGTACGTACACAGTCACCACATAAAATACATTTATTTGGATCACGTACAATAGATGGAGAACTTAAGTCCAAAGGACGTTGTTTTCGGTTATCTGTAAAACGAATGGCATCTACACCAAGACGATTTGCAAGGTCTTGTAATGTACAATTCCCATTTTTATGACAAGTAGTACAAGATGTACAGTGAGAGCCGAGTAAAAGCTCTAAAATTAATTTTCTATGATGACGTACTTTTGGTGTGTTTGTATAAATTACCATGCCTGGGCGAGGCTGCTCTGAACAGGATGCAAAAATGCGTCCTCGGTTATCTTCTACAACACACATACGACATGCTCCATAAATGGAAAGTTCTGAATGGTAGCAAAACGTAGGAAGATCGATACCGGCTTTACGGATCAAAGAGAGTACATTTTTTTCGCCCTCAATAGGCACTACCATATGATCAATTGTAATATAATCCATTTTATTCCTCCTAGTTTTCTACAGTAATTGCGTCAAACGGACAGTTATCCTGGCAGGCACCACATTTGATACACTTGTTTGTATCAATGGTAAATGGCTGTTTTACTTTGCCGGTGATTGCGTTTACTGGACAGTTTCTTGCACATTTTGAACAGCCTTTACATTTCTCTGGATCAATGCTATATTTTTTCAGAGCCTGACAGTTTCCAGCAGGGCAACGTTTGTCAATAACATGAGCTTCGTACTCTTCGCGGAATACTTTTAACGTACTTAATACAGGGAGCGCAGCACTTTTGCCAAGACCGCATAATGCCGTATCGGAAATTGTCTCACCAAGCTCCTGCAATAAGTCAAGATCTTCTAACGTACCGTTGCCATTTACGATTCGCTCTAATATTTCAAGCATACGCATCGTACCCTCACGGCATGGCACACATTTGCCGCAGCTTTCATTTTGTGTGAAATTCATAAAGAAGCGAGCAACTTCTACCATACAAGTATGAGTGTCCATTACAACAAGTCCGCCAGAACCAATCATGGCACCACGTTTTTTTAATGAATCGAAGTCGAGTGGAAGATCTAAATCAGTGGAAATCAAGCATCCTCCGGATGGTCCACCAATTTGAATCGCCTTAAATGGCTCATCATTTTTAATTCCTCCGCCGATATCATATACAATTTTTTTCAAATCAGTACCCATTGGAACTTCAATCAAGCCAGTATTTTTCACACTTCCTGTTAAAGCAAATGCTTTTGTTCCAGGACTCTTATTAGTTCCAATCGACTTAAACCAGTCAGCACCATTTGCTACAATTAATGGTACGTTAGCATAGGTTTCTACGTTATTTAATACCGTTGGTTTTGCCCAGAGACCCTGTTCTACAGTACGAGGTGGTTTTGTTCGCGGCATACCACGCTGACCTTCAATCGATGCAGTTAAAGCACTTCCTTCTCCACAGACGAATGCACCAGCACCACGGTTAATGTGTAAGTGGAAATTAAAATCAGACCCCATAATATGATCTCCGATTAACTGCATTTTTTCTGCCTGTTCAATTGCAATTTGAAGACGTTTTACGGCAAGCGGATATTCAGCACGTACATAAATATAACCTTCCTGGGCGCCGACTGCATAAGCTGCGATTAACATACCTTCCAGCATTTTATGTGGGTCACCTTCCATAATGCTTCGATCCATAAATGCACCTGGATCACCCTCATCTCCGTTACATACAATGTAGCGAGTCGTTTCTTTTTGACGTGCCACTTGCTGCCATTTATAACCAGTAGGGAATCCACCGCCGCCGCGACCACGCAGCTCGGAATCGGAGATAGTTTGAATAACTTCATCTGGAGTCATATGAAATAATGCTTTTTCAAGAGCTTTATAGGCATCATTGGCGATAGCTTCATCAATATTTTCTGCATCAATATGACCGCAGTTTTTCAATACAATACGTGTCTGTTGTGCATAAAATGGAATGTCTTCCTGAGCAGTATAAGCGACTCCATCCATATGATAGAGCAGACGTTCAATAGGTCTTCCTTGAAGAATTGTTTCTTGGAAAATCTCATCGCAATCAGATTCTTTTACTTTAATATAAAGGATATTATACGGTTCAATACGCACAAGCGGTCCCATTTCACAAAAACCATGACAGCCGCTGCGTTTAATTCCAACATGGGCAATTTCTTTTCCAAATTCGACAGAAACATGAGTAATATCTTTACAAAGCTCTTGTAATCTAGCGTAAATACGATTGGAACCACCTGCCAGACAGCCAGTTCCAGCACAAATCAGGATACGTACCTGTTGACGTTCAATTTCTTTTTGGGCATTGGAGCGTTCAATCGCTAATGCTTTAGGGCTGTTAATTGTCATTGGCACTCACCTCTCAATTCTTTGATTAATTCTGAAACTTTATCTGGTGTCATAGCTGGATGCACTTTATCATTTACTGTTAAAACAGGAGCAAGTCCGCAGGCTCCAAGACAGGATACTGTTTCTAATGTAAAAAGCATATCATCTGTAGTAGACTTTTCTTTTGAAAGTTCAAGCTCTTTATACAGTCGTTCCAATACAGAAGTAGATTTACGCACATGACATGCAGTGCCGTCACATACTTTGATAATATATTTTCCTTTTGCTTCAAAAGAAAAATTTTCATAGAATGTAGCAACACTGTAGGCTTTTGCTTCATTGATATGTAATTCCTTTGCAACATAACTTAAAAGTTCTGGCGGAAGGTAACGATATTCATTTTGAATATCTTGGATAATTGGTATTAAAGAACTTTGGGAGCGGCCATAATGTTCAATAATTTCATCGGTCTTCTTATAAAAAGAAGAATCTAACATAATAATGTCCTCCTTTAATCGTAGTAGTTCGTCATATACAACTTATAGTTTGAATAAATAGTGCAAACATATAGAAAGTAATCATAAAGTTATACATAAAAACATATAAAATAAATCTGAAAGATAGTACAAATATTGTTAATATTATATCAACAAAGTACAGAATAATCAAGGACAATATAAAAAAATATAAAAAATTCCCACTTTAGCTTTGTGATGATAAATATATGCTTAGTTTCGTTATTTTATGATATATAGAAAGGAATAGTTTCTTGACTTTTTATTTTCTGCATGCTAATGTAGTTTCGTATAAATAATATGCAGAAAATTAATGTAATACCAATAAAAACAGAATTTAATATAAATGCAGAAAGGATAAGAAAAACAATGGGTAATGTATTTCAGACGTTTGTTCGATATGTTGCTAGAAATATTATGGGAATGATCGGGTTGTCGTGCTATATTTTAGCAGACACCTATTTTATTGCAAAAGGATTAGGAGCAAATGGATTAACTGCATTAAATCTGGCTATTCCTGTTTACAGCTTTATTTATGGAATTGGAATGATGATTGGAATGGGTGGTGCAACACGATATTCAATTGAAAAAGAAATCGCATCAAAAGAAATGAGAGATATTGGATTTTCTCATGCAGTCTGGATGGTCGCTGTAATATCTCTCATTTTTATGATGATGGGAATATTTATGTCTCAGATAATGGCACATCTATTAGGCGCAGATGAGACGACAATGGCAGATACGACAAGTTATTTGCGTGTGATTTTGCTGTTTTCACCAATGTTTCTTATGAATCAAGTAATATTATGTTTTGTACGTAATGATCAAAATCCAGGTCTTTCTATGACTGCGATGCTCATGGGAAGTTTTGCAAATATTATTTTAGATTATATTTTAATTTTTCCATTTAATCTTGGAATGTTTGGAGCTGCATTAGCGACGGGATGTGCACCAGTGATAAGCATGATAGTTTTATCTATTCATTTTATAAAGAAGAAAAATGGATTTGCATTGAGGAAAATAAAATGGCAGGGAAAGCGCATTATTGATATTATTATGCTTGGAATGACTTCATTTATTGGTGAAGTGTCTTCTGGAATTGTTATTATTATATTTAATTTAATTATTCTAAATTTAACAGGAAATATCGGTGTTGCAGCATATGGAATTGTTGCAAACCTTTCCCTTGTTGCAACAGCGATTTACAACGGGTTAGCGCAGGGAGTGCAGCCAATTATTAGTGAGGCATATGGAATTGGGGATAAGGCAACAGTCAGTCTTATTTATCGTTATGCCGTTGTAACAGGAGTTTTGCTCTCAATCGTAATTTACATCTTTATATCTGTGTTCTGCGATCCGATTGTAGCATTATTTAATGGAGAAAATAATGAAATGCTCACACAAATCGCAGCAGTTGGACTTAAACAATATTTTACTGCATTTTTCTTTGTTGGATTTAATATTGTAACAATTATTTATTTAAACTCAATTGATTGTCCAAAGCAGGCATTTGTGATTTCTATTATGAGAGGATTTGTGGCGATTATTATTATTGCAATTGTAATGGCGTATTTGTTTGGAATGACAGGTGTATGGTTTTCGTTTCTCGTATGTGAAGCGATCACTGTAGTGATTTCCTTTGGCTTATATAAAAGTACAAAGTGAGTGGTGTTACACAAAAAATTTTAAGGAATAAGAAAAACCTCTTGACAAACATTATTGCACTCAGTATAATAAATGGGTGTGTGTTACGGAACATAATTTCCACACATAATATGGAAGCTTTTGGATCATTTGTTCAAAGGTTTCGGGGACAAATCCGACAATTGGAGGTTGAATATGCAGATTAATCTGTCTGAGCTGTTTGTGTGTGAAGGCAAGGTCATGCAGTACGAGGTTCCGATTGAGATGGATGAATTTGTAACTGCATCTGGAAGTTATCCTTTAACAGAGAAGCAGCCAGTACAGCTTACAATCACCCATTCAAAAAATCGAAACTTAAGGATTTGCGGAAATCTGGACCTGCATATGACGATTCCATGCGACCGCTGCTTAGAGCCGGTGGATAATCATTTGCAGATTACGTTCGAGCGTGATGTGGATGCCAATGCTACTGAGGAAGAGCGGATAGAGGCGCTAGATGAGCAACCCTATATGAATGGATATAACCTTGACGTAGATCTTCTGGTCTATGGCGAGCTTATCGTGAACATGCCTATGAAAGTTCTTTGCAGGCAAGACTGTAAAGGAATTTGCAATAGATGTGGAGCAAATCTCAACTATGAGACATGCGCCTGTGATGTCACGGAGCTTGACCCAAGAATGTCGGTTATCCGTGATATCTTTCATCAAAGCGCAGAAGTTTCGGCTTTCCCTTCTTTTCGATCGAAAGGTTCCAAAAAGAAGAAAAAGAAGCGATAGTACTGCGTTGAGTATAATTCAAAGGAGGTGTAACCATGTCTATCTGTCCAAAGAATAAATCTTCTAAAGCAAGAAGAGATAGCCGTAGAGCAAACTGGAAAATGAGTGCTCCAAACCTGGTAAAGTGCAGCAAGTGCGGTGCTTTAATGATGCCTCACAGAGTGTGCAAGGCTTGTGGTTCTTATAACAAGAAAGAAATCGTTAAAGTTGATTAATTAAGAGATGGCTGTTGCAATTTGTAGCAGCCTCTTTTTTTTCGCAAAGGTATGTGGCAGGCTAAAATGCCTGCATTTCTATTTTGTTATTTTTTGATAAAAAAATAGTTGATTTCTGATTTATTATCTAGTATATTATGAATAGATTAAAGAGCAATAATTCGGTGCAAAACATTTTTGAATAGAAGAATACGATATTATGGGGTGCACAGCAACCTGTATGTATCATGGGGAATACTTTTGATCCCAACATCAAAATAAAAAATAATAAGTACAGAAGCCTTTCTATATAAGCTTATTGTTTTGGAAAGGTTAGGAGGTTTTATTATGGTAACAGTTGCAGTCGATGCGATGGGCGGCGATAATGCTCCAGTGGAGATTATAAAAGGTGCCATTGATGCAATAAATCAAAGAAATGACATTGCCGTTGAATTAGTTGGAAGAAAGGATGACATAGAAAAAGAACTGGTAAAGTATACTTATGATAAGAAACGAGTAAGTATTATTCATGCCAGTGAGGTGATTGAAACTGAGGCACCGCCAGTGGCATCAATTCGGACAAAGAAAGATTCATCCATCGTTGTTGGATTGAATCAAGTAAAAAATGACAAAGCAGATGCATTTGTTTCCTGTGGCAGTACTGGAGCAGTTTTAGTGGGAGGACAGTTGATTGCCGGTAAAATTAAAGGTGTCAAAAGAACACCTCTCGCTCCTTTAATCCCTACAGTAAAAGGACCAGCATTGTTGATTGACTGTGGTGCGAATGTCGATGCCCGCAGTGAACATCTTGTGCAGTTTGCCAAGATGGGTTCCATTTATATGAAACATATTATGGGAATTAAGAATCCTCGTGTTGGTATTGCTAATATTGGTGCGGAAGAAGAAAAGGGAAATGCTCTTGTAAAAGAAACCTTTCCGCTTTTAAAAGCGTGCAAAGATATTAATTTTATTGGAAGTGTAGAGGCAAGAGATATTCCATTTGGAGTGGCAGATGTAATCGTTTGTGAAGCATTTGTCGGCAATGTAATTTTAAAGATGTATGAAGGTACAGGAAAAGCATTGTTTAAGGAGATCAAAAAGGGATTGATGTCCAGCTTCCGAGGAAAACTTGGAGCATTATTGATTAAGCCAGCTCTAAAAGGAATATTAAAAAAATTTGATGCTTCTGAATATGGTGGTGCACCGCTTTTAGGATTAAAAGGATTGGTTGTAAAAGCACATGGCAGTTCTAGTGCGAAAGAAGTAACCAATGCAATTATTCAATGTGTTGCTTTTAAAGAACAGAAGATCAGCGAAAAAATAAAAGAGAGTCTGGATACAGACAATAAATAAGGAGGAGAATAAAATGGAATTTGAAAAATTACAGCAGATTATTGCTGAAGTTTTGAATGTGGACGCAGATGAAATTTCAATGGAGACAACTTTTGTAGATGATTTGGGAGCAGATTCTTTGGATATTTTCCAGATTATCATGGGAATCGAAGAAGAATTTGATGTAGAGATTCCAAATGAAGCTGCTGAGCATATTGTGACAGTTGGAGATGCAGTAGATCAAATTAAAAGTGCGATTGCATAAGGAAAAGGGAGGGTGTTGTAAATGCAGAATGCTGCTTTTGCAACATTCTCTTTTGATGTGAGAAATAAAAGAGGTGAGTTAGTGAATCAGAGATTAGAAAAATTAGAAAAAAAGATTGGATATAAATTTCAAAATAAACAGCTTTTGACACAGGCAATGACGCATAGTTCTTATACAAATGAACATAAAGTTGCAAAAAATTTCAATAATGAGCGTTTGGAATTTTTAGGTGATGCAGTATTGGAGCTTGTCTCAAGCGAATTCTTATTTCAGACTTATACCGAATATCCAGAAGGAGAGATGACAAAGCTTCGAGCAAGCATGGTCTGTGAACCAACACTTGCACTTTGTGCAAAAGATATTAGCCTGGGAAGCTTTCTTCTGCTTGGAAAGGGAGAAGAAGCGACAGGAGGAAGAGATCGCGACTCGGTTACATCGGATGCAATGGAGGCTCTGATTGGTGCGATCTATCTGGATGGTGGTTTTGCTAGTGCAAAAGAGTTTATTAATCAGTTTGTATTAAATGATATCGAAAATAAACGGCTCTTTTATGATAGCAAGACTATCCTGCAGGAAATTGTACAGAAAAATTTTGACGAGTTATTAACGTATGAATTATTAGAAGAAAAAGGACCTGACCATGATAAGCTATTCCGAGTACAGGCTATGATTGGAAATAAACGGCAAGGCATTGGAACAGGACGTACAAAAAAAGCAGCACAGCAGATGGCTGCTTATCAGACAATATTAAAACTTCGACAGGATGGTAATGCATGTATTTAAAATCAATAGAAGTAAATGGCTTTAAATCATTTGCGAATAAAATAAAGTTTGAATTTCACAATGGAATTACTTGTATCGTAGGTCCAAATGGAAGCGGAAAGAGTAATGTTGCAGATGCAGTGCGCTGGGTGCTTGGAGAACAGAGTGCAAAGCAGCTGCGTGGAAGCAATATGCAGGATGTTATTTTTTCTGGAACAGAAAATCGAAAGCCGCAAAGTTTTGCCTATGTTGCAATTACACTTGATAACGCTGATCATCAATTAAATATTGACTATGAAGAGGTGACTGTCGCACGTCGAGTGTATCGTTCAGGAGAAAGTGAGTATTTATTAAATGGACATGCATGCCGTTTAAAAGATGTTAATGAACTATTTTATGATACGGGTATTGGAAAAGAAGGATATTCGATTATCGGTCAGGGACAGATTGAGCGAATTTTAAGCAGTAAGCCAGAGGACAGAAGAGAATTGTTTGATGAGGCAGCAGGAATTGTTAAGTTTAAACGACGCAAAAATGTTGCACTAAAAAAGTTAGAAAATGAGCGTGCAAATATGGTGCGTGTTACTGATATTTTAACGGAATTAGAAAAACAAGTCGGACCGCTTCAAAAACAGTCAGAAGCTGCAAGGCAGTTTTTAAAATTAAAAGAAGAGTTAAAATTATATGATATTCATGCATATATTTTAGAAAGAGAATCCGTATCAAAAGTTTTAGAAGAATTAGAAAAGAAGCTGGCAATTGCACAAGGAGATTTGCACGATGCATCAGCGAAAAATGAGGTATTAAAAGCACAGTATCTTTCCATTGAGGCGCAGATGGAACAAATGCAGATATATTTGGATGCAAAAAAGACCGAATGGAATGAACTAAAAATGCAGATTGGTGAT
The DNA here is from genome assembly GCA_022778745.1 of Clostridiales bacterium. GTDB lineage: Bacteria > Bacillota > Clostridia > Lachnospirales > Lachnospiraceae > Fimimorpha. The sequence continues at coordinate 10,408 of JALFSR010000032.1, forward strand.
ATGCAAGGGCAAAGAAATGTATTGGAACAGCAGATTTTAAATGAACAGCAGAGTAAACAGACGATATATGATCGTATTCAGACGATTCAGACGGAAATAGAGCAAAGAAGCGAACAGAAAAAATTACTGGAACAAAAGCAGGAACAAATTAATCGAGAGTCATATAATTGTGAAAATGAAAGAAATAAAGCGAAAGCGGAACTGGAAGTATTAGAACGAGAAATGGAACAATGCCGCCAGATAGTAGAAGAAAAAAAAGGAGAGATCATCACTCTTTTAAATGAAAAGTCTTCTTATGTAGCACAGGAACAACGCTTAAAGACAATGGTGGAACAAAACCAGATTCGAAAAGCTGAGTTAAATCAAAAATTGCTGAAAAACAAAACAGAAGAAGCGACTCAGACGGAGATGGTACAGTCATTACAAATCCAGCACAAGGAATTGACGATGCGGTTAAGTCAAGGAGAAGAGGAGTACAGACAGGAAACAATTCGATTGGATGAATTAAAGCAGACATTCCAAAAAAACAATCAGCAGTTATTAGAAAAGCAGCAGCAGTATCATGCAGTACATACGAGAATGGAGTCATTGAAAAATCTTGCAGAACGTTATGAAGGATATGGTACAAGTGTAAAAAGAATTATGGAACAGCGTTCTAAAGCAAAGGGGATTCATGGTGTAGTTGCTGATATTATAAAAGTGGAAAAACGCTATGAGACTGCGATTGAGACGGCACTTGGCGGCAATATTCAAAATATCGTGACGGATACCGAGCAGACGGCAAAACGGATGATTGAGTTTTTAAAGCAAAATAAATTCGGTCGTGCTACGTTTCTTCCATTAAATGGAATTCGTGTAAAGGGAAGTTTTACACAAAAGGACGCATGCAAAGAGACAGGAGTAATTGGAATTGCAAGTGATCTTGTGCAGGCAGATGGACAGTATCGTACATTGCTTGAATATTTGCTTGGAAAAGTATTAGTTGTAGACGAGATTGATCATGCACTTTTTGTAGCAAGAAAATATCAATACAGTATCCGTATTGTGACGTTGGATGGAGAAGTGCTCAATCCAGGCGGTGCGATGACGGGTGGAGCATTTAAAAATGCAAGTAATCTGCTTGGTCGTAACCGAGAGATTGAAGAACTCGAAGCAGAGGAAAAGAAACTGGTGCAATGGCTCAATGAGATGAATCAAAAGCAGGAGAATGATCACAGAATGATCGAACAGATTGAGGTGAATCAGAGACAATTAGAACAACAGATTCAGCAAATTCATCTTCAAATGACAGAAGTTTCTATGAGTCAGAAACAGGCACAACAAAAACTGCAGGAAACTGTGACGGAATGCAGTGATGTGGCAAGAGAGATCAGACAGATTGAAATAATCTTAACAGAACTCAATGAAAATTGTGAACAATTGCATGTGCAGATTGGTAAAATCAATCAAAATAATACGGAGTCAGAACAATCTGTATTAAAATATCAGAAAGCATTGGAAGAAAAAATGAAAGTGAGGGAAAATCTTGCAAAATCAGCAGAGACGTTATCACTTCAATATGCTAGTTTATCGCAGTCTCACCAGTTTGTAAGAGAAAATATTCAAAGAATTTATGGAGAACTGGAGAAATTTCAAGAAGAACAGTTACAGTTAAAGCAACGTATGGAGCAAAGTAATGCAGCTGTACAAGAAAAGACAAATGAGATTGGACGGTTTGATCAGCAGATTGAAGATAAAAAGCAGCATGAACAAATATTAGAAAAAGAAATTGCGATTGCTGTACAAAAGAAAGAGATGATTTCACAGCGTCAAAAAGGATTTTTTGATCAGCGAGAGGAAATTTCAGCAAAAATTGCAATGCTTGACAAAGAAGTATTCCGATTAAATAATCAGAAAGAAAAACAAGAAGAACGACTTGATGAACAGACATCGTATTTATGGAATGAATATGAGATGATGCCGAGTGAAGCGATGCAGATGAGACAAGAAGGATATGATAATTTGAATCAGCTGCGCCGCCATAGCAATGAATTAAAAAATCAAATAAAGGCATTAGGAAACGTAAATGTAAATGCGATTGAAGATTATAAAGAACTTTCAGAACGATATACTTTTATGAAGACACAGTATGATGATTTAGTTCAGGCGGAAAAAGCACTCGTACAAGTCGTGGATGAATTAGATGTTGGAATGCGAAAACAGTTTCAAGAAAAATTTGAAGATATAAAAGCAGAGTTTGATAAAGTATTTAAAGAATTGTTTGGCGGAGGAAAAGGAACGCTTGAATTAATGGAGGGAGAAGACATTATTGAAGCAGGCGTGCGAATTATTTCTCAGCCTCCAGGAAAAAAACTGCAGAATATGATGCAGCTTTCTGGCGGAGAAAAAGCACTAACTGCGATCTCATTACTATTTGCCATACAAAATTTAAAACCGTCACCGTTTTGTCTGTTGGATGAAATTGAGGCAGCATTAGATGATTCTAATGTAGGACGTTTTTCAAATTATTTGCATAAGTTGACAAAAAACACACAATTTATTATTATAACACATAGAAGGGGCACGATGGTAGCTGCTGATCGTCTGTATGGAATTACGATGCAGGAAAAAGGTGTCTCGACGTTAGTAAGTGTGAATTTGATTGAACAGCAATTAGAACAGTAAATGAGGAGGAGCGGCAATGGGATTTTTTAGCCGATTAGTAGAAGGATTATCAAAGACAAGAAAAAATATTGTAAAAGGGATTGATTCTATCTTTAATGGATTTTCAGCGATTGACGAAGATTTCTATGAAGAAATTGAAGAAGTATTGATTATGGGGGATCTTGGAATTAATGCTACGACATCAATTATGGAAAATTTAAGAGAAAAAGTAAAAGAACAAAAAATTAAAGATCCAGCACAGTGCAAAGAACTTTTAATCAACAGCATCAAAGAACAGATGGACTTAGGGGAAAATGCATATGAATTTGAACATAAAAAATCAGTCGTACTCGTTATTGGTGTAAACGGTGTTGGAAAGACAACTTCGGTTGGAAAGCTTGCAGACCAGTTAAAGTCACAGGGAAGATCGGTTGTGCTTGCAGCGGCAGATACATTCCGCGCAGGAGCGATTGAACAGCTGACCGAATGGGCAAATCGTGCAGGTGTACCAATTATTGCACAAAAAGAAGGTTCCGATCCAGCGGCAGTTATTTATGATGCAATTGCATCGGCAAAAGCAAAAAATACCGACGTATTGCTCTGTGATACTGCAGGACGTCTTCATAATAAGAAAAACTTAATGGAAGAGTTAAAGAAAATTAACCGTATCATTGAAAAAGAATACCCAGAAGCATTTCGTGAAACTTTGATTGTACTGGATGGCACGACTGGTCAAAATGCACTTGCTCAGGCAAGACAGTTCATGGAAGCAGCAGATATTACAGGTATTATTTTGACAAAGATGGATGGAACTGCAAAAGGAGGAATCGCCGTTGCAATTCAGTCAGAGCTGGGTGTTCCAGTAAAATACATCGGCGTAGGAGAAAAAATTGACGATTTACAGAAGTTTGACTCAGAAGAATTCGTAAATGCGTTGTTTGACAGAAAGCAAGATAAAGAGTAATGAGCTTGCAGCAGCAGTAGGAGGAAATTATGGATACATTGACATTAGAAAAATTTGAAGAAGCAAGTGAAATTGTACAAAAAGTAACATTGGAGACAAAGCTCAAATATAGTGAATATTTCAGTGAGCAGACAGGAAATAAAGTATGGTTTAAGCCAGAAAATATGCAGTATACAGGTGCATACAAAGTAAGAGGTGCCTACTATAAAATTAGTACATTAAGTCAAGAAGAAAGAGAAAAAGGATTAATTACGGCATCTGCTGGAAATCATGCACAAGGTGTCGCATATGCAGCAAAGATTTATGGATGTAAAGCAGTGATTGTTATGCCTACGACAACCCCATTAATCAAAATTAACCGCACAAAAAGCTATGGGGCAGAAGTTGTGCTTTATGGAGATGTATATGATGAGGCTTGTGAGTATGCATTAAAGCTTGCAGAGGAAGAAGGATATACATTTATTCATCCATTTAATGATCTGGATGTGGCAACTGGACAAGGAAGTATTGCGATGGAAATTATCAAAGAACTTCCAACTGTTGATTATATTCTTTGCCCAATCGGTGGCGGCGGACTTTGTACTGGTGTGTCCACTCTTGTGAAAATGTTGAATCCAAAGATTAAAGTAATCGGTGTAGAGCCAGCACAGGCAAACTGTATGCAAGTTTCTGTGGAAAGAGGAGAAGTTGTTACACTTCCAACTGTAAACACAATTGCAGATGGTACTGCAGTAAAGACGCCAGGAGATAAACTGCTTCCATATATTATAGAAAATGTCGATGAGATTATTACAGTTGAAGATGATGAATTAATCGGTGCTTTTTTGGATATGATTGAAAACCATAAGATGGTTGTAGAAAATTCTGGTCTGTTGACAGTAGCAGCATTAAAACATCTGGATGTAAAAGGAAAGAAGATTGTATCTATTTTAAGCGGCGGTAATATGGATGTCATTACAATGTCCACAGTAGTACAGCATGGATTAATTCAGAGAGGACGTATCTTTACGATATCTGTGTTACTGCCAGATAAGCCAGGCGAATTAGTTAAAGTTGCATCCGCAATTGCAGAGACAAAAGGTAATATTATTAAGCTTGATCATAATCAATTTATTACAATTAATCGAAGCTCCGCAGTAGAACTTCGTATTACGATGGAAGCATATGGAGAAGAACATAAGAGAGAGATTATCCAAACATTAAAGAATGCAGGATATGATCCAAAACTTGTTACGACAAGTCTGTAAAAATAACAAAAACTTACTTTGTGCTGCTGAGTAAATAAAAAAATAATCTTGTCAAGAAAAAATACTTGACAAGATTATTTTTTTCCTGTATGATAAGCAAGGACTTAGGGAGTGAAGGGTAAGGTTTGAGTAATCATGGAACGAATTGTAGAACAGACATTATTGTATGATTTTTACGGAGAGCTGCTGACAGAACACCAGAAACAGATTTATGAAGATATAGTGTTAAATGATTATTCTTGTAGTGAAATTGCCCAGAACAAGGGAATTAGTCGCCAAGGAGTCCATGATTTAATACGAAGATGCGATAAGATACTCGCAGGGTATGAACAAAAACTGCATCTGGTGGAACGCTTTGTCAAGACAAAAGCAATGGCAGAACAAATGAACCAGTTAACAAAAAAATATATTTGTACAAGACAAGAAGCATTGCTGTCTGAGATGGAAACTGTTTCTGAGCAGATTTTAAAAAATCTCACAGAAGCCTCATAACTGTTTTGTTAGAGGTTAGTATGAGACAAATATAAAATTATTCTGTAAAAAGAGAGGTTATGTATGGCTTTTGAAAGCTTATCAGAAAAATTACAAAATGTATTTAAGAACTTACGTGGAAAGGGACGTCTTACAGAGACTGATATAAAGGCTGCACTTCGAGAAGTAAAGATGGCATTACTGGAAGCGGATGTTAATTTTAAAGTAGTAAAACAGTTTATTCGTTCTGTTCAGGATCGTGCAATTGGTCAAGATGTGATGAATGGCTTGAATCCAGGACAGATGGTAATAAAGATTGTAAATGAAGAACTTGTTTCTCTTATGGGATCTGAGACGACAGAGCTTGCGATTCGTCCAGGATCTGAGATGACTATTTTAATGATGGTCGGTCTGCAAGGTGCAGGTAAGACAACGACCGCTGCTAAGATTGCAGGAAAGTTGAAAGCAAAAGGAAAGAAGCCATTGCTTGTTGCCTGTGATATTTATCGTCCAGCTGCGATTCAGCAGCTTCAAGTCAATGGTCAGAAGCAAGGTGTCGAAGTATTTACAATGGGTGATAAACACAAACCAGTGAATATCGCAAAAGCAGCGATTGAACATGCACAAAAAAATGGTCAAAATGTGGTTATCATCGATACAGCTGGTCGTCTTCATATCGATGAGACAATGATGGACGAGTTAGTAGAGATTAAACAGAATGTAGATGTTGCGCAGACGATCTTAGTTGTCGATGCGATGACTGGTCAGGACGCAGTGAATGTAGCAAGCACATTTAATGAGAAAATAGGGGTTGACGGTGTCATTCTTACTAAATTAGATGGTGACACGAGAGGCGGTGCAGCACTTTCCATTCGTGCAGTAACGGGCAAACCTATTTTATATATTGGTATGGGAGAAAAGTTATCCGATTTGGAACAGTTTTATCCAGAGCGTATGGCTTCCCGTATTCTCGGTATGGGCGATGTAATGAGTCTGATCGAGAAAGTAGAAGCGCAGGTTGATGCAGAAAAGGCAAAAGAACTCGAGCAGAAACTGCGAAAATCCCAGTTTGATTTTAATGATTATCTGGAACAGATGAAACAGATGCGTAATATGGGAGGCGTAAATGAGATTTTGAAGATGCTTCCAGGAATGGGCATGGGACGTATGAAAGGAATGTCAGAGGTAGATGAAAAGCAGTTTGATAAATACGAAGCAATCATCTTATCCATGACACCACAAGAGAGAAGTAATCCAGATTTGATCAATCCGTCCAGAAAAAACCGTATCGCAAAAGGTGCGGGTGTTAATGTGACAGAAGTCAACAAGTTCATGAAACAATTTGAACAGGGAAGAAAATTGATAAAACAGCTGCCTGGAATAATGGGCGGCAAAGCAAAACGAGGAAAATTCAGACTCCCGTTTGGTATGTAGTGTGCAGTGCACAAATTTGATTTTATAATAATGGAGGAATTTTACAATGGCAGTAAAGATGAGATTAAAGAGAATGGGTCAGAAAAAGGCACCTTTTTATAGAGTAGTAGTTGCTGATTCTAGAGCTCCAAGAGATGGAAAGTTTATTGAAGAAGTTGGTACTTATGATCCAAATCAGAACCCAAGCGTAATCAAATTTAACGAAGAAGCAACTAAGAAGTGGTTAGCTACAGGTGCTCAGCCAACAGAAACAGTTGCTAAGCTGTTAAAGATCGCTGGTATTGAGAAATAATAACAGCACCTTCAGGAGGTGTCGAAGATGAAAGAGTTAGTAGAAGTGATTGCAAAGTCACTTGTAGATCTTCCAGATGAAGTTGTTGTGACAGAAAAAGAAACCGAAAAGGGGCTCGTTCTTGAATTAAAGGTTGCGCCATCTGATATGGGAAAAGTAATCGGAAAGCAGGGACGTATTGCAAAAGCAATCCGTTCTGTTGTAAAGGCAGCCGCTTCGAGAGAAGATAAAAAAGTAATTGTAGAAATAGAATAAATAAAAAAGAAAGAGAGCTGATAAATTATTATGGATATAATGGTTTTGAAGGCTCTTTTTCTACTGCTAAATGAACGTAACAAAGATAATTAACGTAACAATAGAGATATAAGAGCAGAAAATTGGAGGTAACGATGGTAGAATTATTGCAAGTCGGTGTTATCACAACGACACATGGTGTTCGAGGAGAAGTAAAAGTATTTCCGACAACAGATGATCCAAAGCGATTTAAAAAATTAAAGACTGTTTTATTAGATACGGGAAAAGAAAAGCGAGAACTGCATTTAGAGAGTGTCAAATTTTTCAAGCAGTTTGTAATTATTAAGTTTAAAGAATTTCAAAATATGAATGAAGTAGAAGGCTTGCGACAGATGCCATTGTTAATTACAAGAGATCAGGCAGTTCCATGTGGGGAAAACGAAAATTTTATCGCAGATTTGATTGGTTTAAATGTAGTGACAGAAGAGGGAGAAGCACTTGGCACATTAAATGATGTATTACAGACAGGTGCGAATGATGTCTATGTTGTGAAGATGACAAATGGAAGAGAACTGCTTATTCCAGCCATTCGTCAATGTATTTTAGATGTCAATTTAGACGATGGCATAATGACGGTACATTTATTGGAGGGATTACTAGATTTATGATGAATTATCATGTACTCACGTTATTTCCAGAGATGATTCAAAATGGATGTAATACAAGCATTCTTGGACGGGCGATGGAAAAAAAATTAGTTTCAATTGAAGCAATTGATATTCGTTCTTATTCTCAAAATAAACATCGGAAAGTAGATGATTATCCGTATGGAGGAGGAGCCGGCATGGTCATGCAGGCACAGCCAGTTTATGATGCCTGTATGGATTTACAGAATAAACTTGGAAAAAAGCCTCGTATTATTTATATGACTCCTCAGGGACGAGTGTTTAATCAAGCAATTGCAGAAGAGCTTGCAAAAGAGGAAGATCTTGTATTTTTATGTGGACATTATGAAGGGATTGATGAGCGTGTATTGGAAATGGTCGTGACAGATTATATTTCTGCTGGAGATTATGTACTGACAGGAGGGGAATTGCCAGCGATGATGATGATTGACTGTATTACTCGTCTTGTTCCAGGTGTTTTGAATAATGAGATTTCCGCAGATATTGAATCTTTCCATGACAATCTGCTTGAGTATCCACAATATACAAGACCAGAGCTATTCATGGGACAGCGTGTTCCAGAAGTGCTTTTATCTGGACATCATGCAAAGATTGAACAGTGGCGCAGAGAGCAGTCCATACAGCGTACATTGAAATGGCGTCCAGATTTATTGAAACAAGCAAACTTAACAAATAAAGAACAAGAATATTTAGAACAGCTTAAGACTTTGAAGAACTAGTTGGATTTGTCTGCCATTCTTCCAATAGCAAAAAAATCTATAAGTATTTATGAGAATAATTTATTTCTACAAGTAATAGGTAATTCACTAAAAAATAGTTGAAAAAAGTAAAAAAAATATGTTACAATATGTACAACAAAAGTTGCTTTTACATGACGGAGTTTATATTATTGTTACACAAAAAATTTTATAAAAGGAAGGAGGCATTGCATATGAAGGCACAGAGCAATGAAAAAAAGAATTGGCTGCTTAGTATAAGTGCGATTATGGCAGGAATGTTACTGTTGATAATTCCTTATTTAAAAACAACAGCTGTACCAAAGTATACAGCTACGAACGTAACTGTTAACGTATCTGGAGATCACATTCAAATAAAAGGAAAGTTAAACATTTCAAATAATGTACGAGAAGTATATTTTCCTACATGGAGAATTTTGGATAATCAAAAGGATTTGAAGTGGTGGAAAGGTACAAGAAATGGAACAGAAATATCTGCTACAATTGATATGAAGGATCATGGATATGTTGCAGGGGAATATGTGACCCATATTTATGTGGTGGATCAAACAGGATATGTTTATGTAACGGATGTCACATTCCAATACAGCAAAAAACAGAGCAAACCAACTTTCACGAACGAGATATTCGAGGATAATAGTGGATATAGGGTAATTTATACAGTTGCGAATTCAAGCAATATTGATCATCTAGGTTTTCCAACTTGGACGGAGGCAAATGGACAGGATGATATTATATGGAGGAAAAGTTCGATTTCTCAAGATGATCATTATTTTTTCTGGGGAAAGAGAAGTGAACATAATAATGAAAATGGTATCTACCATATTCATGCATATATTAAGAATAGGAGCGGAGACTGTACAGTATTTGAAACTAAGATTGATTACACAAAGCCGCTTCCAAAATTAATTTCGATAAAGCATAACAATGTAACGGATAAAGCATTTGATATTGTTTATCAAATCGAAATGCCAGAAGGAATTGATATTGCAAGTGCAGTATCTCCAACTTGGTCGTATGCAGATGTTCCTTCAAATATTACATGGAATCAGCCAACGATTCAATGGAGTGGAAGAACAGCAACGATTACCTGTCATCATAATGCAGCCGATGGAAAGCAAAAATATTATTCTCATTTGCATTTGCAGGATAGTTTAGGAAGAAAAATGATTTATGGTACAGAATTATATTTAAAATAAGTCCAAAACTTCATAAAATAATTCAAAAAACTATTGACAGATAAAAAAAACAATGATATAGTAATACCGTTGTGAAAAGCAAGCAGGAAAGCAGAGCATCCACTCTCACCTTAGCGCAGATGGCGACTCGGGTTAATATTTAAGAATTATAATAACATTATGTTATTTAGATACTTGAATGGTGGATAGTCTGACTATCCACCGTTTTTCTATAATATAGTAGTTTTAAAGTTTCTTATTATGGAAAAGTGATATAATATTCAAAAGAAAGCTCAGAGGATTTCTTTAAGAATTGAAAATGAATCCAAGCGGTAGTAAGCCGTAATTATTAATGGGGGTGCACGATTATTAGCGATTTAATGATTAACGAACAGATCAGAGACAAAGAAGTACGTGTAATTGGTGAGGCAGGAAATCAGTTAGGTATTATGTCAGCCAAAGAAGCGATGAAACTGGCCAAAGAAGCAAACTTAGATTTAGTCAAGATTGCACCGACTGCAAAGCCACCAGTATGTAAGATTATCGACTATGGTAAATATCGTTACGAGATGGCCAGAAAAGAAAAAGAAGCCAAAAAGAAGCAAAAGGTTATTGAAGTAAAGGAAGTTCGTTTGTCACCGAACATTGATAGTAACGACTTAAATACCAAGATGAATAACGCTCGTAAATTCTTAGAGAAAGGAAATAAAGTAAAAGTTACTCTGAGATTTCGAGGTAGAGAAATGGCACATATGGCTAGCTCAAAACATATTTTAGATGATTTTGCAGAAAACCTGAAAGATGTTGCCAGCATTGAAAAGCCGGCAAAACTGGAAGGAAGAAGCATGAGTATGGTGCTGGCAGAAAAACGCTAAATAGTTAGGAAGACAACCGAAACATAGGAATCGTTTCGTATGTCGATATAAGTATATAACAGGAGGAAACAATAATGCCAAAGGTAAAGACAAGTCGCGCAGCAGCAAAGCGCTTTAAAAAGACAGGTACAGGACAGTTAAAGAGAATGAAAGCTTATAAAAGCCATATCTTAACAAAGAAGAGCCCTAAGAGAAAGAGAAATCTTAGAAAGGCAACACTCGCTGATTCTACTAATGTTAAGAACATGAAGAAGATTTTACCATATTTATAATTGATAATAGAGGAGGAAAACTGATATGGCAAGAATAAAAGGCGGATTAAACGCTAAGAAGAAACACAACAGAGTGTTAAAGTTAGCGAAAGGCTATAGAGGAGCAAGATCCAAACAATATAGAGTAGCAAAGCAGTCTGTAATGAGAGCATTAACAACTTCTTACGCAGGCAGAAAAGAAAGAAAGAGACAGTTCAGACAGTTATGGATTGCACGTATCAACGCTGCAGCAAGAATGAACGGTTTATCTTATAGCAAGTTTATGTATGGCTTAAAGTTAGCAAATATCGAATTAAATAGAAAGATTTTAGCTGACATGGCTGTAAACGATGCAGAAGGATTTGCAAAGCTTGCAGAAGTTGCAAAAGCTAAGTTGGCTTAATTAAATTTTGATTGAATTTGTGAACAATGATTCCCCTTGGAAACGTAGATTTCTAAGGGGGTTTTGTTATTATAAAATAAGGTAAAAGTGTTTTGCTTGACATATTCACTTTTACGGATTAAACTGTAACGAGAAATAATGATATACGTTTAGTCAAAGATCTATTTTGGAATTATTTATGAAAAAAGAAAGGAAGAGGATAATGGAACAAAAAATCCCATATAAGATTTATCTTGAGGAACAAGAAATGCCAAAGCAATGGTATAATGTTCGTGCAGATATGAAGAAAAAACCCGCATCTATTTTAAATCCAGGAACATTAAAACCTGTTACAGTACAAGAACTTTCTGGAATTTTCTGTGAGGAGCTTGCGAAACAAGAGTTGGATGATCAAACTGCTTATTTTGATATTCCAAATGAAATTTGTGATTTCTATAAAATGTACCGTCCTTCACCGCTTGTTCGAGCATATTGTTTAGAAAAAAAGTTAGGAACACCTGCACATATATATTATAAATTTGAAGGTAATAACACATCTGGAAGCCATAAGTTAAATTCTGCTATTGCACAAGCCTACTATGCAAAGCAGCAAGGATTAAAAGGTGTAACGACAGAGACAGGTGCTGGTCAGTGGGGAACTGCTCTTTCGATGGCATGTTCTTATTTCGATCTGGATTGCCAAGTGTATATGGTAAAATGCTCTTATGAACAGAAGCCATTCCGCCGAGAAGTAATGCGTACTTATGGCGCAAAAGTAACACCATCACCATCTATGGATACAAATATCGGACGTAAGATTAATGAAGAGTTTCCTGGAACAACAGGAAGTCTTGGATGTGCAATTTCAGAGGCTGTTGAAGCAGCTACGACTCAGGAAGGATATCGTTATGTACTTGGTTCTGTCCTTGCTCAAGTATTATTGCATCAATCTATTATTGGTTTAGAAACAAAAGCTGCGCTTGATAAATATGGAATAAAGGCAGATACTATCATTGGGTGTGCAGGCGGTGGTTCTAATCTTGGCGGATTGATTTCTCCATTTGCAGGTGAGATCTTAAGAGGTGAGGCAAACTATAAGTTGATTGCAGTAGAGCCAGCATCTTGTCCAAGTCTTACAAGAGGAACTTATGCATATGATTTCTGTGATACTGGAAAGGTATGCCCACTTGCTAAAATGTATACACTTGGCAGTGGATTTATTCCATCTGCGAACCATGCAGGAGGACTCCGCTATCATGGAATGAGTTCGACGGTTTCCGAGTTGTATGATCAAGGTTTAATTGAAGCAAGAAGTGTAGAGCAAACAGAAGTATTTAAAGCAGCAGAAACATTTGCAAGAGTAGAGGGAATTCTCCCAGCTCCAGAAAGCAGCCATGCAATTAAAGTTGCGATTGATGAGGCAATGAAGTGTAAGGAAACAGGAGAAGCAAAAAATATTGTATTTGGTTTGACAGGAACTGGATATTTTGATATGGTAGCTTATCAGAAATACAATGATGGTGAGATGAGTGATTATATTCCTACAGATGAGGAATTAGCAAATTCAATCAATAATCTTCCAAAAGTAGAAATATAATAAGAAAATTTATTTATATTAAATAAGCTGTTGTATAAATTGGTGATATGATTTTTCGAGAAAATAGGTAAAGTAGTTCAGTATACTATGTTGATATCTTTATGATTTTTTTATATGGTATCTCGGAAAAGGGTGGATCAATTAGTTGTGCAACAGCTTGTTTTGTGTGTCATTTAAGAGTTTTGAGCGGGAATTCTCGGTGACTTGTCTCCGAGATGAAAGCCCGTTTTTTTTACCAAAAATTTGTTACTATATATGTTGATAATAAATATTATAAATATTGACTTTATTGCCATATTGTGATATACTATCTGTATGAAGAATAAATACATTCACGCAAGGACTTGCGTATATAACATCAATTATCCTATTGTTTGGTGTGTCAAATACCGAAGAAAGGTACTCACACCTCA
>JALFSR010000093.1 GCA_022778745.1 Clostridiales bacterium
TGGAAAAGTTTTGTGCCATGCTGGGATTCTCTAAAGAAATGACTGAAAGTCTTATAGTCAAAAAAGAAGCCCTGAAATGTAGCGGTAAAATCTATTCCGAGCAACACAGGCGGAACTTTGATATAAAGGATGATATTTTAAGGGTGGAAAATGACCCTGACGATGAAAGCAGGCTGAACCTGACAATAAACAGGAAGCCGATTGCCGACTGGTTCAGGGAGCAATGGCACAGGCTTAGATATGGAGCAAGAGTGCCGCAACAGGAAGAAAGAAAAAGTAGAGGATTCAAATTATAATAGAAGCAATTTGATTAGTAATCTAAAAGCACTCCGATAACGATTAGAGTGCTTTTAGATTACTAATCATTAATTATCAAAGCAAGTGCAGTTTAAGATTTTACTGAAGTTTGCATTAATAAAGAATATACTACAGCTGATATATGCGCAACATATTGTGACGCTTGTGATTCATTTCCCTTGAAATCCTTAACAAATACCGCTAAGGTATAACTGATATTATTAGGCAGACATATATAGGCAACATCATTGTGAGCTGCAAGAACACCATTTTCATTAACATAACCTGAACCTGTCTTATGCGCTATAACAACCCCTTCTTTATCAAGAAGTGGAGCTGCTATCCTATCTACACCTGTTTTGCATTCTTTTAACGTATTCTTAATGAAACTTTGTTTCTCATCATCGATAAGACCTTCAGTAAACAAACGATTCATCAACATTGCAGCACCAAGAGGAGATGTATAGTTAGAGTAAGCCTTGTTATGGTCAGCCGACATTTCCTCTTCCGTATAAGCTATCTGAAAACTTGAACGAGGAATGAGTGTGGCTATAAAACTATCTGTTTGAGCGACATTAACCATATCCTTAAACATAAGGTTGCTTGCATTGTTGTCACTCTGAGTAAGAGTATAACGCAGCAAATCTCTCACTGTCAATGATATGACTGGCCCTGAATAATCTTTCAGCATAGGACTCCAAGTCTTTGGGTCAAGTTTATCCCTATTTATATTTACTAAGGTATCAAGTGAAATTCCTTTATTGTCAAAGTCATTACAAAGAGCTAATGCCTGATGAACCTTAAACACACTCATCATAGGATAAACACTCTTATTATTGACCTTAACCGTATCTCTGTTATTAACAATAACCGCCACACCAATTTCGCCAGGACAAGCTGAGACAATTTGAGAAATGCTATCATTCAAAACATTTGTTAAAGGAGGATTTGCGCTATCTTTTGTCGCTGATTTATGGAACAATGAAAATACCAAGATGAAAATGCAAACTAAAGCTATACACAAAACTACGATTTGTTTTTTTCTGTTTTTTCCCATGTTTATATTATTTATATTTGTTTGACGAGAATATCTTTATTTGCCGACAAAGGTACATAACTTTACGGAAAAATATGTTTCTAAAATATATAAATAGACAGCTGTGGGGAAAAATTAGATAATTAAAAAGGCTAAATGACTGAAAATAATCACTTAGCCTTTTAATCCGTACCCAGACCCGTACTTCGTAATTGCTGCGCCCATCATTCAAGACTGTCAAATCGGGTCTTTCCTGTCAAGCCAATGATGCCTATGCGTATGCCAAACACATGGATTACGGATTTCTCGTTCCGTGAACAAACACTTTATCCGCAACTCTGCTATGTGGTGTATTGGCTTAACTCCATTTCTATGGGCAACACTTTTGTTGCAGATTTCAAGCAGCTTTTATCGAAATACCCATCAGTAAGAACCCGTTTATTAGGCTTTCCTCATAATTGGGAACAAGAGCCTTTGTGGAGATAAAATAATTGCCCTGTTTCTTAAAAAGCACTGGGGCAAACCAGCTCCGTCTTTAATTGTTTCCAATAAATGGATTGTTTCAAGCCCCTATAGAAAGAGAACAAAAATTCCTGTGTGAAAATTAATCTACGACAAGGAGCAAGCAAGGAGCAATATCAAACAAAAATCAATACCTTTGCAGTACATATGAGATAGACCAAAACAAAAGTGGAATATCGGAAACGAATAGCAAGGAAAAGAGAAGAAACGACCCAAGTTGATGTCCTTTTTGAGTTAATAATCAATAAAAGCGTTAAATCTTCACCTTTTAGAATGTGCAATTAAAAATAACAACCATATTTCTGACTTATTATCTATAAAATATTGAGTAATAATCGGTTGTAAATAC
>JALFSR010000098.1 GCA_022778745.1 Clostridiales bacterium
AATCATCCCGCATATTATATACTGCCTGAACCGAAATGTTGGCATACTCAGCAGTGCGCTTGTATCTAACATGATCTGATTTACCGGTCCTGTCCAGCATTAGCAGCACTCTAGCCCGTGTGATTACATGCGAGTTGTGAACACCTTTTTTCACTATATCTCTTAACTGTTCCTGTTGCTCTTCACTTAAATATATTTCCTTGCCTTTCATTGCAATCCGCCTCCTTGATGCTATCTATGTATATAGTATAGCACAAGTATGGCGTTAAGTAAAGTTTTAGAGGTTACAAAGTACTAGGGGCTTTACGGCAAAACTTGGTAACAAAAAAGGTTGAGATTTTTCATCTCAACCTTAGTTAAAATCTTACTTTGTAACGCCGTACTTACGGTTGAACTTGTCGATACGTCCACGAGCTGCAGCAGCTTTCTGCTGTCCTGTGTAGAAAGAATGGCACTTAGAGCAAACTTCTACGTGGATTTCTGGCTTAGTAGATCCTGTTACGAATTCATTACCACAGTTGCAAACAACTTTTGCCTGATAGTATTTTGGATGGATACCTTCCTTCATGATTTTCACCTCTTCATATTTATTATCACTGGTTTCCAACCAGTGACCAACGGTTATATTCTATCATACTTTATTACGATATGCAAGCTATTTTTATTTCCTTTTCTTGACTTTTTCTACTCACATATATAGAAAAAGCTAAATTCACTCTACATGCATCAAATTTTACATTAATGTCTTCATAATATATGCATAAATTATCTGGCTATTATTACTCCAGTTATTGCACATTTGTACCGCTTGATCTTCACTAGGAACAGCAATATTCACTTCCAACAATTTTGATTTTCCTTCGCGTACTTCGCAATGTACAATATAGTCATGATTCGTGGATTTGTAGTAGTCTGCTACAATACCTGTTTCATTGCGCAGTTTGAATTTATTTTCTTTGATAAAGGCATCCAAATCTGCAATAATCGCTTCCGACAGCTTATTTCCAAAGAAATAAAATGCCTCTTCTCCCTCTTTCGTCATCTCATAGCGTGACGTATTTCGTATCGTCTCCACTTTAATTAAATTCGCCTCTAACAATTCATTTAATACTCTTTGAAATGTGAAGTAATTCGTATATTCTTTATCTAGGAAAAACTCTGACATTTGACCATTCGATAATGGAAATTTTACTTTCTTTAGCATATACAACACCATTAATTTATAAAGTGTAATTGGCTCAGACATTCTCACACCTCCAAAATTCGTCCCTGCCACGTATTTCTAATCTTTAATTCATGATGGATTTCGTTTAATACCTGCATTTTTTTTGTGCTCCAGAGTGGTGCAATAAGCAGATCTTTTGGTCCATCTCCTGTAAGACGATGAATAACGATTTGCGGTGAAATCCGCTCAATACAGTCTACAACAATTGAAACATATTCTTGTTCTTCTAGTACGGAAAACGTACCTTTTTCATACTCTGCCGCCAAATCAGTACCTTTTAATACATGGAGCAGCTGCAGCTTAATTCCTTGAATGTCCTGATGATTTAAATAATCAATTGTCGCAAGCATCTTTTCTTTTGTCTCTCCTGGCAGACCAAGTATTACATGTACAATTACTGTCAGTCCTTTTTCACGAAGATTTTTACATGCCTGCTCAAAACAGGATAACTCATATCCTCTTCTTATATAGGAAGCCGTATCATCCCATATTGTCTGCAGCCCAAGTTCCACCCAAACTGGTTTTTCTTTATTCAATTCTGCCAGCAATTGGATGACCTCTGGGTCAAGGCAATCTGGTCTTGTCGCAATTGAAATAGCCACAACATTTGGATGATGAATTGCTTCTGTAAAAACACTCCGAAGTCTCTGTATCGGTGCATATGTATTCGTATATGCCTGAAAATAAGCAATATAAGCATTTGCATGAAATTTGGAAGTTCCCACTATTCCCTGTTCAATCTGTTCTGTGATCGAACAGTTTTTATCACCAGCAAAGTCACCTGACCCTCCTGCACTGCAAAAAATACAGCCTCCTGTCCCAATTGTTCCATCACGATTTGGACAACTCATCCCTGCATTTAATGCCACTTTATATACTTTGCACCCAAATGTCTGCTGCAAGTAATAATTGAATGAATAATACAGTTTTTCTCCCCAGCGTCTCATCGTACAATATGATCTTTTACAGCACTACTTACTGCATCTGCTACGCGTGGATCAAACGCTGCTGGAAGAATATGATTTTCATTCAACTCATCTTCTGCAACTAATCCTGCAATTGCATTTGCTGCTGCAAGTTTCATCTCTTCTGTAATTGCACAGGCACGTCCCTCCAGTGCACCACGGAAAATGCCAGGGAAAATTAATACGTTATTTACCTGATTTGGGAAGTCAGAACGTCCTGTTCCAACTACTTTTGCACCTGCTGCCTTTGCTACATCTGGCATAATCTCTGGCACTGGATTTGCCATTGCAAATAAAATCGCATCTTTATTCATAGATGTAACCATCTCAGCTGTCACAATATTTGGTGCAGATACACCGATAAAAATATCGGCTCCCTTTAATGCGTCAGCAAGGCTTCCTGTCTTATGCTCCAGATTTGTCAATTCTACCATCTTTTCCTGCATCCAATTTAAGCCGTCCATTCCCTTGCAGAGCATACCAACTTTATCACACATTGTCACATGCTGGAATCCATATGTTAATAATAATTTTGTAATTGCCACACCTGCACTTCCTGCTCCATTGACAACAACTTTACAATCTTCTTTTGTTTTTGCTGTCACTTTCAATGCATTGATCACACCTGCTAATACAACAATCGCTGTACCATGCTGATCATCATGAAATACAGGAATTGTCAGGCGTTGTTTTAAACGTTCTTCAATCTCAAAGCATCTTGGTGCAGAAATATCCTCCAGATTAATTCCTCCAAATGCTGGTGCAATTCTTACAACTGTTTCAATAATTTCTTCTGTATCTTGCGTGTCAAGACAGATTGGAACTGCATTTACATTTCCAAACTCTTTAAATAATACCGCCTTTCCTTCCATTACTGGCATCGCTGCCAAAGCGCCAATATTACCTAATCCTAAAACTGCGCTTCCATCCGATACAACGGCTACTGTATTTGATTTCATCGTATACTGATAGGCAGCCTCTGGATCTTTTGCGATTACTTTACATGGTTCAGCAACTCCTGGTGTATATGCTAATGCCAAATCTTCACTCGTGGAAACTGACATTTTTGCTGTTGTTTCTAATTTTCCATTCCATTCTTTATGAAGTTCTAAAGAACGTTCTGCAATTGTCATATGTTTTACCTCTTTTCTATTTTTAATTCTCCAAACTATGAAAAAAATTCACATTTTTTCTACTATATTCAGTTGTTGATGTCATTATAGCAGATGTAAGTGATAGTGGCAAGAGAAAAAAGCTTTCATCCCACAAGCAAGCCTATAGGTTTTACGCCTAAAATTATAACAATTTTGTAAAAATACGTCAAGATAACGAAAATTTATTTTTCCTCTTTATTTTTCTTCACATATAGTGTATACTAACTGTATAAAATATATACATATATATTTTTTCTCTTAAAGAGTTTTACTCTTATTTTTCTTAATTATTAGAATGCATAAGCATCTATTCTTTAAAATTAAATAACTAATATAAAGGAGTTTATTATGCGTGAGAAATTAGCAAGTCTTCCCCTATCTGAATTACGAGCGATTGCAAAAGAAAAGGGAATTCGTGGCATAACAGCCATCCGCAAATCTGATCTAATTGACAAAATCTTAGCCTGTGTAGATACTGAATCTAATTCTGTTCCAGCAGCACAAACTGTGCAACAACAGCTATTACAGCCTACTTCATCTGTACCTATTTCCCAACCAGTACAATTAACACAACCTGTGCAGTCAGTACAACAGGTACAACTAACACAACAAGCGGCTCTGACTCCTCTTCAATCTCAATATGGACGTTATTCTAGCCGATTTAATAATAATTACAACCGCCCTTATGAAATTAAAGAAGTACGTGATTCTAAAGACTATCGTGATCCTGTAAAAGACTATTCTGATACGAGAGATTCTTTTTCCGATAACAGAGATTTCCGCTCTAACAATAAAGACTTTAGAAGCAGAGATTTTAGAAATAGTCGTGATTATTCTGATAACAAAGATTTTAGAAATAATCGAGACTACTCTGATAACAGAGATTTCCGTCAAAACAGAGACTATTCTGATAACAGAGACTTCCGTCAGAACCGAGACTATTCCGATAACAGAGATTTTCGCCAAAACAGAGATTATTCCGATAACAGAGATTTTCGTCCAAATAGAGATTTTCGCCAAAACAGAGAAATGAAAGATTCCCGAGATTTTAAGGACTATTCTAATACAAGAGATGCTTATGATTTAAAAGATCGTGAACGCACTGATCTAAATCCTGCTGATTTATCTGAACTGGACAGCGGCGTTTCCGCATACGGAATTTTAGAAGTAATGCCAGATGGATTTGGATTTATTCGTTCTGCTAACTATCTTCCAGGTGAAAATGATGTCTATGTTTCTCCATCTCAAATTCGTCGTTTTAATATGAAAACAGGAGATATTATATCTGGTACGCGAAGAATAAAATCTCCAACTGAAAAATTTGCAGCGCTTCTATATGTAAATGCAATTAATGATCGCGATCCAGCCGAAGCTGAGTCTCGAACTTCTTTTGAAGATTTAACGCCAATTTTTCCAAATTGCCGAATTCATTTAGAAACAGATGATACTTCTATGCGAATTGTTGACCTGATCAGCCCGATTGGTAAGGGACAACGTGGTATGATCGTGTCCCCTCCAAAAGCAGGAAAAACAACATTATTAAAGCAAATTGCAAAAGCAGTCACAACAAATGAGCCAAATATTCATCTACTCGTTCTTCTTATTGACGAACGACCAGAAGAAGTGACGGATATCAAAGAATCCATCGAAGGCGATAATGTCGAAGTCATTCATTCTACCTTCGATGAGACACCTGAACATCACAAACGTGTCGCAGAAATGGTTCTGGAACGTGCAAAGCGTCTTGTAGAACATAAAGCCGATGTTATGATCTTACTTGACAGTATTACTCGTCTTGCAAGAGCTTATAACTTAACTGTAACCCCAAGCGGCCGTACATTATCTGGCGGTCTCGATCCTGCATCACTAAACATGCCAAAACGCTTCTTTGGAGCAGCACGTAATATGAGAGAAGGAGGCAGCCTCACTATTCTTGCTTCTGCTCTTGTTGAAACTGGAAGCCGTATGGATGATGTTATTTTTGAAGAGTTCAAAGGAACTGGTAATATGGAACTCGTACTCGACCGCAAGCTTTCTGAAAAACGCATTTTCCCAGCAATTGATATTCTTCGTTCCAGCACACGAAGAGAAGATCTTCTTCTGACAACGCAAGAACTAGAAGCGATTAACATTATTCGTCGTTCTACAACTGGCATGAAGTCTGACGAGGGCGTGGAACGCATTTTTGATTTATTTTCTAAAACAAAAACAAATCAAGATTTTGTACAAACAGTACGAAAAAACCATATGATCTAGTGAAAACTTTTCACGGTGCAATCCGTAAGTATCATTTTATAAAATAAAAAAGCCTGATATACGAATTTATAATAGTTTTTTATAAATGTGTATCAGGTTTTTCTCTCTTTATTATTATTCTACGGTTAAAAATAATCCTGCTTTTTTCAGCACTGGACGTAATGCAGAATATAAAATAGTAACTAAAATAACAGATACAACTGC
Source organism: Clostridiales bacterium (assembly GCA_022778745.1). GTDB lineage: Bacteria > Bacillota > Clostridia > Lachnospirales > Lachnospiraceae > Fimimorpha. Next base: position 5,805 of record JALFSR010000098.1, read on the forward strand.
ATTAATAAATGTCGCTGCACTTCCCCATTTTGCTGCAATTGATGCAAGTTCCTGTGGTATGTTTAATATATACATCTTATAAAAATATCCAACAATTGGATCAAAAATCACATTAAATACTAATCCGGCAATAGAAGCTAATACACTCCACTTAATAATATAACGCTGCTCATGTTCTTCACTAATATGTGCGATATGATGAGCAACAAAACCTGTGATCAAACCAATGCATAGTTTTAAAACAAATGTCTTTGGTGCACTTGTAATATAAACTGGATCAAGCAAGTCCGCAATCGTCATACCAATAGAACCAGCAAGTCCGCCATATACACCACCTAATAACAATGCACATAATACACAGCATGCATTTCCGATATGTAATGCAGTGTTTCCTGGAAGCGGGATTTTCAAATACGCAAATGCAACATAAGACAATGCTGCAAACAATGCTGTTAAAGCAATTTTTAAAACTTTCGTGTTTTTATTTTTCATAACTGTCATCTCCTTATATTTCTTGACGGATGCAGTATAGCACAAAAGTGGATATGTAAACATATCCACTTTATATTTTTTTATCCATACCACTTTGTATGTTCTATTTTATTTTTCTAATTTTGCTCTTAAGTTTGCTGCGATTGCCTGAATAAATTCTTCACTATTTGCAACTGTAACATTTTCAAGAGAAGTCATCAAGGCAAGATCCTTTGTCATCGTACCGCTTTCAATTGTCTCAATTGTTGCATCCTCTAACTTATCTGCAAAATCAATTAATGCTTCAATTCCGTCGATCTCTCCACGCTTTCTGAGAGCTCCCGTCCATGCAAAGATTGTTGCAACGGAGTTTGTTGATGTTTCTTCACCTTTTAAGTGCTTATAGTAATGTCTCTGAACTGTTCCATGTGCTGCTTCATATTCATAATATCCCTCTGGTGATACAAGTACAGATGTCATCATTGCTAATGAACCAAATGCAGTGGAGACCATATCACTCATAACATCTCCATCATAGTTCTTACATGCCCAGATATATCCACCTTCGGAACGAATTACACGAGCAACTGCATCATCAATCAATGTGTAGAAGTAAGTAATTCCTGCTTCCTTAAACTTTTCTGCGTATTCTGCATCAAATACTTCCTGGAAAATATCTTTGAACGTATGATCATATTTTTTAGAAATAGTATCTTTTGTCGCAAACCAAAGATCCTGCTTTGTATCAAGTGCAAAGTTAAAGCAGCTCTTTGCAAAACTTGTAATTGATGCAACAGTGTTATGCTGTCCCTGAATAATTCCTGCTCCTGTGAAATTATGAATCAGTTCTCTTACTTCTTCTCCAGCCTCATTTGTGTAAACTAATTCACATTTTCCAGCTGCTGGAATCTTCATCTCAGTTGCTTTATATACATCACCATATGCGTGTCTGGCAATTGTAATTGGTTTCTTCCATGTCTTAACGTTTGGTTCGATTCCTTTTACAATAATTGGTGTACGGAATACTGTTCCATCTAATAAAGCACGAATTGTACCATTTGGACTCTTCCACATTTCTTTCAAATGATATTCTTCTACTCTAGCTGCATTTGGAGTAATTGTTGCACATTTTACTGCAACACCATATTTTTTTGTTGCCATTGCAGAATCTACTGTTATCTGATCGTTTGTCTGATCACGATATTCCAATCCTAAATCATAGTATTCTGTCTTTAAATCTATGAATGGAAGTAATAACTCATCCTTAATCATTTTCCAAAGGATTCGAGTCATCTCATCTCCATCCATCTCCACTAATGGTGTAGTCATTTTTATTTTTTCCATTGCCATTCCTCCATTCTTCGGATAGATTCGCTGCCTTTTTATCTAATTAAAGTGATACAAGCTTACATAGGTCATTATACAAGCAAATGTATGCTTATGCAACCAAAAATACTATTTTCTCTCAAGATGTCAATATTCTCCGCTCATTTGATATATTTTTTTACATATCGGATAAAATTTTCATATCGTTTTATTGTTTTTCATCTCTATAGATGGATAAAAATAGGAAATAATTTCTTGATATGTTTTTCCTTGCATCGTCATTGCATACACTCCATTTTGACTCATTCCGATTCCGTGACCATTGCCACCGCCACAAATTCGATAACCACTCTTATTCTCTCCATCCATGATCGGAATACAGCATACAAATGCACTCGGAAGATAATTTGCCTCACTTTTCCCAACCCCATCTACTGATTTATTTTGGTAAATCATATCCGGCGAACCAAGAATTGCTCGAATACTGCTTTCTTGCTGAATCAAAATTGTCTGATTTGTGCCAGTAATTTTTAATTGCGCTGCAATTCCTCCATTATATCTTTCTGTAATATCAATCGCCGTGAGCGATCCAATTTCAATATCTGCTGCCTCTCTCACTGTTCCATCTTCCTGAAGACTTAATACGCTATGCGGACGATTTGCAGATAAAGACGAAAGTCTGCTTTTTATCATTTCTTCTAATGCTGGCAATTCAATTGAATATTCCCAGCGATACCATGGAAATGATGTCTCATAGGAAGGATAATTCTTATTTAAAATAAATGCACGAAATGTCGCTTCATCTGTTAAGTTTAAGTTTTGGGATGCATCGGCTATTGCTTTTGAAGTCAAATATGGATATGCCGCAGTAGTCCCACCCCATATTTGATTATCTGCCGTATATCCACACGAAGTTGAAAAATAATACGGAGTAATGATTTTTCCGTCTTTCGCTAAAATAAGTCCTTCTGTTTCTCTTACTCCTTGCGTGGAAATATCTTGCTGTGCAACTGCATTATATACTTGATAGTTTGTGCTGTCATCGACATGCGCACCATATTCTGGACATTGTTCCGAAGCTAATTTTTGCCATGCATACGTTCTGGCACAAATTGCCTGTACTTTCGCTGCTTCAATTCCATATGATGCTGGCATCTCTGAAGGAACAACTCTTGTCAAATACTCCTCTACGTCAACAATATTAATCACTGCAATCTGGTTTCCTTGTAACGTCAACTCCATCTTTCCTGGATAAGCTGGTGTTCCCTGTGCACGATGCACAGAGGCTAAACAAAGTTCTGTTTCTCCATCTGGTTCTATTATCATTGTGCCATCTATCAGCTGTTCTTTTGTAATTGTTATTGTCTCTCCTGCACTATATGAGATAATCTGACCATTATAAGCTGTATGAAATGCCCCGCTGCTTGTAATACTCACACTGTCATGCAGTTTCTGTTTATAATCAGATGCTTGAATCAGTACACGAATTTCCCTTTCTTGGACTTGTTCAATTGGCTGTGCCTCCATCGTTTCTGGCTCTTCAATCGGCACAGGATCTTCCTCTCCAAATACACGAATAATCTCTCTCCCTTTTAATGAGATTAAAATTTGTTTCCCTATATAATAGTCAAGCGCTATTCCGTCAAATCCAAGTATTCCTATATCAGTATAAGCTTCCCATGGCTTTGCATCTGCAAGATTTGCTGCAGTCTGATATAATATAACTGTTTTTCTTACTATTGTCTGATTTTGATCTATTTTTTTTAAAATATACTCATATGCCTTCCAAAACTGTTCAAAACTGACTTCCTCCATTGGATTTGTCTCTATAATTAATTCTGACATTCCTATTTTATGTAAAATCGCCGCCCACTCTTGCTGTGTCAAGTGTCCTTCTGCTGTTTTCTGATTTGGAGGCATTTGATCTATTGTAATATACCCACAACTATATAAGTAATTCATATATGGAACATACCATTTGTCATTTTCTCTTTCTGAGAAAAAAGACGCTGTTACTTGACTACAAGTTTCTTTATCTGCCAAGACCAAAGCCAATGATTTTGCTGCCCTCCCTCTGCTGATTCCTTCGGAAAGATCACTATATGCTTCATTTTCTTTTTGCATCAGTGCTAAAAGCAAGATTACTATACAAATCCCTCCGATTATTCCAATCCACTTTCCTAATTGTCGTTCCATCTATGCCTCCTGCCTCATTTATTTTCTGCATCTAATCAAATTTTTTCGCGGCAGTGAAGCATATACTTCCAATTTACTTCACTGCTTATCCATAGCCAAATCACCGTTTGATAGCCTGTTTGATTATATGAAGGCAGGGATTATTTCATACATCACAATTAGACAAAAAAAAAGAATGATAATCCATTCTTTTTCCCAATTATCCCAAGATGCCGTCCCTGCCACTTTGACGCCTAGCAAAGCTAGGTGGGCAACCGCAGCCAGACTTCTGCCTTCCACTGCAAAATCGGAGGCTTGACATCCGCCTGGCAATCTAGGAATCCCGTATTATGTCATGTAGGTTCAAAAAAAGCAGGATCTCGAACACCCCAGGATATTTAAGTTATTTTTATTATAACCTATGTTTGTTCATTTGGCAAGTTAAAAAATCAACCAATTTTGTAAAATAATTGAAATTATATAAAAAGTTATCGGTCTTATCTGTTAGACTTTCCTTTTCTAATCAGCATAACTATGAGAATCACTACAACAATAATAATTCCAGTCATCAGTACAGCTACAATTTCCCAATCTTCTCCAAAATACTGTATCAGCTTATCTCTCGTCTGAGTCAAAAATCTAGAAGACTGCTTAATCTGATCATGCGGTGAATCGTTTTCTGGCATTTCAATGCTGGATGATTCTTTCTCCATCTCTAACAATGAACCTTCCGCTCTTGTATCCTCTGTATTTTCTTTATTATTTTCTGTTGATTTATTATTTTTCGAGAGCTGAGACTTATCTGTAACAACATAATGAGAATCTACATAATATTCTGCGTTTCCCACCTTAATGCGGCTCCATTTATCATAAGTCGCAACACGCTGCGCAGATACGCCTTCTTTTAAAATTCCAACTTGTGTCGCATAAGAACTTGGATATTTACGAATCTTAACATTCGCATCCGCCCACACTTTATCATTGACTAACTGCCATGAAACAGCTGGATAGTTTCCTTCTAAAATATTAAATCCATAATCAATCAGTATCTGCGTATCACTGTAGAGATTATTGTCATTTGTCTTTAATACGGCGATTACAAGAGTCTTTCCATTACGCTCCACAGCAGTCATCAACGTTCTTCCAGCTTCTTTTGTGCGCCCTGACTTACCAGCAATAATTCCCTCACATGGAATCGTGCCAAGTATCATACGATGACCTGCCTCACAGTAACGAGCATCCTCTTTGTTTGTCTCTGGAATATTATAAGTTGGAGTAGAGGAAACTTTAACAAAGTTTTTATTTTTAATCGCTTCTCTAAAAATTAAATCCATATCTCGTGCTGTCGTATAATGTTCTGTATCATGAAGTCCATGTGCATTCATAAAATGCGTATTCACTGCTCCAATTTGCTGTGCTCGTTCATTCATCTTCGCTACAAATGTACCAATATCTCCATATGTATACTCTGCAATTGCATTTGCACATTCATTTCCAGAACTTAACATTAATCCGTACATAGCATCCATAAAGCTCATTGTCTCTCCTACTTTTGCCACTGGATGAAGCGTAGAACTGATTGTTGAAATATTTAGTGCTGTTTCTGAAAAAGTAATTTCGTCATCCAAATCTTTGCACTGCTCAAATGCAATTAATGATGTCATAATTTTTGTAATACTTGCAGGATACATACGCTCATCCATATTTTTGCTGATAATTACTTCTCCCGTATCAGCATCCATTACACAATATGCTACTGCATTTACTTCTGGTCCATTTACTTCAGCAAATGCCATAATTGGATGAAAGCACACTGTTGCCAGCAGCATCATTATGACCGAACTTATTATTCGTTTCATACATTTTCCATCTTTCTTCTATAATTTTCTTTTTTATTTCATAGGAAACTACTCAAATTTTCCATTTTTCTATATAATCAAGAACCCTTTGAGTAGGATACACACTTTATTCTGATATTATAGACTATTTTCTCGAATGTATCAACTGAATTTTTTATTTTTTCCTGACATAATTATTCTTTTCTAAAAATATCTTTTAATGCCTGACTAAACTTGATTGGATTGCCATAACGCAATGTTCCCATTCGATAAATTTTTGCTCCAATGAGTCCAGCAACGACAACTGAAGCTGCAAGAATAAGAAACGAAACAATGACTTCCCACAGTTCCACTGCTCCCATCGCTGCTCTCGTAAACATCGCACTGTATGAACTAAATGGCAGGAAAGAAGCAATCTTCATTACAATTCCATCTACATTTGAAAGTTGTGCTAATACAACAAAATATACAATCATAATGATCATCTGCAGTCCACCTGCACTCTTATTGATATCTTCTGTTTTTGACACTAATGCTCCCACTGCTCCATATAAAAATGCGTAGAACAAATATCCTCCGATACCAAATAATGCAAATATAATTAATACGTTCTCTGGTATATTCAAATATTGATCCAGCATTCCATTCCATCCTGTACGATTGATTTGATAGGAAATCAAAATAGAGCCTAATATAATTCCCATTTGGCAAATACCTGCAATTGCACCCGCAATTACTTTTCCAAAAATCAAGCTATTTGCTGATGTGCTCGTTACAAGCACTTCAATCGAACGATTGCTTTTTTCGGTCGTTACAGATGTCGCAATCATAGCTCCGTACATAATAATCATCATAAAAATTAAAATAACAAATATATAGCAATAAAAATAATTGCTCATCATATCTTTTCCAAGTATTTCTTCTTTATGCTGAACTTCGTTTTCAAATTGAAATATTTGTGTAACTTCTTCAAAGTTCAGTTTTTTTTGTTTACAATATTCCATCTGTTTTATTACTCCAAGCAGTTTCGTAAATACTGCTGGATCATTGTTATCCATATCTTTATTTAATATGTAATAAGTAAATTGATTCTGTGCTTCAACACAAAATCCCGCTTTTGCTTCTTTATTTTCTATTGCTTTGCGAACTTGCTGATCATTTTCTGCCTTTTGCCATGCAATTCCTGGGAAATAAACTTTCAACAATGTATTGTCTATAATTTGATCGGGATCAAATATCATATATTTTGTTTCTTGAAAATCAACTGATTCATTTTCTTCAGAAGACTGATCCAAATCTTCCTGTTGTGCGGACTGTTCAATTTTAGCAGGTGTATCCGTATCATTGCCCATATCAATAAAATGCGGCAAAAACATCATTGCACCTAAGATAACTGCCATCAAAATCGTCGTAAGCATATAGGTCTTATTTTTTATATAATTTGTAAGCTCAAATTTTAATACAGTAGTAAACTGTTTCATTTTTTTCCTCCCTCAGATGCATCATCTCCTACTTTTGCAACAAAAATATCATTCAAAGATGGTTTATAGTTACCAAATACATCAATTACAATGTCAGTATGCAATACTGCCTCTAAAAAATCTTCTCTGCGGATATCTTCTCTTAGCTTCAGCACAAGAAATTCTTTTTTCATATCCTGTACAGTCATATATGAATCAAGTTCTTTCTCACATTTTTCTTTCAATTCAGCAACTGCATAATTTTCTGCATTTAAAATATAAAGATGACGTCCATATTCTCTCTTAATTTCTTGAAGGTCTCCCTTTAAGACAATTTCGCCATGATTAATAATTGCAATATCATCACAAAATTCTTCTACATAGCTCATTTGATGACTGGAGAAAATAACAATCTTCTTATGCTGAATTAATTCTCTTACAACATCTTTTAATATTTGAGCATTGACTGGGTCTAATCCGCTAAATGGCTCGTCCAAAATTACGATTTCTGGATCACAGACTAATGTCGATGCTAACTGTACTTTTTGCTGGTTTCCTTTAGACAGTGTTTCCAGCTTCCGATTCCAATATTGGTCAACTTCAAGTCGCTCTAACCACTTTTTTGCATTCTGAACTGCCTCTTTCTTCTTCATGCCACGCAGCATTGCCAAATAAATAATCTGCTCCTGCACTGTTTTTTTTGGATATAATCCTCGCTCCTCCGGCAAATATCCAATTTGATGCTTTTTTCTATCAAATGCTATTCCATCTAGTAAAATTTGTCCAGCATTTGCTTTAAATACATCCATTAAAATACGGATGGTCGTAGTTTTTCCAGCACCATTTCTTCCAAGTAATCCGAGTGCGATACCACTTTCTACTTCAAATGTAATGCCATGCAAAACTTCTATATCACCAAAGCTCTTTTTGATCTCCTTTACTTCTAATTTCATACTGTTCTCCTTTTCTTTTATCAGTCGTTTTTATTATACTACTCTTTACTTGCTTTGTCATCATTTTCTTAATATTTTTTTATTATTTTTCCATATTTTCGGAGTTTTTACATAATTATCTATACAAAAAGTACAAGGAGGTTCCTTGATTAGCGCTTAAAACACTTGAAACAAGGAACCTCCCTGGTTAAGTTAAAAAGTTATCGTATAAAATTTTTGGTCAATTTCTTAATACAACAATCTTCTCATCTATTATTTTGTTTTTGTGGAATCTTTGATAATCTCTAACCCATTTCGATTAATATTATGAATCGTATTAACAATATGAATATTTGCAAGCTTTTCTGCTTTTTCTGCATCACGTTCTCTCATTGCCTGTAAAATCGCTTTATGTTCTTCATTGAATTCATGACTTCTTCCTTTTTGCGTCAAGGAAACTTTTCTCACTCTTTCTACATAGTGATGGAAGTCACTTAATACATGTGCTAACATTCTGCTTCCTGAAATCTCGTACAACAACCCATGAAATCGATTATCAAGTTCATAGAGCTGTTCCAAATTTCCTTTTCTTACATGAAAATCTGTCAAATATGTAATTTCTTCTAACTGTTCAATCTGCTCTTGTGTAATATTCTCTGTCACAAATCTAGCACATAATCCTTCTAACAGTGAACGCATAAGATAAATATCTTCAATATCTTTGTCTGTAATTCCGATAACATAAGCTCCCTTATTTGGAATTATTTTTACAAGACCTTCTAACTCTAACTGACGAAGTGCTTCTCTGACAGGGGTACGACTCACTCCCAGTTCTGCTGCTACTGCTGTCTCTTTCAGTTCTTCATTTTGACTATACTTTGCGGATAAAATATTTTCTCTTAATGCATTAAATACTCGTCCTCGCAGAGAATATTTGTCTGTCACTTCTCCTTGCAACATAATATTATTCTCCATGTTTCATCCTCCTACAAGTTCAACACGGAACGCCTGACTCTATCTCTAGCGTTCCGTATGAATGGAATTCTATTTTAATACAATCCTCAGTTCTTGACAATACAAATCAATCGCTGCAACTAATTCCTCATCAGAAACAACTGTCACACGACCATCTTCATACTGCTCATCAACCCAGTTCTTTAATTTTACAACTAAATCGCTGTTTTTGTCAACTTTATGTTCTTCATCTAAGCGATAATAATTGTTAATCCAATGTGCAATTCCTGCAAGTCCGGATGTATTAGACACTGCTACTAATGGCGGACGCTTTAAGAACTTCTCCGTATCAAAAATATTATAAATCTCCTGATTCTTTAATAAACCATCTGCATGAATACCCGCACGAGTTACATTGAAATTCTTTCCGACAAATGGAGTACGTTCTGGAATCTTTTCTCCGATCTCTTTTTCAAAATATTCTGCAAGATCGGTAATAACTGTTGTATCCATACCGTCCAGTGTACCTTTTAACTGTGCATATTCAAATACCATCGCTTCCAATGGAGTATTTCCTGTACGTTCTCCAATACCAAATAATGATGTATTCACTCCACTGCAGCCATACAGCCATGCTGTTGTAGAATTTGTTACTGCTTTATAGAAATCATTATGTCCATGCCATTCTAAGTTTTCACTTGGCACACCAGCATGTGTTGTCAAACCATAAATAATTCCCTGTACCGCACGTGGCATTACTGCACCTGAGAAATTTACTCCATATCCCATCGTGTCACAAGCACGAATTTTAACTGGAATTTTATACTGATCTTGAAGACGCATTAACTCCAAACAGAATGGAATTACAAATCCAAACAAATCAGAACGTGTAATATCTTCTAAATGACATCTCGGGCTAATACCAAATTCCAAACATTCTCTCACAATATGCAGATAGTGGAACATTGCCTGCTGACGTGTCATTTTCATTTTATAAAAAATATGGTAATCAGAACAACTAACAAGAATACCAGTTTCCTTTAATCCAATATCTTTAACAAGCTGGAAATCTTTACGATTTGCACGAATCCAGCTCGTTACCTCTGGAAATTGATATCCACGTTCAAGACATTTATAGACAGCATCTCTGTCTTTCTTTGTATAAAGGAAGAACTCACTCGCGCGAACAATTCCATTTGGACCACTTAAACGATGCAAATAGTCATAAATTGTCACAATTTGCTCTGTCGTATAAGGTGCTCTTGACTGCTGTCCGTCACGGAAAGTTGTATCAGTAATCCAAATATGCTCTGGCATATTGTGAGGCACAATACGATTATTAAATGCAATTTTAGGAACTTCATCGTATGGAAATAAATTCCGAAATGTATTTGGATTTTCTACATCTTCCAGATGGTAAATATGTTCTTCTAATTCTAGTAAATTTGTATGCTGATTCATAATAACTGAGCGATTATCCATATGTATACCAAACCTTTCTAATGAACTGCTATTCAACAAATAATATTTGTTAAACTTTTGTATTATTGTATACAATAATACCATTTTCGTCAAGAGGCTTTTTACAAAATATTTTCTGCATTTTTTGGCTTATCTTCAAAAATGTTCATCTTTTAACAAATTTACAATTGATAGTTGCCCCCATCCTTGATGATTTTGTGGTAAAAAAAGGTTTTTTGCAGTGTTTTTTAGTCGTAATTTAACTTCTTTGTTACTCATAATTGGATATTTTTCTAATAATAAGGCAATCGCTCCAGAAACAATCGGAGTAGACATCGATGTTCCACTTTTCATTGTATATGGTTTCGACAGTCTGCTATTCATCGCATTCGCTGCTATAATATTTGTTCCTGGAGCAACGATTTCTGGTTTACAGACACAACTGCTTGTTGGACCTTTTCCAGAATAGTTTTTATATATTGTCCCATACTGGTCAACCATAATATCATCATCACTTGAGCCAACTGTAATTGTTTTTCTGCAAATACCAGGAGTTGTCACTTTATTTCCTTCATTTCCCGCTGCGACACATACGACAATTCCTAAATCCCATAAACGGTTGACTGCCTTTACAAGCTGTGATTCTTCTCCTGTCATTTGCGTACAAACAGCTCCTATTGAAATATTTACAATTCGTATATTATACTGATCCCATTTTTTTTCTAACCAGCTGATTCCTGCAAGCATATGACTTAGTTTCCCATTTCCTTTATCATCCAATACTTTTAAAGCTACTAAACTTGCCTTTGGCGCCACACCTTTTATTTTTCCTTTTGATAATGTTCCATCTCCTGCTAAAATGCCTGCTACATGGGTAGCATGTCGGTTTTCATCTGACTAAACTATAATAAACATTTCACCAATTTGAATAAACTATGCATTGAAATGTAAGTATCTTTGTCTGTCTTACACCTCCAATAAAAAATGCCTTGCCAGAATAAACCTAACAAGACATTTTTTAATTATTTGCGTTTTCTTTTTAATCGAATTTTCATAATTTTTACTAAACCCATAAAAAGAAATGCAATTCCAAATAAAATAGCTCCTATCCATATAAAACACATCAGTGATTTATCAATCTATTCGATGCAAAAGAAATAAAAATAAAAAGCAAAATGCTGTCATCGCACCTGCAGCCCAGAAAATCATCGTAATCATTGGTCTTACTTTCAATATGATATCAGCAAATTGTTTCATATATGGAAATTTTATTATTTCTGGATATTTATCTATAATACTTCATTAATTTTTTATTATTTTTTATATTCGGAATCTTTTCCACCATAATATCTTCCATAATAACCATAGTAATATTTAGAATATAAGCTTTTTTTTGCATTTACTCGGTTTAAAATAACACCGAGTATTTTACATCCACTCTTTTCTAACTGCTCTTTTACTCCTTGGGCAAAACTGTATTTAATTTGATCTGCTGCTACAACCATAACAGCTCCATCTGCATATTCTGCTACAATTGCACTGTCAATAACACTTCCTAATGGAGGGCAGTCTATAATAATATAATCATACAGTGGACGCAGGTGTTCAATTAATAATTTTGCCTGTCTTCCTCCTAATAATTCTGCTGGATTTGGAGGTACTGGACCGGAAAAAATTACATGTAAATTTTCAACTGTCGTTGCACATAATATTTCTTCTAATGTAGCAAGACCCGACAACAATTCACTCAAGCCTTTAATATCATGTTTAATATGATATTTTGCTGCCATGACTGACTTTCTTAAATCCGCATCAATAACTAATACCTTTTTTCCCATCTGAGCCATAGAAATTGCAGTTTCCATAGAAACAGAACTCTTTCCTTCATTTGGCTGACAACTTGTCACAATAATTACCTTTGTATCAGAGCCGCAAAACAATATATTCGTACGGAGTGTTCGATATGCTTCATTTGCCTGATAATTTTTTTCATATTTACTACTAACTTCAACTTTCTGCATTATCTTACTTTAACCCTTTCTTCTACCTTTTCTTTTTCTTTCCCTCATCCGCAGATAATTCTGGAATCATTCCCAGTACACTTAATTTTAAATACTTTTCTATATCCTCTGCTGTATGTATCTTATCATCCATCATATAAATGAGCAAAATAATGCCTGCGGCAATTACCATACCAACTAAAGCACCCATCAGAACATTTTTCTTATAGCTAGGGCTGACTGGACGGTTACTTAAAGTTCCTTCGTCTACCAAATTAACTGCTTCAATATCCATAATACTCTTAATTTTCTTGGAAGATACTTCAATAATTGTATCAACAATTTTCTTTGCCTCAAGCGGATCTGGATCTTTGACTGTAATTTGCAGTATACGAGTATCTGTCTTATTTGATACACTAATTTTATTTTTTAATGATGTATATGTAAGGTCTTCACTTCCTATGTCATCAATTACTTGATCTAACACTGTATGACTTGTAATTAACTCTTCAAAATCACTTGTCAGCTGTGTGGACATATTTAAGTCACCTGTTGTCACTTGCTGATTAGAATTTGTACGCGTCAAAATATATATACTTCCGTTTGAAGCATACTGCGGAGTTATCATCATAGAGGTATATAAATAGGCAGCAATTCCTACTGCAACACCTGCAAGAATAATAATCCATAATTTGTGTAAAAAGACAAAAAACAGTTCTTGTAGATTGATTTCAATTTCATTATTTTTCGTTTCCTGCATCGTTATAACTCTCCTACTTTTTTATCATATAAGATATTCTCTGGGTTTTTGCAGAACAATTGTTGTGCATACTCATCCCCATAATGTTTTGCCACATACTGCATACATTCACTCATATGGGGAGCTCTATGCCTGCAGCTATGTGCATCTGTACATATGACATGTACTAAGTTTTTCTTTAAAAGTTTTTTTGCAAATTTCTTTGCAGTATTTCCACTTCCCCCTAGTACCGAAGATGCATTTACTTGAATTAATATTCCTCTTTGTCTTAACTCTTCCGCTTTATCTAAACTTGTATTAATTTTAATATATCGTTCGATATGTGCCAATATTGGCGTATACCCTCCACTTATCAAATAATTTAATCCCTTATAAATTTCTTGATAAGGCTGTACTGGTGAAAATTCTACAAGCACATATCTGCTTCCATTCAATGTCAGACAATTGCCTTTATTTAAATCCTCTAATGCTCCTTGTCGGTAAAACAGCTCGTTTCCTAAATAAATTTTAATATTGGGATCAAACTGTCTCGCATAACGCTGTAAATACTTTTGATACTCCCTTGCTTTTTCTGGTCTTGGCTTCCATCGCTCTGGCATATAATGCGGTGTTAAGCAAATAGTACGAATGCCTTCTTTCAAAGCAATATTCAGCATCTTTATAGATTCTTCAAATGATTCTGCTCCATCGTCTACTCTTGGCAGCATATGAGAATGAATATCTGCACAATAGTTTTGCATAATGCATCCTCCCACATCAATATATCCCTAATACATATTACTCTATTTTTCACGATATTTCAAGCATATATTTTACTTTTTTGTAGTCATCCATAACTCATTTTATTTATCGTGCAATTTTTGTACTTTGCTGTTGATTTTTCAGCTTAAAACCGTTAAAATATAAATAAAATGTTCGTGGCATTTTTTGAAATACATTTTTAATAGAAAGAAGGTTTACTATGCGTTTAAAACATCTGACAATATTGGCTTTGTCTTCTCTATGTATATTGACTGCCTGCGGAAACGATACGACACTTTATACAACTCCTGCTCAGTCAAATGAATCTGTTTCTTCAACAGAAAAAACTTCCTCCAAAGATTCCTCCTCTGAGACAGTGCCAGAATTGACATCAAACCAGTCAACCGACACTGAATCATCCAAAAATACAGACTCTGAAAAAGATTCTTCGAGCGTTGCTCCAACTGCTGCATCCGATGCAACGACACTCGACGGTCAGACGCTTCCTGTCAAAGCACAAAGTGCTGTATTATATAATTGTACAGAAGGTAAAGTAATGGCTTCAAAAAATCCAGATAATCTTGTGTACCCAGGAAGCACTGCAAAGCTGCTCGCTTCTTTAGTTGCAGTCGATCATGTTTCTCTTGATACTGTTATTACAGTCGGAGACGAACTAGATCTTGTAGAACCAGGTTCCAGTCTTGCCTATATCCAAAAAGGTCATCAGCTTACAATGAAGATGTTATTAGAAGGATTATTGATTCCTTCTGGCAATGATGCTGCCTATACGGTTGCTACAGTTACTGGCCGCACAATTGCAAACGACAACGCTTTACCTGCAAAAGATGCTGTTGATCTATTTGTAAAAACAATGAATGACTATGCCAATCGAATTGGAATGAAGCATTCCACATTTACGAATCCAGATGGTTTTGATAATTCCAAACAGCTTGTAACCGCATCCGACATGGCAAAACTTTCTGCTGAGTTTATGAAACATAGCGAATTGCTTCAAATTACTCGTCAATTCCGTATCGATGCGACCTTTGTGTCTGGTCAGACAATTACATGGACCAACACAAACCACTTGCTTGACCCTGAAAATGAATATTATATTCCAGACTGCATCGGATTAAAAACTGGAAGCAGCGAGTACAGCGGTTATTGTATTATCAGTGGCTATGAACATAATGGTAAGCAATATGCAATTGTCATTATGAACGGTGCAAGAGAAGGAAGATGGAATGATAGTAATATCTTATATGATTATATGAAGACATTACCGTAATAAACCACAGCAGTATGCATACTTCATCTTTTAATACATACGACTATAAGCCAGCGAGACATAACTTCGTTTCACTGGCTTTTTATATTATTTTTTTGGTATCATCTCCACTAACTCTTCTAAATAACGACTTGGCTCCAGTGGTTTATTATACCGTTCTTTTAAAGAGTACATATGAAGATATGTCTTTGCTCTTGTCATTGCGACATAAAATAATCTGCGCTCTTCCTCAAGATCTGCATCAAGTACTGCTTTTGTATGTGGTACAATTGATTCATTTACATCTGGTAAAAATACGGCTTGATATTCCAGCCCTTTTGAACTATGCATTGTGCTGATCTGCACACCTTCTTTTTGTTCCTTTTGATAGGATGCTTTTTGCTTTAGCTGCTCAGTATATTCACATATATGCTCTTTCCACTGTCCAAGTGTTCGATACTCTTTTGCACTCTCTTGTAATGCGTCAAGCACTTCCATTAGTTCGTCTGGCTTCATTCTCCGATATTGTGCATATTCTGTCACAAAAGTATCATAGCCAATCCCTTTGCGAATAAAGTGAATCGCCGCATACGGTGCCATCATACGAAGCATTTTAAATTCATACTCCATCCGATCAATGCGATCTATCATCCAGTCTTTATCCATATAATAGGAACGCAGTAAATTCATCGTAATTTCTTGTTCAGACAATGCCTCTCTGTGAATATATCGTTTTGGACGATTTATAATTTTTAAAAACGCAGCTCTTGAATGGTCTCCCGCTGCGATCTCCATATAAGTTAAAATATCTTTTGCAATCCAATGATCAAACAAATTTGGAATTTGATCTCTCATTTGAAAGGGAACGTTTGCCTCAATCATTTTCTCCACAATCGCACGCGCACCTGTATTAGTACGCACAAGCACTGCCATATCTGAATACGGAATGCCTTGATCACAATATGCATGCATTTGTTCTAAAATAGCAGTCGTCTCCTCCTGAACCGACTGACAATTTCTAATATAAATGGAAGCACCCATCGGATGCGATGCTCGAATTTGTTTTTGAAACCGTGTGCGGTTATGAACAATTAACCGACTCGCTGCCGACACAATTGCTTTTGAAGAACGGTAGTTGACATCCAATAAAATCTGATCCGCATTTGGATAATCATTTTCAAATCCAAGCATAATCTCTGGTCTTGCACCTCGAAAACGATAAATTGACTGATCATCGTCTCCTACGATAAACAAATTATTGCGCGGAGCAGCAAGCATCTTTACAATATCATATTGCACTTTATTAATATCTTGGAATTCGTCTATTAATATAAACTGGTATTTTTCCTGCCATAATTTTAATATATCTGGACGAGCTGCTAAAAGTTCATACGTCATTAGAAGCATATCATCAAAATCAATCAAATTTTCTCGCTGCATCCGTTCTTCATAATGCTCATAAATTGCTTTGAAATTTTCTTCTGAACAGTTTTTTGGATAATAATGTTCCAATGCAATGCGATCATTTTTAATTACACTAATTTCACTTAAAATATCACTAATAAATTCATTCTCATCTTCTATCTCTAAATGAAGCAGCTGCAAAATTTCTCTCAAAAATAACTGTCTTTGTTCTTCTCTTGCAATATTTTCTGCACGATAATGATACGCATATTTTAAAATTTTAAAAAAGACAGAATGAAATGTTCCAAATGTGACAGCAGTTTTTGTATCATTCATTAAATAAAAAAAACGTTCTTTCATTTCTATCGCTGCTGCTCTTGTAAATGTAATAACTAAAATATGCTTTGGCTGCACATGAAACTGTTCAATTAAATATTTTGTTCTGTGGGTAATTACAGTTGTCTTTCCTGATCCAGGACCAGCAAGTACAAGTGCCGGTCCTTTAAAATGATGGATTGCTTTTTTTTGAGAATTATTAAATGACATAATCTCCCTTATGATAACTTCTGAATTGCGTTTTGAACACGCTGAATTGTCTCTTCTTTTCCGATAATTTCCATAATTTCTGTTGCACCGCCAGGTGTCATCTGCTTACCAGAAACAGCAGTACGAAGTGGCCACATCACATAACCATTTTTACATCCTTTTTCTTTTACAAAATCAACTAATAATGTATATAATGCATCATTACTAAAATCTTCTTGTGCCTCTAAGCGAGGAAGCATTTCTTTTAATACTTCCAATGAAGTCTGTGCATTTGTCTTCATCTTCTTATGAGTATACATACTGATATCATATTCTGGCACTTCTTCAAAGAAATCAATCAAATCGCAAATATCTGGGAATGTCTCGATACGTGTCTTTACAAGCTCTGCAATTTTATCAAGCTTACAATCTTTTATCACTGTCTTTTTAATATATGGCATCGCCATTTCCATATAACGATCCATATTCATTGCTTTAATATATTCTCCATTCATCCATTTTAGTTTTGTAAAATCAAATACAGCTGGAGATTTGCTCATATGACGATAATCAAAGTTTGCAATAAGCTCATCCATATTCATAATTTCCTGATTATTTTCTGGACTCCATCCAAGCAATGCCACAAAATTCACGATTGCTTCTGTCACAAATCCCTGCTCAACAAGATCTTCAAAAGAAGAATGTCCGCAGCGTTTACTCAGCTTCTTATGTGTCTCATCGGTAATTAATGGACAATGCACATAGATTGGGACTTCCCATCCAAATGCCTCATAAAGACGATTATATTTTGGTGAAGAAGATAAATATTCATTTCCACGAACAACATGTGTAATTCCCATCAAATGATCATCTACTACATTAGCAAAATTATAGGTCGGATATCCATCGGATTTAATCAAAATCATATCATCCAATTCTGCATTATCCACTGTAATATCACCATAAATCTCATCATGGAATGTTGTTGTTCCTTCTGTTGGATTATTTTGACGAATAACATATGGCATTCCTGCTTCGAGATTTGCTTCTACTTCTTCTTTTGTTAAATTCAGGCAATGTTTATCATAAACAGTAATTTCTTTTCCTGCCACTTCCTGCTTTAAAGAAGCCAAACGTTCTGCATCACAAAAGCAATAATATGCTTCTCCTTTTTCAACTAACTGTTTTGCATATTCCAAATAAATGCCGCTTGCCTGGCGTTCACTCTGCACGTATGGTCCGCAGCCGCCGTCTTTATCTGGTCCTTCGTCATGAACGAGACCTGTTTTTTCTAATGTACGATAAATAATATCAACGGCACCTTCTACATAACGCTCTTGATCGGTATCTTCAATACGTAAAATAAAATCCCCACCTTCATGTTTTGCAATCAGATAGGCATACAATGCTGTACGCAAATTTCCTACATGCATTCGTCCTGTTGGACTCGGTGCAAATCTTGTTCTAACTTTGCTCATAACATGATTCTCCTCTTTCTTATCTTTTCTCCGCCATTATATCCCATTCTTTTAAAAATAACAATAGGCTGATGGAAGATTTCTTGGTTTTTGCACACCAAGTATTTTTATTATTCTTTTTTCAGAGAAATTATAAAAATTTTTTTTAAATTTAAAAAAGATACTGATTTTCATATTTTTTACTTGTTAATTTTATCACATAGTAGTATAATAAATAATAAATAAACCGCTAGTATTTCTCTTATTAAGAGAAGACAATTATAGAAAGGGGATTTTAAATTTATGAACAGATTTACATTACCAAGAGATATTTACTATGGTGAGAACGCTTTAGAAGTATTAAAGACATTAAATGGAAAAAAGGCAATGCTCGTACTCGGTGGCGGATCAATGAAGAGATTCGGCTTTGTAGATAAAGTTCTTTCTTATTTAACAGAATCAGGCATCGAAACTCAATTATTTGAAAACGTAGAACCAGATCCATCTGTAGAGACTGTTATGGCTGGTGCAAAAGCGATGTCAGAGTTTGAACCTGACTGGATTATCGCTATGGGCGGCGGTTCTCCAATTGACGCTGCAAAGGCAATGTGGACATTCTATGAATATCCAGATACTACATTTGAGCAGCTTATTACACCATTTAGTTTCCCAACTCTTCGTACAAAAGCAAAATTCCTTGCCATTCCTTCTACTTCTGGTACTGCTACCGAAGTAACTGCATTTTCTGTTATTACTGATTATTCCACTGGTGTAAAGTACCCACTGGCTGACTTTAATATCACTCCTGATGTTGCAGTTGTTGACCCGTCACTTGCTGAGACGATGCCTCCAAAATTAACAGCACATACTGGTATGGATGCTTTAACTCATGCAATTGAAGCTTATGTTTCTACATTAAACACTCCATTTACTGACCCATTGGCAATTAAGGCAATCCAGATGGTATTTGACTATCTGCCAGATTCCTACTCTGGAGATATGAAGGCAAGAGAACAGATGCATTATGCACAGTGTCTCGCAGGTATGGCATTCTCCAATGCATTGCTTGGCATCGTTCATTCTATGGCACATAAGACTGGCGCTGCATTCTCTACAGGACATATTCCTCATGGATGTGCAAATGCGATTTATCTTCCATATGTTATTAAATATAATGCAAAATGTGCACAGGGACGCTATGCAGATATTGCAAGAAGTATTGGTATCACAGGTACAGATGCAGAATGTGTTGATGCACTTTGCAAGAAAATTGATGAATACAATGTAAAGTTGAATATTCCTAAGACATTAAAAGACTTCGGAATTAACGAGGAAGAATTTTTAGAAAAAGTTGATAAAATTGCAGAACTTGCTGTTGGTGATGCATGTACAGGTTCTAATCCAAGATCAATCACTCCTGCAGAGATGGCAAAATTATTGACATATACGTATTATGGTACAGAAGTAGACTTCTAATCTCTTTACATACTAAGATTGACCTCAACATCATTATTATTTCATAGCTACATAAAAGGCAGCCATGTTCGATTAACAATTCGAAACATGGCTGCTTTTGTTCTTATGCACATTTCACCTACAATTCTTCTTTTTGTATATCTAAATTTTGTTCTTTTTTCATCATAATAAAAATCGTATCAACAAGAAAAATCGCCAGTGCAATGACTCCTGCTATTTTTAACGTAAGAATTAGATTTTGTGCAGATAACTTATTTTGCTGTGCAATTAAAAAATATACTGCACGATAAATTTGACTTCCTGGAACGAGTGGAAGAATTCCCCCAAGCAAAAATACTGTGACTGGTGTACAAAGCTTTCTTGCAAGTATATGACTATATATTCCAACAGAAAATGCTCCGATAAAATTAGCAAATACGACACTATCAAACAGATCAAGTGTCAGCAAATAAAACAACCATGCTAATCCTCCACCAATTCCAGCATAAATAATAAATTTCCGCGGCGTTTCTGTCGAAAATCCATAACAGCAAACTCCTATGAATGCAGCAATTATTTGAACAAATTTCATAATATTCTCCCTTTTACAATATGATACCAGGGTCAAAAGGTCATGCGTTTCACGCTTGCATGAAAAAGCATGATTTTGGGACCCGCAAAACATGAGAAAGTAGCCCGATTAGAGTGAATTTCGAATGTTTTTAGGATTGCGGGAGCACATACGCGGAGCAATCCGTAGGTATCATAGGGTCAAACTATCTTTTGACCCCAACATCACAATATTTCATTACATTCTAAAAAGAACAATTCCAAATCCAACGCCAAGTGCGACTGCCGATGCAACTAAAACAGCTTCTGTCATTCGTGCAAGCCCTGCTGTATAATCTCCATATAAAATATCACGTATTGCATTTGTAAATGTCATTCCCGGCAGCAGTGGCATAATGGAACCGACAACCATCGGTCCATCATGCAATTCAAATGGTACAAAATTTAAAAACGCCCTTGCCATAACAGCAACTGCTGTTGCTGCAAGCATTGTCTGAAAGAAATTTGTTATTCTCGTATTTCGAAATGCTACCAAAATCAAAGCCAGAGCAATACCAATCCATACTGCAAAGCAGGCATCAAGCAACGTTCCTCCTACCAATATCGTGAACGAAGAACTCACTCCAATAATTCCTACTGCATTAAGTCCTGCTCCATATTGTTTTTCAAACCGCAAATAATCAAGCTGCTGTTCTGCCTCCTGTGGTGTTATCACTCCAGCACAAAGCTGCCTTGACAATGTATTCACTTTATAAATCATATTCAAATTTACATTGCGTCTTCGAATACGCCTTACGACGGTAATCGGCTTTTTGTCTTCTTCATATAATGTTACAATAATTCCTGTTGCAATAACTAGACTAGAACTGTCCGTATGTGGATACAGCTTTAAAATATGATTAATCGTATCTTCGACTCGATACGTCTCTGCTCCATTTGCAAGCATAATTGCCCCAGCCTTTACTGCCACATCCATAATCTGATAACCATCTGACTTTTTTTTCTTCATTCCAATATTTTCTCCAATCTACATAATCAGACTTCCTATTTGGAATACTGCAGCAGCAGCTGCCCATGCAAATATAAGTTGGAATACAACCATACCGATTGTCCATTTCCATGAACGAGTCTCTCGTTTGATCGTTGCGATCGTTGCAATACACGGTGTATAGAGCAGACAGAAAACCATCAATGCATACGCATTCAGACTTGTAAATCCACTTGCTCCTAAAACCTGGCTTAGCTGTGTCATACCTACTGCTGAATTAATATTCGTAATGCCAAACAATACGGAAAAACTTGATACAACAACTTCTTTTGCGGAAATTCCACAAATTAATGCTAATCCAATCTGCCACATTCCAAGTCCAGCTACAGATAACACTGGCACCATCCAATGACCAAGCACAGCACCAAAACTGTCTGCCACATCAGATACCATACCACTCATATTAAAATTTAATACAAACCATAATAAAATAGATGCAATAAAAATCGTCGTACCAGCTTTTGTTAAATAATCTTTTACTTTCTCCCACACATAAATACGAACCGTACGCGCATTTGGCACTTTATATTCTGGAAGTTCAATCATTAAAATACCTTGTTCTTTTGCTTTTGTAACCTTTGATACAACTAATGCAATCAAAATTGCAACTACAATTCCAATGATATACAATGAGTATGAAACAAGCATCGCATATTTTCCAAAAAACATATCTGCAAACAATACATAAATTGGCAAACGTGCCGAACATGACATAAATGGGGTCAATAAAATCGTTCGCTTTCGGTCACTTTCATGTTCCAATGCTCTTGTTGCCATAACTGCTGGAACTGTACATCCAAATCCAAGAACCATCGGCAAAAATGCTTTTCCAGAAAGACCAACCTTTCCCATAACACCATCCATGACATAGGCAACTCTTGCCATATATCCACTGTCTTCCAAAAATGCAAGTGCTAAAAATAAAATAAAAATATTAGGTAAAAATGTCAAAATACCTCCAACACCTGCAATAATTCCATCTACAATCAATGAAATCAACCAATCACTCGCTGATACAAACTGTAACAATGAAGTAACAGTTGCTGAAAACCAATCCAATCCGACTTCAAAATATCCCTTTAAGAAATCTCCAACAGTAAAAGTAAAGAAAAATACAAGAGCAATAATTCCTAAGAAAATTGGAAGTCCCCAAAATGGATGAGTCAGCCACTGGTCAATTTTTTCGGTAAATGCAACCTTTGCATCTCGATTAAACAGACATTCTTCAACAACTCCTTCTATGTACTCATATTTCTGATTAATAATCTCATTTTCATAACTTCGATCTACAATATGTCCGACTTCAATTGGATGATCATTTACTACTGTTTCATCTTCTTCCAACAATTTAATTGCATGCCAACGTAAAATTTGATGATCCTCACCATATTCTTCTTTTACAATATCAATTAACTGCTCAATTTTTTGCTCAATCTCGTCGGAATAACGTACAATCTTTTCATCTGGTACTTCTTGATAATGATGGACTACTGCATGCATCAATACATCCAGTCCGGTACGCTTTCTCGCAGATACAGGAACAACTGGAATATCACCAAGCATTTCCGGAAGACGATGCAAATCTATTTCCATTCCTCTTTCTTCTACAATATCCATCATATTCAATGCTACAATTACTGGTTTTCCAAGTTCTAATAACTGCATCGTCAAATATAAGTTTCGCTCCAGACTTGAAGCATCTACTACATTTACAATAACATCTACATTACCTTGAAGTACTTCTTTTCTTGATACTCTCTCCTCAATTGTATAAGAAGTCAAACTATATACGCCTGGCAAATCAACAAGTGTTAAGTTTGTTGTCTTATAGTTTGTATACCCTTCTTTTCTCTCAACGGTAACGCCTGGCCAATTGGCCACTTTTAAGTTCGCACCTGTGTATGCATTAAAAAGAGTTGTCTTTCCACAGTTTGGATTTCCCATAAAGGCAATCGTAATATGCTCTGGTCTTTCTGCCATTAGTTTTCCTCCTTTACTGTAATTCCTTTTGCAATTGTCTTACCAATTGCCCATCGAGTCCCTCTCACACGAATAATAATAGATCCGTTTCTTTTTTGGTTCACAATCTCAACTTTTGTCTGTTCAATTAATCCGATTGCTTCCAAACGTCTCTTAATGCCGATATCAATATCAATCGACAATACTTGATATGTGTGTTTTACCTTTCCATCATATAATGTCATAAATTCTTCTCTTCTTTCTGTAGATAAAATAAGACGGAAGCCATATGTTTTCATGAAAAGTCAGAGAAACGGATTTCCAATACCCGATTTTCCTATTATTCATGACTAACTCCCTGTCTTATATTATCACAATTGAAACAAAAATCCTAGTAATTTTTCAAAAACTATATTTTAATATCAAAATAAATACTTATCTTCAACTCTTCTATTTTTCACTATGTTTCAGCCGCAGACGGAAAAATCTCTCTTTTACCTTTTTCCATGAGAATGGAATCAATGGATAAAAATAACTTCTTCCCGAAAATGTTTTATTGCATACTAATGCTAAAATTGAAATTATAATTCCAATGATAAATCCCGGCAAATTAAACAATGCAGTCAAAACTAGTGTAATTAATCGCATAAATTTAATCGCATATCCAAGTTCAAAGCTCGACTGTGTATAATTTGCTACTGCTACAAATGCCATATATAACATCGGTTCTGAATTAAACCAACCTGATTTTACAGAAAATTCTCCAAGTACAAGTGCAGCCATTACACTGAGCGGAGTCGTGAGCATACTTGGTGTATTGACTGCCGCAAGACGCAGACCATCAATGGACAATTCCAATAATAATAATTGTAAAATCAATGGCACATTTATTTTTTCTTTCACTTGAATAAATAAAAGCCAATCAGGCAGCCAGTCAGGATTTTGCATGAACAGCAGCCAAATCGGTGTCATCACTAATGTCATAATTGAAATTAACAGACGTGTTAAACGAAGATATGTTCCAGTAATAGGTGGGAAATAATAATCATCCGCTTCTTCGATAATATCAAATACCGATGACGGCATAATTAATGCTGAAGGAGAATTATCCACAAGCACTGCAATATTTCCTTCTAATATACAGGCTGCCGCCGTATCTGGACGTTCTGTAAATTTAAATTTTGGAAATGGATTATACCATTTGTATGGATAAATACATTCTGCCAAACTTTGCTGATTCATTGTAAGTGCATCAACTTCTAAGTTTTGAATTTTACTGCGCAGTTTTTCAAGAAGACCTGAATCTACTCGATCTTCAATATAGCAAAGACAGACATCTGTCATAGACCGCCTTCCCGTCTGCAGCACTTCCATTGTTAGCTGCGGATCGCGAATTCTTCGTCGAATTAATGCAGTGTTAAATACTAATGTTTCCACAAATCCATCTCTTGATCCACGCATCGTTTTATCTTTTTCTGGCTCTGAGACTGAACGCGCTGGATAAGTACGACAATCAATTTCTAAACATTGAGAAAATCCATCAATAAATAATAATGCTTGCCCTGATAATAATTTTAAAATCGTATCCTCATAATTCTTTCCTAAGCCAATCTCAGCATATGGTAATAATAATTTTGAAAATTCATGTGCATTCTCAGGAAATGAATCAGGAATCTGTTTGAATAAAAACTCTAATAATTTTTCAAGTATTTCATCTTTTGTAAATCCATCAATACAATAGATTACCGCATCCCGTTTTCCAATTTTTATAACACGATAAATGATATCAAAATTATGTTTAACTCGCAGTTCCTCTTCCATATATGACATAACTTGAGAAATTTCCGAATGAATTTGCATGAAAATCCTCCTTTTATACTGTTTATAACAATCTCTAATGACCTACAGAAACAGTATTTACAAAAAAAGAAAAACTATGCATCCATTTACATATATCTTCCAAGGCGTTTTTTATCATAAAAAAATAAAACAAACAATTAAACTCCATTGTTCTGCCTCCTCATAAATGCAGAACAGGCAATATTTTAACAAATCAAAAAGAACTATCACAGAAAAATATTTTCCTGTAATAATTCTTCTTATTCTTCATCCCAACTAATTCAATTAATAAAACAATTATTCTTGTTTCTGTAAAATCTCAATTCCCATATGTACATCAGTCGTACTTCCCATAAATGTCGTTCGTACTACTGCAATTCTCTTATGTAGATTGACTTTTACAATCTCTCCTTCATAATCTTTCAAATTACCTTCTAAAATTTTGACCTTATTCCCCTTTTCAATCATAACTTTACTGATGCTTGCGACATGATCATTGCCTCCCCAACGCTGAATAAAATAAATTTCTTTTTCTTGCAATGGGATAAATGTTCCCTGATTATCTCCTAATAATTTTGTTAATTTTGGAACAGATTTTAGTTTTAAAAAAATTTCTTCTGGATTATCGGTAACGACAAATACATATCCAGGAAATAATTTTTCTTTTATCACTCCCCATGCTCCATTTATTTTTCTCATTCGCTCTCTTTGCGGAAAAAAGCAATCGATCAATTCACCATTGGTAATAATCGTCCGGATAAGCTGACAAGTAAGACTTTCTTGACCACTTTTTACTTGTATTACATACCACATGATTAACATCCCCCTAAAAAGATGATTTTTTATACCATAGTACACCTCAACACGGTAGTCAAGTGAATACTTATCATTCCCTTTGCTGCCCGCCTATAGCCTTATTCAAGAATACTGGTATATTCTTACTTTATGTACTCTTTCTACATCCGATATTATTATACCGTAATGACACCTGTAAGTCAACATCTATTTATATAATAGATTCAGCCATCAAACAGACACCATTTATACAATCCTTTCAAAGTCAAGAGGATATCCTTATTTTTTCAAATATTTCCGTTTGTTTTACGACTTCGTACAAAAAATCCTCTGCCAGATAAAACTGACAGAGGATTCCAAAATTATATTTGTCTTTCAACAAATACTATATTTGAATTATTCTTCGTCATCAATTGCGTATAATTCAACCATCTTCTGAAGATGTGCATACTTTTCAGCAGCCTTCATTTCAGCGTCTGCAAACAGTTCTTCTGCTCTTTCTGGGTTGGAACGCATTAAGGATGTGTAACGAACTTCACGCTTCAGGAATTCCTTATAGCTTTCTGTTGGAGCCTTAGAATCTAACTGGAATGGATTCTTGCCCTGTGCCTTCAAACGTGGATCGAAACGGAATAAGTGCCAGTAACCAGCCTTTACTGCATCCCTTTCTTCTGTCATAGCGTTCTTTAATCCGCCCTTGATACCATGGTTGATACATGGAGCGTAAGCGATGATAATAGATGGTCCATTGTAGCTTTCTGCTTCAGAGATAGCCTTTACACACTGGTTATAATCAGCACCCATAGCGATCTGAGCTACATAGATGTAACCGTAGCT
>JALFSR010000049.1 GCA_022778745.1 Clostridiales bacterium
GTAGTAGGGCTGGATGGAAAAATCCAGGGAGAACGCAGGAAACTGCTTTGCATGGCAGGATTTTAGAAGACAGCTGAGAAACAGAATAAGAGAGGATCACGGTGACGGTAGCGAAACATGTGCCAGCTTCTGGCACTGAGCAAAGTGTTTGAGCGAAAGGCAGTTTTCGCAAATGGCGGATTATCAGCGCTCGGACCGAGCAGGAAACGTAGATGTTCTTATTCCATTTGCAGTATTCGAAAAATCTGTATGGAAAAAATTGCCAACAATTACTTGACAGTAACTGCTGTAGCTTGCGTGCACGCAAAAGGATTGAAATTAAATGGGAAATGAATTATAGTATATATGTTGAAGCGAGGAATCAAGCGTTCATCAATGCTTTGACATCTTTATACTATCGCAAATAAGGTGTATTCTCACCTGTATTTCCTACTGTAAATTTACACTGTCTGGTATTCCTAATGGGCGTTTCTTTCCATTATCTTTCGGGATGTACACTCTCCGTACTGGTTTCGGCATATAAGTTCTATTCCTAAGAGATGTAACTATTGTATCTCTGTTTTCTCTTATATAATCTCCCAATTCTTCTACAGTAACTCCGTCAACACCACTCACACCTTTGTTAGCTACTACCTTTTTATAAGCTCTGTTCAGATTTTCTTTTGCTAGTATCACTTCAATCAATTCCATTGTTGTTACTCCTCTGACTTATCCTAAGATTCATACCTATCACCCTTCTGAGTATAAACAGTATTCCTCGATTACGTTCCTACTTTTCCTATCCACCCGATTTGTGGCTCATGTATTATTTTAAACATAACGATTCGTACTATAAATCGTTTCAATCCTTCGACTTTCACCTACTATGACATCATCTGACTCCCTCTCTAAACCTTTTTCGACCATACCTTTCGGTATGTGAGTAGGGTCTCCCGAGGTAAGACACTAGTCTTTCGTTCCACAACCTCTTGATTTACAACTTCGGTTTTACGTTTACCTTTTGGGCTTCGATTTGATTTGCAACCTTACCCATCTAATCGCCTTATCAAGCTTCTGTACGTAGGCTCAAGAACTTTGCTACACCACTTCCTCCATCCATACCATTACTGATACCGACTTGTGGTTCGCTACACTTGGCGGTAAATACCGTGACTGGACTTTCACCAGTAAGACTAGTGCTATGCTCGCCACACAAAATAAAAAGACACAACCATCTACGAAAAGATAGTTGTGTCTTGTGCATCCTAACTTAATGACATTGCCTCAAAAATGGAGAGAACAAAATCGGATATCTACAAAATAATTATTTTATTAGTATTTTAAGAGCATACACTTTTATGGCAGCGTGTGCAAAAATATCTGCAAAGCGAATGCACACTCCTGCCATTTCGTAAATATAATCTATGGAGTCAAAAATATTTTGACCCCAACTACATAATCTTATTTTCTTGTTTCATTTGTGTTTTGTTATTATGTCGTTAAATATGTCTGGTATCCTGCTCTGCGCAGTCTCTGCTCCATACGTACTGCATTGTCCATATATTGAAACGCTCCAACTTGTACTCTATAATATCCATTGTCATATAAAGTAAACACTGGATACCCTTCCTGCTGCAGCTGCCTCGTGAGTTGGTAGGCAAACTGTGGATTTTTAAATGCCCCAACCTGTACGCGGTACAGCATTCGTTCCTGACTGGAATTTTGGTTAGGATTCGAACTTTGACCAGAATTCTGACTGTTAAGATATTTTAAAATACCGTCTGCAATCGCCTGTGCAATTGAGTCAAACTTTTCATCAAACAATTGATTATCCTTATCATTGTCAATAAATCCAACTTCGACTAATACTGCAGGCATTCTGGAACGTCTAAGCACCGCAAGATTTGGGCGTGGAATTACCCCTCGATTCTGAAACCCTACCGACTGTAGCTGTTCATTAATATCTCTTGCAAGAGCGGAAGCTCGATTTCCTTGGCGATATACAAGTGTCTCAATTCCACTCGCACTTTGCGGCACAGGCATCGCATTTCGGTGAATCGAAACTAGATAATCTACATTCGCTTCATTTGCAATCTGTGCTTTTCTTAAAGGAGAATCATACACATCTCCTGTTCTCGTATATGTTACATCTACTCCATTTTGCTTTAAAATCTCTCCAACTGCCAGTGCAAGGCGTAATGTATCGTCTTTTTCCTGTCTTCCTTCATAAACAGCACCTGGATCACGCCCGCCATGACCTGCATCAATTGCAATCTTTGCCATATTTTACTCCATAACATGCTATCATTATAATTTATGAAAAAACAAAAAAAGCGTGCGAATATCTTCTCACATGGCATAAAATTAAGGCTCGTAAATTATCCAAATATTTTTATCTATATAAAATTACAAGAAGCTGTCACATTAAGCTGAAATTATATAAGATATAATAATGCTAATTTAGACAATAATATCTTACAAAATTCATTCTTATTGCGACAGCCCTTCCATTGATCGCTGATGTAAACTAACCAGATCCATATGCACAAGCATTCTCACCTTAAAATATGAACTCATAATTGGCTACAAAAGAAAGCAACAAACTGAATCCTGCAATTATACCATAGATTGCCTTTTCTTTCACATTTTCTTTATGTTTTGAATCCAATTCTTGCTTTACCATCTCGCAAATGGTCCTATGTCAAGAAAAAGTACAAGTTAAACGTGAACTTTTCACCTTAATATTCTGTTTTATGCTGCATCAATTTCCAAATGCCTTAATTTTATCCAATATCTCTTTTCATATTCATTAGGTGATACATAATCACAATGACTGTGAATTCTTACAGTATTGTAAAAGGCTTCTATATATTCAAAAACAAGCTTATATGCATGATTATAGTCTGTTATCCTGAATCTGTTTATCCACTCTCTTTTAAGCACTGAGTGGAAAGATTCGATACATGCATTATCCCATGGATACGCCTTCTTAGAATAGCTGAGCGTCATTCCATCTGTAGCATTTTCATAATCTTTAGATGTATATTGTCGACCTCGATCTGAATGCATAATCAACGGTTTACTGACATTTCTTGCACTTTTAGCTTTATTAACAGCTTTTACAACCCACTTCGTTTCAAGTGTATCACTTAATACCCAAGATATTATTGTTCTTGAATATAAGTCCATTATACTGGTTAGATACACAAATCCTTCATGTGTCCAAATATATGTAATGTCTGAACACCATACTGCATCAGGGGCATCAGGATTAAACTGCTCATCCAGTATATTTTTGTATTTTTCGCTGAAATTTGAATCTATTGTTGTTATGGTATAAGGCTTAATCCATTGTGCCTTTAATCCCATTTCACGCATATAATTACCTACTGTCTTTTCGCTGATTGCTTCTCCTTCTTCTTTCAGTTTCTTAGCTATTTTGGGTGCACCATAGTTCTGGTGTGATTCATCATAAATATCACATATTTTATTCTTTATTCTGTTTTTTCGTTGCTCATGATTACTTGGAATCCTGTTTTTCCAATTATTATACCCACTTCTTGAGACGCCTAAATGTCTCAGCACACCGCTAACATTAAGCCGGCGCCCACCCTGTTTTTTCATATCAGTTTCCTTATTTGCAGTTTCAAGGTATATAGCTTCTGTTAGTTTCCCAGTATGCCGATTGCTTTTTTTAATATTTCAAGAGCATCCTGTGCATCCCTTAATTCTTTCTTAAGTCTTGCATTCTCTTTGGCAGCATCACTTTCGTAATTGCCTCTTCCACGAGTTGGAATATTACCCTCATTACTTTCATAAAGTTTACGCCAGGTAGATAATGCACTTTTAGATATGCCTAGGTTTTTAGCACATGCATTAATACCTAATTCTTTATGATCCTCCCAATATCTTACCGCATTCTTCTTAAATTCTTCTGTGTACTGTGTAGCCATGTCTTAATCCTCCAATCTTTAACTTTAATAATAAATCTATATCAAGGATTATTCCATATCTAACTTGTACTATTTATATTCTAACATCA
>JALFSR010000050.1 GCA_022778745.1 Clostridiales bacterium
TTGCAGGTGACATTTGATTCTGAGGAGAAGATGCCTGAGATTCCAGAAAGTCCAATTCGTATGATGGCAGTTGATCCGGGTGTGTCCAATTTTGCCGCCTGTGTAACGAATACTGGAAGCAAACCAATTCTCATTGACGGAAGAGAGATTAAATCGATCAATCAGTTCTTTAATAAGGAGCGTGCACGCCTGTATGGAGAACTGACAAAAGGAAGGAATCCGAATGACCGAAAGCGCAGACGCACTTCCAAACGTCTCGAAGCGATTTCCAGAAAACGAAGAGACAGCTTACGTGATTTCTTCTATAAGACAGCTCATACCATTTGCAGATATGCAAAAGAGGAAAACATTGAACTGATCCTGTACGGACACAATGTTGGACAGAAACAGGATGCTGTCCTTGGCAGAATCAACAACCAGAACTTTGTCCAGATCCCGTACATGACCTTCTTCTGCGTCCTGAAATGGGTGGCATCCAAGTATGGAATCGCGGTTGACTTACAGGAGGAAAGCTACACATCAAAGGCAGACTGTCTGGCAGGAGATGCCATTCTGGTCTATGGAAAAGACAAAAAGGATACAAAGAGGGTATTCAGTGGAAAGCGAGTCAAACGAGGACTCTACCAGAGCGGAACTGGAGTGCAGTTAAATGCAGATATTAACGGTGCAGCCAACATCCTGCGCAAAAGAAAATGAAATGCTTTTACGGCATCCGCAATGAAAAGTTTACTTAGTGTTTCTGTCATCCGATACCGAGATCTGTACAGAAAACGCATCCGTGCATAACGGTCAAACAAAATACATACAAAGAAAAGTAAGCCCGTAACAGGGTGTAGAGGGTGTGTGTCCACTCTGTGCGGGGGATTTCCCCGCACGAAGCTCCATTCGACGAGTTTAACGAAGTCGATTGGAGTAGTTCACAGAGTCAGTTTTCAAGTAGTGGTAGAGAACCACGTATCATAATGGAAGGATGAATTGACATTCCTATAGGTATAAAATATTAGTTTAATATAAACAGCATCCATAATGCTGGAAGTAGAGAAGAGGCTGTTCGTTTGTGACAGCCTCTTGCCGTTTTTATTTGTGGGTAGGCAGTGAAACGGATTCTAAATGTCCGCTTGATTATTTGGTTGATAAAATAGGAGGGAATCATGGCGTATATTGAATTTGATCATGTTGTAAAAGAATATAAAATGGGAGAAGTGCGAATTCGTGCATTAGATAGTGCGGATTTTGAAGTAGAACGAGGCGAACTAGCTGTTATTTTAGGGTCTAGTGGTGCTGGAAAAACGACAGCATTAAATATTTTAGGCGGTATGGATACTGCTACAACAGGTCAAGTATGGGTAGACAATAAAGAAATTACAAAACTTAAAAGCAGAGATCTTGTTCGATATCGAAGAGAAGATATTGGATTTGTCTTTCAGTTTTATAATTTAGTGCCAAACTTGACAGCTCTTGAAAATGTAGAACTTGCAGGACAGATCTGTAAACGGGCACTTCCAGCAGATCAAGTACTGCGAAAAGTTGGACTTGGGGATCGAATGAATAACTTTCCAGCTCAGCTTTCTGGAGGAGAACAGCAACGTGTCGCAATTGCAAGAGCGATCGCAAAAAATCCAAAACTATTGCTTTGTGATGAACCGACAGGAGCATTGGATTATAATACAGGAAAACAGATTTTAAAATTACTGCAGGACACATGCCGAAGAGATGATATTACAGTTATTATTATCACACATAATTCAGCAATCGCTCCAATGGCAGATAAAGTGATTCGGTTTAAGAGCGGAAGAGTCATTGAATCAACGATTAATGAAAATCCAACACCAGTAGAATATATTGAGTGGTAAATGGCAAAGAACAAAAGGGTTTAAAAAGTGGCATAATTGTTTCATTTTTTTTGTTTAAGGTATTGACATAAATTCTGTTCAATATTTTTCCGAAAATTTATAAATTTTGTTTAAAATGGCAACACATTGGAAAATAAGCCAGTTATTTTCGTTAAAATAATCGTAGGTTACGCATGAATTCCTATTGCCATTGGATTTCAAACAGTGTTATAATAAGAATGATATTATGGCTGATAAGTCGTTCTAAAGTAGTTATTATACTATTATCAAATTCTAATGGAGGAAGTCATGAGCGTTAAGAGAGTATATGTTGAGAAAAAAGAACCTTTTGCAGTAAAGGCAAAGGAACTGAAGGAAGAAATCAGCAGTTATCTGGGAATTCATACAATGTCAGATGTACGAGTATTAATTCGCTATGATATTGAAAATCTTTCGGATGAAACTTATGAAAAGAGCAAAGGCACGGTATTTTCTGAACCACCAGTAGACAAGTTATATGAGACAGATTTTCCACATAATGAGGATGATATCATATTCTCTGTAGAATTTTTACCAGGTCAGTTTGATCAGAGAGCAGATTCTGCAGTACAGTGTGTGAAGTTATTAAATGAGAATGAGGAGCCAGTGATTCGTTCAGCAACGACCTATGTAATATCTGGTTCTTTGACAGAGGAAGAAATTCGGCGTCTGGAAGCACATTGTATTAACCCAGTTGATTCCAGAAAGGCTGCTGCTGAGATTCCAGATACATTAGTTACTGTATTTGATGAGCCAGCAGATATTTTAATCTTTGAAGGTTTTCAGGATATGCCAGAGGATGAATTAAAGAGTTTATATGATTCTTTAAATCTGGCAATGACATTTAAAGATTTTCTTCATATTCAAAATTATTTTAAGAAAGAAGAGCATAGAGATCCATCTATGACAGAAATTCGTGTATTAGATACGTATTGGTCAGATCATTGCCGTCATACAACGTTCCAGACAGAATTAAAAAATGTGACATTTGAAGATGGCTATTATCGTCCTGTTATGGAAAAGACGTATCAGCAGTATTACGATACTCATAAGGAGATGTTCAAAGGAAGAGACGATAAGTTTGTTTGTCTGATGGATGTTGCACTTATGGCGATGCGTAAGCTGAAAAAAGAAGGAAAATTAGACGATCAGGAAGAATCCGATGAGATCAATGCATGTTCCATCGTCGTACCAGTAGAAGTAGATGGAAAGACGGAAGAATGGTTAGTAAATTTCAAGAATGAAACACATAATCATCCGACAGAAATCGAACCATTTGGTGGTGCTGCGACTTGTCTTGGCGGTGCAATCCGTGACCCATTGTCTGGTCGTACTTATGTGTATCAGGCAATGCGTATTACTGGTGCAGCAGACCCAACAAAGTCATTAAAAGAGACATTAAAGGGTAAATTGCCACAGAAGAAGATCGTTCGTGGTGCTGCAAGCGGTTATAGTTCTTATGGTAACCAGATCGGTCTTGCTACTGGATATGTAAAAGAAATTTATCATCCAAACTATGTAGCAAAGCGTATGGAGATCGGTGCAGTTATGGGTGCCGCACCTCGTCGTGCAGTTATTCGTGAGACATCTGATCCAGGCGATATTATCATTTTATTAGGTGGAAGAACAGGACGTGACGGCTGCGGCGGTGCAACTGGTTCTTCTAAAGTTCACACAGAAGCATCCATTGAGACATGTGGTGCAGAAGTACAAAAAGGTAATCCGCCAACAGAGCGTAAGATTCAGCGTTTGTTCCGTCGTGAAGAAGTGAGTCATTTAATTAAAAAATGTAATGACTTTGGTGCAGGTGGTGTATCCGTTGCGATTGGTGAATTGGCAGACGGTTTAGTTGTAGAATTAGACAAAGTTCCTAAGAAATATGCTGGTCTTGACGGAACAGAAATTGCGATTTCTGAATCCCAGGAGCGTATGGCAGTTGTAGTAGACCCAAAAGATGTTGACCAATTCTTAGCTTATGCAGAAGAAGAAAACTTAGAGGCAATTCCAGTCGCAGTTGTAACAGAAGAGCCACGTCTTGTATTAAATTGGAGAGGAAAAGACATTGTAAACTTAAGTCGTGCATTTCTTGACACAAACGGTGCACATCAGGAGACTGATGTCACAGTAACAATCCCAGCAAAGGAAGATTCTTACTTTGCAGCAAAGGAAGTCGCAGATGTGAAATCTGCATGGATGGATATGTTAAAAGACCTGAATGTATGCTCACAAAAGGGATTAGTAGAAATGTTTGACGGTTCTATCGGAGCTGGCTCTGTATTGATGCCATATGGTGGTAAGTATCAGCTGACGGAGACACAGTCTATGGTTGCTAAGCTTCCAGTATTAAACGGTACAACCGATGTTGTTACAATGATGAGCTATGGATATGATCCATATTTATCAAGTTGGAGTCCATACCACGGTGCAATCTATGCAGTAGTAGAATCTATTTCAAAGATTGTAGCAGGCGGCGGAGATTTCAGTAAGATTCGTATGACATATCAGGAATACTTCAAGCGTATGACAACAGATCCAAAGACATGGGGCGAACCATTGTCTGCACTGCTCGGTGCATACGATGCACAGATCGGTTTTGGACTTCCATCTATCGGTGGAAAAGATTCTATGTCTGGTACATTCAATGACATCAGTGTACCTCCGACATTAGTATCCTTTGCAGTTGATGTTGCTACTGATAAGACAATGATTACTCCAGAGTTAAAGAAGGCAGGTAATCAGTTAGTTCTGTTTACAATTGATAAAAATGAATATGATTTGCCAGATTATGATCCGATTATGAAGCTGTATGCATCAATCCATGAGGCAATCAAGGCTGGTCAGATTGTTTCTGCTTATGCAGTCTGCGGACATGGTGTTGCAGAAGCAGTCAGCAAGATGGCATTTGGTAATCAGTTTGGTGTTGCATTAAATGATGCATTGACAAAAGACCAATTATTTGCGCCAGGTTTTGGTAATATTATCGCAGAAGTTCCTGCTGATGTGGCAGAGACATTAGGCGGCGTTGTTATCGGTGAAGTAACAGAAGAATCAAAGCTTGTTTATGGCGATATGGTTATTACAATGGAAGATGCAGTTGCTGCATGGAAAGCTCCTTTGGAGAAAGTATTCCCATCCGTATCTGGAGAGACACAGCCAAAGGTAGATACTCCAATTTATAAAGCAGACAGCATTTATGTATGCAAGCATAAAGTTGCAAAGCCTACCGTATTTATTCCAGTATTCCCTGGTACAAACTGCGAATATGACAGTGCAAAAGCATTTGAGCGTGCTGGTGCCGATGTAATTGTAAAAGTTATGAAAAATATGACTGCTGAAAATATTCGTGAATCGGTTGATGAATTTGAAAAAGTAATCAATCAGTCTCAAATTATTATGTTCCCAGGTGGTTTCTCTGCCGGAGATGAACCAGAAGGTTCTGCGAAGTTCTTTGCAAATGCATTCCGCAATGAAAAGATGAAAGAAGCAGTAAATAAACTTCTGAATGAGAGAGATGGTTTGATGCTCGGTATTTGTAACGGATTCCAGGCATTAATTAAATTAGGATTAGTACCTTACGGAGAGATTCGCACACAGAAAGAAGATTCTCCTACATTGACAATGAATACAGTAGGTCGTCATATTTCTAAGATGGTCTATTTGAAAGTTGTAACGAACAAATCTCCTTGGCTGCAAAAAGCACAGCTTGGCGGTGTATACTGTAACCCAGCTTCTCACGGAGAAGGACGTTTCGTAGCAAATGATGAATGGATTCAAAAGTTGTTTGCAAACGGACAAGTTGCTACACAGTATGTGGATGTTAATGGAAATCTTGCACAGGAAGAAGAATGGAATATTAACGGTTCTTATGCTGCAATCGAAGGTATTACAAGTCCAGATGGACGTATTCTTGGAAAGATGGCACATTCTGAACGTATTGGTAAGTCCGTAGCAATCAATATCTACGGAGAACAAGACATGAAGATCTTTGAATCTGGTGTAGAATACTTTAAGTAAAATAAAAATAAAAGAATAGTCCCTCACAAATATCTGACAAGATCTTTTAAGGCAGACAGTGATTGTTACTTGGTCTGCTTTAAAAGATCGGATTGATCGTATCAGGTGAAAGTGAGGGACTTATTTATTTTCAAGTTTTATAATTATGATTCTGGTTCAGAACCATGATGGAGCGTACAAATTGATTTTAATAAATTATCGGGAAGTGCATAGTTGGAATCTTCTGTTGGAAGACCAGATGCATGTTTTGGATCAATAATCAGATAGACGTGCTCTTCAATCTGATTTATTGGACAAAACTTTCCCGCCTGCATATTAGAATGAGTACAAATATTAACTTTTGTATGGCGATTGCAGTATTGAGTTGGAGCAGTACCTTTTTCAAAATATTCGGTATAGACAATGCTGTTGCTCGTTGAATGATTACAGGTACCTTCAATAGCAAGCAGACCAGATTTGCTGCATATTAAAGCCGACTCTAAATTACCAGAGTGCAAAAATTCTGGGTTGGAAAGTCCTTGATGAATGCGTTTCATAACCGTCTGCCATATTTGTTTATAATAAGAAGTTGATTGTTCTGTTGGATTTGGATCATCATAGCCAGACCAAATGCCGCATGTAACGTAAGGAGAGTATCCAATAAACCAGTGATCACCAGTAGAAGGAGAAACACCGTCTGTTCCTGCGATATCCATGCCCTTTACCTTGCATTCTGCCCCAGTATGTGTTATGCCATATTCTTTCCAGTAATCTTCCCCAGAAACACTGTCTTCCATTGCATCAGTGAGCAGCGTTGCAGTTGTATCTTTTAATACTGGATAAGAATTATGTTCTTTCTCTAAAATAATTTTACCATTTCGGTCAACTACTGTCGTATAAAAAATTGGTTTCGTATAAGTACCTTCATTGGCAATCGCAGCATATGCTGCAGTCATTTCTAAATTGGTAACTCCATTTTTTAGGCTGCCAATAGAAAGAGAAAGCGACTTATCTTCTGCAGTAAGCGAAGAAAATCCAAATTGAGAAAGATAATCATAACTTACAGCAGGTGTAACTGTCTCGGACATACATTGAGCAGCAATTGTATTGAGCGAAAAAGAAATACCCTGACGAATCGTTGCATAACCCATCGAAGGAGTTTCCTGCCAGTTTGTGAAGCTTTGGCTTGATGTATGCAGCGGATGGTCATAGTAGGTTGACGCCAATGTTAAACCACATAAATCCAATGCAGGTGCGAACGAAGAGAGAACGGAAAATGCAGATCCTGGCTGGCGCATCGAATCCGTAGCTCGGTCAATACTCAGATTATCAGAACGCTTTCCACGTCCTCCAGACAATGCAAGAACATAACCATTTCGTTGATTTATGATGCTCATAGATGCCTGTGGCTGTGGAATTGTGTTAATTGTTTCACTCAATATCGTATCGTGCTCATGAACGACGGATTCTCTGAAAGATTGAATTAATCGATTCATAAAGTCCTCATTTGAGAAAATATTGTGAAAATCTGAAATATGCTGTACAGACTGGTAAAACGTTTTTACATCAAGTTCTGTATACGTATTTGTAGTTCCGTCAGGATGAGAGACGACTAATGTATAGTTGAGAGAAAACTCCCCGTCTGGATAATTTTTTAAAGAGTTAATTTCTTCATCAACGATAGATTGAATGGAAGCATCCATTGGTGTGTAAATCGAAAGACCTCCGTAATGAACTAAATTATAGGCTTGTGTTTCATTGTAACCAAGTTCATTTTGCAGATCAAATAATACAGAATTGATTACTTCTTCATTATAATAAGATAAAATTGGTTCTGATGAAGCAGTCGTATTATAAGAAGAATTTTGCAAGCGATCGTATACAGGATCAGCAAGTGCCTCTTGATATTGTTCATTAGAAATCGCCTGAGCGGTCAGCAGTTCATCCAAAACTTTTTTGCGTTCCTCTGCATTTTTTTGCTGCTGTTTTACTGGATTATACAGAGAAGGATTGAATGCAGTGGCAGCAAGTACTGTACATTCTGAAAGAGTGAGTTCGGAAACATTTTTATTAAAATAATGCAAAGCGGCAGATTGCACTCCAACTGTATTACTGCCAAGATTAATGCTGTTTAAATAAAGTTCTAAAATAGATTCTTTATCCAACCGTTCTTTCAATCGTGCAGCCAAATAGCCCTCTTGAATCGACTGTTCGATTCGTTCTCCAAGTGACTTTTTAAATCCACCATTAAATACATTATTACGGATTAACTGCTGCGTAATCGTGCCAAAACTAGACGATGCCGTGTTATAAAAAAAGCCATAAATAATTCGGCGCAGTGACTGTTTTGCATCATTTCCATGATGATAAAGAAAGTTTGGATCTTGTGTAATTGTAAATGCCTGGATTAAATCAGTTGGAATTTCAGAAAAAGAAACTTCCTCTCGTTCATGATCTTCATGATTCAATGATGCTGTAATATGATTATCTGCATCATAAATATTTGTCGTATATC
The DNA here is from genome assembly GCA_022778745.1 of Clostridiales bacterium. Classification (GTDB taxonomy): domain Bacteria; phylum Bacillota; class Clostridia; order Lachnospirales; family Lachnospiraceae; genus Fimimorpha. The sequence continues at coordinate 8,380 of JALFSR010000050.1, forward strand.
CAGTTGGCTTCATGTTAATGGATGAAATGTCTGGAGCAGAATCCAAAATACCACGAATCATGCCATAAATACATACAGTTCCAATAATAATAAAACTAATCAGACAAAATAATATAAATTTAAAAAAGGAAAAACCGATTTGGTGAAGCCTGCGGGAACGCTGAATCGAAGCGTTCAGTCGTGCTTTCACTGGAATATTTCCAAAATTCATCTAAATATTCAGCAAGAGATTATAATGAAATTCTCTGCTATTCTCCTTTCCGTGAAATAAAATGTGTACATCGCTTGAAACAAGCAGATAACAGTAAACTGATAGAATAATACTAGTATAGCAAAAAATGCACAAAGATTCTACCAAAAAATAAAAAAGAAAACCGCTTTTATTGACAAAGATAAGATAGAGTAGAAACTTTTTTTCAGATATGATACAATAGCGAGTGATAGGGAAATTTAACTCATATGATTGCGAAAGAATAATGAATTATATAGATCAAGAATAGATGCAGCAATGAGATATGACTAATGTTGTTGTGGGAGGAGAATACTATGGTAAAGGATTATAAAACAATTTATGAAGGCGGAACAGGCGAAATTGTACAAAAAAAATCACGATTTATTGCCACAATTGCTTATGTGGAGACCGAAGAGGAGGCAATTACTTTCATTGAACAAACAAAAAAGAAATATTGGGATGCAAGACATAATTGTTCCGCTTATATTATTGGTGAAAGACAAGAAATTATGCGCTGCAGTGACGATGGAGAGCCAGCTCAGACAGCAGGAAAACCAATGTTAGATGTGTTAAGTGGTCAGGGACTTTGTAATGTTGTCGCAGTCGTAACGAGATATTTTGGCGGAACATTACTTGGCACAGGAGGTCTTGTTCGTGCATATTCCAAAGCAGTGCAGGAAGGACTGCAAAATGCAGTTATTGTAGAAAAACATCTTGCCGATGAGCTTACAATTACAACAGATTATAATGGAATTGGAAAGATTCAATATTTGCTGGCACAAGAACAATTAAATCCGACAAATACTGATTATACCGATACTGTTGTTGTGACAGTACCAGTACCAGTGGATCTTACAGGGCAGTTAAAGGCAAAAGTGATACAGGCAACAAATGGACGGGCAAAGATGGAGATAGAAAGACAGTTGTATTATGGTATGATTGGAAAAGAAGTTGTGTTGTTTGATGAGGAATAAATAAGATTAGGAGAGGTCTAAAGTCATATTTCTCATGAAAGTATAAAACGCATGACCTTTTGCCTCTAGTATCAAAATAATAAAAGAAGGGAAACAAGAAATGATTCAAATTGGCGTCTGCGATGATCAGCAGAAATTTCTAAGTCAGATGGAACAGTTATTAGAAGAAATGGCAAAAAAATATCATTGCGAAATACAAGTGGAACTTTATTCCGATGGAAGGGAACTTCTGGAAGATTTTGAAAGAGGAGTTGGGTTTGATCTGATCTTTCTTGACATCGAAATGCAGCATGTCAATGGAATTCAAACTGCACAAAAAATAAGAGAAAAAGATTATCATATATTGATTGTTTATATATCTAGCTATGAACAATATTTGATGCAGTTATTTGAGGTAGAGCCATTTCGTTTTCTAAAAAAACCAGTGCAAAAAGAACAATTAGAAGATGTTTTTTTAAAAGCACAAAAACGAATTGATGAAAAAAAGAAATCATATTATCGGTTTCAAACAGGAAAAACGATGATGCAAGTACTGCAAAAAGATATTTTATATTTTGAAAGTGCAGGACGAAAAGTAATCGTTCATACAATGGAAAAAGAATACGAATATTATGATAAATTAGACAAAGTAGAAGAAAAATTATTAGGTATGCATTTCCTTAGAATTCATAAAGCATACCTTGTAAATGTAGATAATATTGAAGCATTCCAATACGAACGGGTGGCATTAATTGATGGTACGGTATTAAGTATCAGCGAAAAAAATAGGACAAGGGTACGGAATGAATTTTGGGAATATTATAAAGGAAAAGGATAATATATAAAACTTATGAACGACGTATTAATGGCATTGCTGACAAATGGTTTTTTCTTATATTTAACATATGGATATTATAAACTTTTATGGAAAGGATATCCTCGCCGCAGACCGTATTATGTGGCCGCATGGGTTATGCTTTTCGTTGTATTAAATTTTTCCACTTATCTATTTTTTACACAAAATGGATTGTTAGAAATTGCTTCCATGATTGGAATAACAATACTCCTGACAACTGCCGTTATTATTGAACATATATTGGAACGTATTGTTCTTGTGAAAAAACAAATGCAGGAACAGCTCATGAACCAACAAGTAATTTATTATACAAAACAGTATGAAGAAATTGCACATACACAAGATGAAATAAGACGGCAAAGACATGAACTAAAAAATAGTTATATTGCTTTGGAATCAATGGCAGAACAGGGAGATATAGAAGGAATTCAGCAATTTCTTAAAAAGGCATTATGTCGCCTTGATGATGGAAAAACAATTGCACGGACAGGAAATTTTACCGTAGATGCCGTTATAAATTATAAGCTTCGACTCGCAAAAACACTCGGTATAAAAACAAATTTCAGTTTAAATATTCCAACAAAATTACAAGTTAATGATGTAATTTTATGCGGAATACTCGGAAATGCTCTCGACAACGCCATTGACGCATGCAGATATTTATCAAAAGCAAAACGATATATCAAAATCAAAATGAATGTCGAGAAAAGAAATCTATTTATTGAAGTTACAAACGCCTTCGACGGAACAATAAAAATCGACGAAAAAGGAAACTTAATAACACGAAAAATCCAAATGCAGCAGCACGGATTCGGATACCAGACAATGAAATCACTCGTTCACGACAATAACGGAACAATGGATCAAGTGTGGGATGAAAAAGAATTCACGTTAAGAGTGTTGCTGTATCATGTGTTGTGAATCCAAAAAGCTGTCGTATCAAGAGAAGAATATATATAACATAATGACGAAATATGAGAAGACAAGTATATTTTGCAGGAGTTGGCTGGAATAGCTAGTGAATAAAGTTTATAGATCAAAAGCAGAAGAATATTCTTGACTATATGATTTGTGGTATTGTAATAATAAATGTAACGATATGTCATAAATTTAGGCTATTTTTCAGCCACAAAGAAAGACTTCAATCCTTATAAAATAAAGGATACAGAAGATAGGATATAAGAAGAGATAACCCCGAAAAGCATATGCGTACACTTAAGCAGATTTAGCAAAGGCGAAAAGGGTAGCCATCCGTTTTCGTTTAGAATTAGAACAACAAACAGAGAAACGGTCAAAAAATCGATGATTGAAAAGAAAAGCCAAAGAATCAGCAATAATGTAA
>JALFSR010000067.1 GCA_022778745.1 Clostridiales bacterium
TCCAAACTTTACCACCACGCTTGATATAACGTGTCATAGCAATACGGGCAGCTTCGATCTGATTTGATTTAATCCATGCTGGTTCTAAAGCGACAATACCGTATTCACCATTAGAAATTGTGTTACCTCTCATAGCCTTACCGGTCATCGTTCCACGGAACTGCTTACGACGCTTTACTCTCTTAGGCATTAACATTATTTATCGCTCCCGTCCGTGTTAGACTTTGGTGGAAGAACTTCGCCTTTGTAGAGCCAAACCTTAACGCCTAACTTACCGTAAGTTGTATCTGCTTCAGCGAAACCATAGTCAATATCTGCTCTTAATGTCTGCAACGGGATTGTACCCTCGCTGTAGAACTCTGTACGAGCCATATCTGCACCACCGAGACGTCCGGAAACAGCAGCCTTGATACCAAGAGCACCTGCTTTCATTGTTCTGGACATACAGGACTTCATTGCACGACGGAAAGAAATACGATTTTCCAACTGTGCAGCAATGTTCTCAGCTACTAACTGAGCATCCTTGTCTGGTCTCTTTACTTCTTTAATATCTACAAACAGCTTCTTATCTGTTAACTTAGAAGCTTCTGCTTTTAACTTTTCAATTTCAGCTCCGCCCTTACCGATTACTACACCAGGCTTAGCTGTATAAATGATTACTTTCACACGGTCAGCAGCTCTTTCGATTTCGATCTTGGAGATGCCGGCACTGTATAATCTCTTCTTTAAGAACTTTCTAATGTTATAATCTTCTACAAGATTGTCTGCGAAATCAGCTTCAGCATACCATTTGGAATCCCAATCTTTGATTACGCCGACTCTGATGCCATGAGGATTAACTTTCTGTCCCATAATGCCCTCCTTTTATCTTTCATTCAGCACGATTGTGATATGGCTCATTCTTTTTTCGATACGATAAGCTCTACCCTGTGCTCTAGGTCTAATTCTCTTCATTGTTGGTCCCTTGTTTGCGTAGCATTCCTCTACGTAAAGGTTCTCAGCATGCATTCCGTTATTGTTTTCAGCGTTTGCAATTGCTGACTCTAATAATTTCTTTATCAAAGATGAAGCATATCTAGGATTATAAGTTACAATACCGAGTGCAGTTGTAACGTCCTTGCCTCTAATGGCATCTAATACGAAACATGCCTTCTGGACAGAAACTCTTGCATAAGATAACTTAGCGGATGGTCTTGTGTCCTTCTGTGCATTTCTTTCTCTCTTAATTTGGGATCTATGTCCTTTTGCCATGACTTTTGTTACCTCCTTTCAAATACGTTCCAAATTAACGTCTGGACTTCTTTTCGTCTTTTCCATGTCCTCTGTAAGTTCTGGTAGCTACGAATTCTCCAAGCTTATGTCCAACCATATCTTCTGTTACATATACTGGAACATGCTTTCTACCATCATGAACTGCGATTGTATGTCCAACCATTTGTGGGAAGATTGTAGAACGACGGGACCAAGTTTTAATTACCTGTTTCTGTCCTGCTGCGTTCATTGCATCAACCTTCTTTAATAAATGTGCATCAGCAAATGGTCCTTTTTTCAGTGAGCGAGCCATTGGTTCTAACCTCCTTATAAACTGTTCAAATTTTCTGAGCAATCAATGAATTATTTCATTGCTCTTCCGTCTTTTCTTCTAATGATTAACTTATTGGATTGCTTGTTCTTCTTTCTTGTCTTCAAGCCGAGTGCTGGTTTGCCCCAAGGTGTACATGGACCTGGACGACCGATACCAGTCTTACCTTCACCACCACCATGTGGATGGTCATTAGGGTTCATAACGGAACCACGAACAGTAGGTCTGATGCCCATATGACGCTTACGTCCAGCCTTACCAATGTTAATCAGGGAGTGTTCTCCATTACCTACAACACCGATTGTTGCACGGCAAGTAATTGGAACCATTCTCATTTCACCAGATGGTAATCTTAATGTAGCATACTTACCTTCCTTAGCCATTAACTGTGCTGCAACACCTGCAGAACGAACTAACTGAGCACCTGCGCCTGGATATAATTCGATATTATGGATCTGAGCACCAACTGGAATTTCGGATAATGGTAAGCAGTTACCAACCTTTGCTTCTGCTTCTGCACCGTTGGAAACCTTCATACCAACCTTTAATCCTTCTGGAGCAAGGATGTATGCTTTCTGTCCATCTGCGTAGCAGATTAAAGCGATGTTTGCTGTTCTATTTGGATCGTATTCGATGGATTTAACAATTGCTGGAATTCCATCTTTATTTCTCTTAAAGTCAATGATTCTATATTTTCTTCTAGAACCGCCGCCCTGGTGTCTTACAGTGATTTTACCCTGGTTGTTACGGCCTGCATTCTTCTTTAAAGATACAGTTAAAGATTTTTCAGGAGTTGCACTTGTGATTTCGGAGAAATCAGAACCTGTCATCTGTCTTCTAGAAGGTGTATATGGGTTATATTTTTTGATTCCCATGATAAATTCTCCTTTTCTGATTTATTATCACGCTTTTGTTGCGTTTAATGCACAGCCATGATTGGCTGCGTCTTACAGACCTTCAAAGATTTGGATATCTTCGCTTTCAGCTGTTAACTGAACGATAGCCTTTTTTGTCTTTGCAGTCTTACCAACTGTACGGCCTCTTCTCTTTGTCTTACCATCAAAATTCATGGTATTTACCTTAGCAACCTTTGTGCCAGGAAACATTTTTTCAACTGCTTCAGCAATCATGTTCTTTGTTGCTTCTGGATGAACAAGAAATGTATACTTCTTTTCAGCCATAGCGTCCATGCTCTTTTCAGTGATTACTGGCTTCAGAATAACATCATAGTATTGTACGTTAGCCATTATGCATACACCTCCTCGATTGTTGCAACAGCTGCCTTAGTAGCAACTACGGTATCATATTTTAAGATATCGTATACGTTGATTGTGTTTGTGGAAGCTGTCTTAATGTTCTGCAGATTTCTTGCGGAAAGAACAACGTTCTGATCAGCACCATCTGTAACAACTAAAGCCTTAGCAACTTTTAAGTTGTTCATAACTTCAACAAACTTCTTTGTCTTAACTTGATCTAACTTTAACTCATCTAATACGATGAACTTGTTTTCATTTACTCTGCTTGTCAATACAGACTTTAAAGCAGCTCTCTTTTCTTTCTTATTTAACTTGAAAGAATATTCTCTTGGAACTGGAGCGAATACAACTCCGCCGCCTGTCCACTGTGGAGCTCTAATAGAACCTTGTCTTGCATGACCAGTTCCTTTCTGTCTCCATGGCTTTCTTCCACCGCCAGATACTTCAGAACGTGTCTTTGCTTTCTGAGTTCCCTGACGCTTATTTGCAAGCTGGCTTGTTACTGCCATCTTAACGAGATGTTCGTTTACTTCTACTCCGAATACTGCATCGTTAAGCTCTAATTCGCCAACCTGTGCACCTTGCATATTGTAAACAGATACTTTTGACATCTGTGTGGTCCTCCTTTCGCTTCATTAGGCCTTTACAGAATTCTTTACAGTTACTAAGCATTTCTTTGGTCCTGGTACTGCACCCTTGATTAAGAGTAAGTTGTTTTCTGCATCTACACGTACAACTTCCAGGTTCTGAATTGTAACTTTTACGCCACCCATCTGACCTGGCATCTTCTTACCCTTGAATACTTTACCTGGGCTTGTTGCAGAACCGTTGGAACCTGCATGACGATGGAATTTAGAACCATGAGCCATAGGTCCTCTGGACTGTCCGTGTCTCTTAATAGCACCCTGGAAGCCTTTACCCTTAGAAATTGCAGTTGCATCAATCTTCTCGCCTGCTGCGAAAACGTCAACTTTGATTTCGTCTTTTACATTGTAGTTTTCAGCGTCTTCCAGCTTGAATTCTCTTACAAATCTCTTGTAAGAAACGCCTGCCTTATCAAAGTGGCCCTTAACTGGCTTGTTCACGAGCTTTTCGCGCTTGTCAACAAAACCAACCTGTACTGCGCTGTATCCATCATTTTCAACAGTCTTAACCTGTGTTACAACACATGGACCTGCCTGCAATACAGTAACCGGTACAAGAATACCGTTTTCATCGAAAATCTGTGTCATTCCGACTTTTGTTGCTAAAATTGCTTTCTTCATTCTTTTACCTCCTGTGAATCTACAGCGGATTAGGAATACATCCCAATCATCCTAGAACAGCGGACATAAGTGGAACAAAAAACGTTACTTCTATATCAACCAATTCTGGATAATTTCTTCATCATTGAATCATATTTTACTTATTTTTCATCTTAATGTCAATATATACACCAGCTGGCATCTCTAAACGAGATAAAGCATCAACAGTCTTCTGTGTTGGTGTAATGATGTCAATCAATCTCTTATGTGTTCTCTGTTCAAACTGTTCTCTGGAATCTTTGTACTTGTGTACTGCACGAAGGATAGTTACTACTTCCTTCTTTGTTGGCAACGGAACTGGTCCGCTCACCTTAGAACCTGTTTTCTTTACAGTATCAATAATCTTTCCAGCAGACTGATCTACTAACTGATGATCATAAGCCTTTAATGTGATTCTCATTACTTGACTTGCCATAAAAAAAGTCGCCTCCTTTTCGCACTTTTTCAGTACGACAAGCGGTGACTGTACACTTACCCATGCGTATCTTCTTGATATACACATGTCATCCCTGCAATGTGCAGAATCTATATTGTATACAGTGACTTGTCGCCAGTTTCCTAACTTGACATTCGCTCCACGGAATACCTGCCACTTCTCGGCAGCAACCTCACGCTTCTTCGCTATCATGCCACAACGGTTGTTATTATACCGTATAAAAAATAATATTGCAAGAGGTTTTTTTAAAAAAAATTATATAATTTTCCTAATGTTTTATTTTGTTTTTTATACAAAACTCCTAGTATTTAACCGTTATAATAAGATTGTAAGAGAATATTAAGTATTTTACAATTGACATTTTTGTTCAAAAACGGTACACTAATAATATTGACTGGTTATCCATGCATGATACACCATATTCTGGTTTTTTTACATTATTATATACAGTTTATAACGATAAGGAGGTACTTATGTCAAAAGCAAATATACTTATAGTAGACGATGAAAAAGAGATTGCAGAATTAATTGAAATTTACTTAAGCGGAGAAGGCTATCAGATTTATTGTGCCTACAATGCCGCCGATGCTCTAAATTTATTGGAACAGCATTCTATCCATCTTGCTATTCTTGATATTATGATGCCTGGAATGAATGGATTAGATTTATGCCGTAAGATTCGTGAGACAAATAATATGCCGATTATATTTTTAAGTGCAAAAACAACTGATCTGGATAAGATTTTTGGTCTAAATACTGGAGCCGATGACTATATTACAAAGCCATTTAATCCATTAGAACTGACTGCCCGTGTAAAATCTCAGTTGCGCCGCTATACGGAATTAAACCCTTCCTCTACTTTCCATGGACTTTCCGATGAGATTTGCTGTCACGGTCTGATTATTAACAAATCAACACATAAAGTTACACTGGGAGAAGAAGAGATTCGTCTGACTCCATTAGAATTTGATATTTTATATTTACTTGCATCAAACCCTGGAAAGGTATTCAGCACGAGCGACATCTTCCAAAAAGTATGGAATGAGCGCGTGTACGAAGCAAATAATACAGTTATGGTACATATCCGTCGTCTTCGCAGTAAAATCCATGATGAAGACCGTACAAACAAAATTATTATTACAGTATGGGGAGTTGGATATAAAATTGAGAAATAATATCGTATATAGTTTCCGTGGAAGATTGCTGATTCATATTATATTAAGTGCCATTGCTGCCTATATAGCAGACTTTCTTCTTATTATAAGTGTTAAACTAACTAGCCGTTTTATGGTCACTTTAGGATATCAGGAAAACGAAGCAACTATGTTGTTTTCAACTGCGATTTATGTTTTTATTGGAATCGCCATTTTCAGCATTTGTTTCGCCCTTATGCAGCATCGCCAAGTTCAATACATGCAAAAGCTTTCAACTGCAATGCACAATATTGCAAATGGCGATCTGACAACGACAGTTGATATCGAAGGAGACAACGAGCTGTCTGCGATGGCAATGGAGCTGAATCAAATGGCGGAAAAAGTTCGTAATTTAATGGAGCGAGAACGAGAAGCAGAACGGACAAAAAATGACCTTATTACAAACGTTGCACATGATCTGCGTACTCCTCTTACTTCTATTATCGGATATTTGGAACTTCTTTCAAGCAATCGCTCCATCGATGATTCTATTCGCCAAAAATATCTCTCGATTGCTTATCAAAAAGCTCGTCATCTTCAGCTTTTAATTGAAGACTTATTTGGGTTTACACGCCTCGGATATGGAAAGCTCACCGCACAGATGGGCGAGCTTGATATTGTTAATTTATTAGAACAGCTTTTAGATGAATTTTATCCTATTTTTGAACAAAATCATTTAGAATATCATTTTCAGACAAATGTACCATCCCAGATAATGATTGGAGATGGTACATTGCTGGCACGTTTGTTCGATAATCTCTTAAATAATGCAGTCAAATACGGCAATGATGGTAAAGCCATCAATGTTTTACTCACTGCAAAAGAAGATAGTATTACAATCGATATAGTCAATTTTGGAACAATTATTCCGCCAAATGAACTGCATGCTATCTTTGAAAAATTTTACCGCATGGAACAATCTCGCTCCACACAAACGGGAGGAACTGGACTTGGGCTTGCCATCGCAAAAAATATCGTTGATCTGCACGGAGGAACGATTACTGCCGAAAGCAGTATGAATGGAACGATTTTCCGAGTCATATTGCCGATCGTTCCTTCCACAGAAAAACAGCCTTTTACACTTTAGGAGGATTTTATGAAACGCTATCTCCGTTTTCCATTCTTATTTTTATTTCTTCTTTTTCCGCTTCAAAGTTCTGCCACTATGTGGTCATCCGACTCAATTTTGGCGACCGTTGGTTACGGAAATTATATTAATCCTGGACGTTATACACCTGTTACAATCACAATAAAGGAAGGGCATGCACTTTCTGGCGGAACCGTTACGTTAAATGTTCCTACAAACGAAAATGATCGCTATTTATACCAAAAGCCTTATCCAAGCTCTTCTGGAACGGTATACGTCACATTTTCTGTGCCTCTTTCTAATTCTTATGACCCAATTTCTGTTACCATTGACAATCAGCTGGGAGCATCACAGCAACTGAAACTGAACTATTCATTTCCAAAAGCAAACGAAGCCTCTCCGATCTTTTTTGGTCTCCTGTCAAATTCCGATGCAAATCTTAACTATTTTAATCAGCTCAATTTGACGGAATATTCTTTGACTGGCTATTGTTACGCACTGTCAAGATCAGAAATTTTATCCGATTTTCGCTGTATGGATAGTTTTGACTGTATTATCATCGACGAATATTCACTCTCTTCTCTACATGAATCTCAAATAGAGACATTAAAACAATGGGTTTATTCTGGAGGAATTATTTTGGTTGGTAACAATACGGATCATTCGGATAAGATTTTGCCATCCTCCCATTCGGATATTAGCTACCATACTGTTTCAGAACTAGATTCTGAATCAGAACATGCCATTCTTACAAAATACTCCTATGGAAATGGATGCTTCTTTACTGCTTCTTTTTCCTTTGCCTCCATTGCCACAACGTTTATTAATAATCAAATACTGCAAGATGACTTAATGAACATCATCTTTACTTCCAAACAGCTGCATTCATTAGAACAGCCATTTTTCAGTTCATCAACATCTATGCATAATGAAGTGTCTGCGCTGACTTCCCAAGTACAGGCTGCCACTGATGTAAATCTTTTACTGTATGGACTGATACTATTATGCTATCTTTTTTTGTTTATTCCACTGATTTACTATATTTTAAAAAATCATGATTTTATGCAACATTTTTGCCTTATACTGCCTGCCGTTTCCATTGCTGTTGCAGGAATTATTTTCGCACTTGGCAGCAAAACACGTTTCTCTCATCCTTTTTTAACGTATGTCCGCATTCAGGAATATGAAGATACTACTTTAACAGAATCTGTATTTACTGGAATTCAGGCGCCTTATAATCGCGCATATTCCGTCTCTTTGGATAATTCCTATGAGCTGATCCCATTACAGACAACGTCGTTATCATCTTCCTCAGATGGAGTTCTTTCCTCCGCTAAACATCAAGTGCAAATTGATTACCGTGCGAATGACTATTTACTTACTTTTGAAAATTTTGTTGCATTTCATATGCGTAATTTTCAGCTGCAAAAAACATCTGAATTAACCGATCATCGCTTTGTGCCAGGCAATGTGCTCTATTACAATAATTCAGTGTCAGGTGTATTATCCAATCAGCTCGGCGTTGATTTAACAAATGCAATGCTTGTACTGCCAGGATATTTCGTCCGCATTGGAGACTTTCCAAAAAACACATCTGCCATATTAGAAAACTGTAATATGCAAATGAATAATTCGGCAAAATATCAGCCGTCTGACCCAGCGATTCTCTCGGAAATTATTCAGACACCCAATCATCCTCCTGTCTCCTCCAATGATACAAAGGAATACTTACTTTATTATTATTTAAAGCAATGTGATCTTGCAAATAAGGACGTTGGATATTTAATTGGATTTACCGATACAGATTCTAACTTTCAAATTGCTACCGATTATCGTGCCAATGGTTTGACGCTTGTATCTTGTCCAGTCACGATTACAATGAGCAAATTAAAGCAAACATACTATCCGTCGCTTCCTGCCCAAGTTCATCAAATATCTGGCGACTTTTCGGAAAATGGTGAGGAAATCTACAGCCATTTCGCAACTGTCCGCTACGATATTTTTCAAGATTTCTCTATTAATGAACTTGATCTGTTTCTTCAGGAATCATTTGACTCTTCTTCGTATACTTCCAAAATTTATTTTTGGAGAAATGATGAATGTAAATACGAACAAGTTTACCCAGGAAAGACTCATTTTACTTCTGAAGACTTGAAAACTTATATTACTTCTGAAAATAGTTTACTCGTTCAATATTATACAGAAGATACCTATGCCCGCCTTCCAAGAATTACTGCAACAGGAGGTAAATCTAATGTTAACCATTAATCAGCTATTTAAATCATACGGTACTGTTTCTGCTTTAAACGGCGTTAGTTTTCAGCTTGTTCCTGGACAGATTTTTGGTCTCATTGGAAGAAATGGTGCTGGAAAAACTACAACAATGCGTATTTTATCTGGACTTATTCCTGCTAACGCTGGCAGTGCCATCTATAATAATATCGATCTGCTGCATAATCATAAGCTTTTAAAACAGCAAGTAGGATTTATGCCCGATTTTTTTGGAATATATCATAATTTAAAAGTATATGAATATATGGAATTTTTTGCAGCTGCACAAGGATTATATGGATTAAAAGCGCGAAACCGATGGATGGAATTATTAGATATGGTAGATATGATCGATTATTCTGACTCATTTATCGAAAATCTGTCGCGTGGTATGCAGCAGCGTCTCTGCCTTGCCCGTGTTATGATTCATTCTCCACATTTTCTTTTGCTTGATGAACCATTATCTGGACTTGATCCGCATAATCGCAATCTGTTCCGTTCCATTATTCGGCAGTTTTGTGAAGACGGAGTTGCAGTTTTACTAACTTCACATGACTTGAATAATTTGTCGTATATTTGTACGCATATCGGAATTATGCAGTCTGGTAAGATTGTATTGCAAGGCTCACTCAGCGACGTCCTCCATGATGTCAATACATCCAATCCACTCTCCATTTTTGTATACGAGGGAGCTCAGACTGCAATACAAATTTTAAAATTACATCCCCTTGTGAAGACAATCTCGATTGATCTTCCTCATATTCAAGTTACATTTACAGGAGATCAGCAAGAAGAGGCATATCTTTTAAAGAATCTAATTGAGCAGGGCGTTCTTATTCAGTCATTCCACCGAGAACAGGGAGGTCTTGACCGATTATTTTTACGAATAACAAATACAGAGGAGGAAATAACATGATTCGAAATCCAGTTTATGAAAAAGAATTACGCATGACGTATCGTTCTATTCGTATTATTGCAATTATTATGATATTTAATATTATTCTCGCACTTGTCGGTATCAGCCGTTTGTCTTATATAATCAATGATATGCATTTCAATGGATCGGCAGAGTATTCTGCCATGCTCCAGCTTTATATCTTAATTGCTACCATTGAATTTTTACTGTTAATTCTCATTATCCCAGGACAGACATCGACTGCTATTTCTGGTGAACGAGAACGCCGTACATTGGACACAATTCTCAGCACGACGATCACACCATTTACATTGATAATTGGAAAGTTAGCTGCCAGCTTAAATACAATTGCTTTATTTATTCTGTCCAGCCTTCCTGTTCTTTCCCTTGTGTTTATTTATGGAGGAATTCAGCTTTCTGACTTAATTTTACTGCTTGGCTATATGCTGTTTACTGCTGCCTGTATTGGAAGTGCCAGCATTTGTTTTTCTTCACTTTTTCGCCGCACAGCTACTTCAATTATTACAAGCTACGGATTTACTTTCTTTTTATTTATTGGAACATTATGCCTAACCGAATTGCCTGCCTTGTTTTCAAACACTAATGCAGTATCTCCGACAATTAAGACCTTGCTGCTATACTTTTTGCTTTTTAATCCAGGAATTACATTTTATTATATTATGAATATTCAAGCTGGAAGCTCTACTGCTTTCATGAAGCTGCTGCATTTTCCTCATCTTTATATGACTGAGTTTGTCACAAACCATTGGATTTTAATGAGCATACTCGTTCAATTTACTGTCAGTGTACTATTTTTATTTTTTGCCGTTCGTCACCTGAAAAACAATTTTTATTCTGGAAAAGCATAATTAACAGATCAAGCTGCTGTATAAGGATCGCCCTATACAACAGCTTGATTTACGCAGATCAGTGAAATTTCACTTTATTTCTCTTATTCTTCTCACACGCAAATTTATAACGTTTTCGTCATTAATTATAACTGTGACAACACGAAAATATCATAAATTGCATTAATTGCAGGTTCAAAATCTGCATTTCTAACACCAATAATAATATTTAACTCACTGGAACCTTGATCAATCATTTTTACATTGATATGTGCATGTGCCAATGCTGCAAAGATTCTTCCAGCAGTTCCTCTTGTTGAACGCATACCGCGACCAACAACTGCAATCAATGCCAAGTCAGATTCTAATTCAATATGATCTGGCTTTGCAAGACGATGAATGCCAGATAATACTTCTTGTTCCTTTTCTTCAAACTCGTCCTGATGTACAAATATTGTCATTGTGTCAATACCAGATGGCATATGCTCAAAGGAAATTCCCTTATCTTCAAATACTTGAAGCACTTTTCTCCCAAAACCAATCTCAGTATTCATCATATCTTTTTCGATATTAACTGCAACAAATCCTTTCTTTCCTGCAATACCTGTGATTGTATATTTTGGCTTACTGCATGTATGCTCTACGATCATTGTTCCTCTGTCAGAAGGTGCGTTTGTATTACGAATATTAATCGGAATACCAGCTTCTCTTACTGGGAAAATAGCATCTTCGTGAAGAACAGTTGCACCCATATAAGATAATTCTCTTAATTCACGATAAGTAATTGTGGAAATAACACGAGGATGTCTTACAATTCTTGGATCTGCTACAAGGAATCCAGATACGTCTGTCCAGTTTTCATATAAGTTTGCATCTACCGCCTTTGCAACGATAGAACCTGTAATATCAGAACCGCCTCTGGAAAATGTCTTTACTCTTCCATCTGGCAATGCTCCATAAAATCCAGGAATTACTGCATACTCAATAGACTCCAATCTCTTTCCTAATACCTGATGTGTCTTTTCGGCATCAAATTCTCCTGTTTTTTTAAAGAAGATTACTTCTGCTGAATCTATAAACTCAAACCCTAAATAATTTGCCATAATAATACCATTCAGATACTCTCCTCTGGAAGCGGCATAATCTTTTCCTGCGTGATTACGGAACTGTTCCTCAATAATCTGAAACTCTGGTGTGAGATCTAAATCAAGATGCAGTCCATCAATAATCTCTTGATAACGACTGTGAATTGCTCTTAATTGTCCTGAAAAATCTTCTTCTTTTTCTGCCACCGCATAACAATTATAAAGCATATCTGTTACTTTTGTATCTAATGAATGTCTCTTTCCTGGCGCAGAAGGAACTACATATCTTCTTGTTTCATCTGCACGGATAATATTACCTACTTTTTCAAACTGTTCCGCACTTGCTAAAGAACTGCCTCCAAATTTTACAACTTTTTTCATAATTATGGCCTCCGTATTATCTATGCTATTACTGCACTTTGTATTAGTATATCACCCATTTGGTACTCTGGTGCGAATATTATTCACTTTATAAAAATACACTATTTGGAGAAAAATTCAAGTATTTTTGACAATTTTTTTCATTTTCTCTATTTTTCCTAGTGGAAATGATTATTTTATTGCGTTTGTTGTAAGTGCATCTGCATCATCTGCTCATGTTCCTGTTTTAATTCTTTATATAACTGTAAACTTGTCCAAGTAATATTCATTGGAGTCAAAATCGCTTTATAATTAATTTTCGCAAGCTTTGCTTTTCTCATGCTGCTAATCCATTCATCAATCTGGTTATTCGTAAATCCAGCCATAACCATCATTTCTTCCTCCAGTTCTTCTCCTTCATATACCATATACTGCGCTTCCAATTCCTTTATCCCAGCTAAGTATCCAACTGGCTGTAAATAATCTTTCTTATCTACTACTTTTACTCGAATTTTCATAAGCATTGCTATCTTTTTTAATGCGTGCAGACGTGTCCGATCTTGAATATGAAATAATAATACCGTTGTCTTCATAATTGCCTCCTATTTTTTATTACATGTTGAGTCTTTTTCCATCTAACACAGCTTCGACAAGTTGATCCCCCTCATAGCAAAGCTTCAAAGAGAAGAATGGATGTTCTTCATTCATCAGACGGAAAAAAATCTTATCCCCTTCCCATATATTTAACTGAAGAACATCTTCTTTTTTAATCCATTCTAAGTCACCTTCCACACACTGTCCAATCTCTCCTTCAAACTGGTTTGCTGTATAAAGACACATATATTCTGTCACACCCGTATCAGAAATAAATGTTACAAGTCCACGAAATCTCCATGCAGTCAGTGTCAGTCCCGTCTCTTCCTTCACTTCTCGAAGCAAACATTCTTCTGGTGTTTCATTCTCAAGGAAATGTCCTCCTACACCAATCCACTTGTCCTTATTAACATCCTTCTTCTTTTTCGTCCGATGCATCATCAAATAACTATTTTCATTTTCAATATAACATAATGTTGTTAAACTTCCCACTGTTTTCCTCCTTTTCCTATCATTATATTAAAATTCCAAGATGCTCCAGTAAGATTTTCATTCCCATTAAAACAAGAATAATTCCTCCTGCCAGCTCTGCTCTGGATTTATATTTAATTCCAAATACATTTCCAACGCGGATTCCTACTGCGGATAATAAAAATGTAATAACACCAATAAAACAAATTGCAGGAATAATTGAAACTTTCAGAAATGCAAAAGTAACTCCAACAGCAAGGGCATCAATACTTGTTGCGATGGCAAGCGGAAACATTGACTTCCATGCAAATGGATTCGTAGAACAGACATTTTCTTCCTCTTGTTCTCTTGACTCTTTGATCATATTAATTCCAATAATTCCAAGCAGTAGAAACGCAATCCAGTGATCAACCTGCTCTATCAGACCTTGAAACTGAACACCAAGCAAATATCCGATCAACGGCATTAATGCCTGAAATCCTCCAAAGTACCCTCCTACGATTGCCATATGCTTTACCTCTACTTTTTTGACACAAAGACCTTTACAGACCGATACAGCAAACGCATCCATTGATAAACCTACTGCAATTACAAACAATTCCCATAATCTCATTTTTTCATGCTCCTTTTCTTTTTTCTTTGAATAATCCATACAAAATGATTCTCCGTTATGTTATCCTTAATTTTCCAACACGTTCTGGTTTGCTATGACATATAAAAAGACCCATGGACAGCATACGACTGTCCATGAGTCTCGTTTTGTACGAAAAGTCTTCGCCTAGGTAACACCAGATTTGCATCATTATGTTGATATTACCACAGAATCATTCTGCAAACTACTCCCTCATAGAGTTTTTATCAGAATACCATAGCACTTTTTTCTTGTCAACAATTTTTTTGTTTCAAATTAATTTTGCGGAATTTTATTATATTCCAGTGAAACGGCATTTGATATATCCCTCAGTACTGTTATATTTTCTTTTGTTGGGTTAACACCAACCTGCATCATTCTTGTATCAGAATCTACTGGAATAACTTTATATTGTGCTGATTTTAAATCAACTCCGTAATCAACGTAAATTCGATTGCACCCTCCATTTCCCATTAACTCTGTCAATCTTTCTCCATTCACAGTAGATCCGCATTGATACTCACCAACATCATTTAAGAATACATCCAATGTAAATAATACCTTTTGCTTTGACACCACCGGAAAATAATAAATATCGTTATGATTAAACATTCCATCCTGTTGTAACGTATATACTACAAATGGTTCCATTATTTGAATATCATCAAATGAAAAATCAGAAATGTGAAAAAATTCTGGATCTCGTAAGTTATGTGCAAGCGTCATGGCTCCATCATTATTCAAGCATTCTATAGCTTCTTCTGGGGCAACCACTTTTTCTATTTGTAATTGTGGTATTACTCTTTGATTCATGCTTTCATCATTAAAAGATTTTTTAGAGTTCATCATAATCAGAATAGCAAGAGTCAAACAAGCTAATACCATAATTCCTAAAGGAATAATTCTACCTTTTAATAGTTTCAATTCACCATCTCCTTCCGGCCTTTAGAATGATATAGTAAGTAGATCATGGCAATAATAAACACGATCCCCCACTTTGTCTCCACGAATTTCCCATACTTGTAACTATATAAGTAGTTCCATCTGGATTAAATGGCGTTACTGTGTCTTCTCCCCATGGATTAAAAAAATACCATCGCATTCCTTGACTATTTGTTTCATATCCATGTAACACAAAACAATGAACTCCACCCGTCCTCAAATTAGTTCCTCCAAATAAAATTGGGAACTTATTGTTTATATTATGTTGAACCACAAAATGACTCAAATTTATCCAAGCCTCTTTATACTGATTTTGAATAGCTACTGGCATAAGGGAATTTAACAATTTAACTTGTCCAGCTGTAGTTCGTATATTGCATTTATATACATTTTTATTTAGCACATCAAGACTTGCTGATGTCATAGAACGATCTCCTGTTCTATATCTATATATTGTCGCAATGCATGGAATTCCACAATCATAATCAGCTTGTGAAACCAAACAATATGACATATCCAGACGTTCATATAAATACTGTGTACTTCGACTATTGACTTCTGTTTCTTTTGACTGATTCATAAGTTGATTGTATTCTAATAATACATCACTAGAAATGTCTTTTAATACTTGTATATTTTGTTTTTTTATATCGTTAAAAGTTTGATATGTACTTGTTTCTGCATTTATTCTTGTATCAGAATCTACTTGAATAACCTTATATTCTGCTGATTTAAAATTAGCTCCATAATCAACGTAAATTCGATTGCACCCTCCATTTCCCATTAACTCTGTCAATCTTTCTCCATTTACAGTAGATCCGCATTGATACTCACCAACATCATTCAAGAATATATCCAATGTAAATAATACCTTTTGATTTGACACCACCGGAAAATAATAAATATCGTTATGATTAAACATTCCATCCTGTTGTAACATATATACTACAAATGGTTCCATTATTTGAATATCATCAAATGAAAAATCAGAAATATGAAAAAATTCTGGATCTCGTAAGTTATGTGCAATCGTCATGGCTCCTTCATTATTCAAGCATTCTATAGCTTCTTCTGGGGGAACCACTTTTTCTATTTGTAATTCAGCTATCGTTGTCTCATCTTCGTTCTTGTTGGAACTAATCCCTTCAGCATTACTATACATGAATAAGATTTCCCATATAAGACAACATAATAATACAGTTTTACATATTTTTTTACCCATTAAATTCCTCCTAGTATTATATTGGTATAGCCAATGAGGCTATTTGGTTAATAAGTTTCTATTGGTCCTATGTCAAGAAAAAGTACAAATTAAATGTAACCAATTTTCTCTATTCTTAGCAAAGTTTAACTTGCTATTTTTACTGCATTTTTTTCCATAGTTTTGAGATACTGCTCCTCATATTCATTTGGAGATAGATATCCGCAGTGGCTGTAAATGCACACGGTATTGTAAAAAGTTTCGATGTATTCAAAAATCAATTTATATGCATGTGTATAATTGAAGATTTTAAAACGATTGATCCACTCTCTTTTCAAGAGCACATGGAAGGATTCTATACAAGCATTATCCCATGGATACGCTTTCTTTGAATCACTGTGAATCATGCCCTTCGTCGCTTTTTGAAATGCTCCTGATACATACTGACAGCCCCTGTCACAGTGGAAAATCAATAGTTTGTCAACATTTCTGACACGTTTTGCTTTTTCAATGCATTCTACCACATGGGATGCCTCCAGTGTTTCACTCAACACCCAAGAAATGATTTTCCTCGAATATAAATCCATAACACTGGTATAAGATACACAAATCCTTCAAATGTCCAAATATAGGTGATATCAGAGCACCAGACGGCATCCGGATGTGCAGGATTGAATTCCTCGTTGAGGATATTTTTTCGATCCTGGCTAAAATCAGAATCTATGGTTGTCTGGATATACGGCTTCACCCATCGGGCTTTGATTCCCATTTGACGCATATAATTTCCAACTGTTTTTTTGGAAATACACTCCCCAGATTTTCGCAGTTCTGCAGTAATTTTAGGGGCGCCGTAGTTTTGATGAGAGTCTTAGTAGATCTTTTGGATCCTTTCTTTTAAAACTGCACGGTGAACAGACGTGTCCGAAGGAATCCGTTTCTTCCATGCATTGTAACCCGAACGTGAAACGCCTAATGACAGAAACTTGACGTTTCACAGGCAGAGATTTGATTTCTTACACGTACTCTGAAGTAGCCGTGTAAAGAGCTTTTGTCAGTTTCCTAGAATACCAATTGCTTTTTTTAATACTTTAAGAGCATCCTTTGTATCTCGTAATTCACGCTGCAACCTAGCAATCTCTTTTGCCTCATCACTTGCGTAATTTCCAGAACCACAGGTAGAAACCACGCCTTCCTTCTCCTTTGCCACTTTCATCCAGTCTTTGAGTGTGGATTCACTGACTCTCAGATTCTCAGCAGTCTTACGAAGTGGCAATTCCGGATGATCCAATCGATATTGTACCGCATCCTCTTTAAACTGTTGGGAATATTTTGTACCTTTTGCCATACCCATTCTCCTCCTTGATCTATGATTATCATATACTATTTATTGAAAATGGTCATGTTTATTTTGTACGATTTATATTCTAACACCACAGGACAGTACATATTTTCACCGATGACAATCCACGATTGTTCAACATACCACCAAGAGACAACAAAGTTTGGAAAAAGAAATACGATGGAAAAGCTTCCGTTAAACGCTCCAACAAACGCGGGAAAGAGGATTGTGAACTACTCCAATTGACTTCGCTAAATTCGTCGAATGGAGCTTCGTGCGGGGAAATCCCCCGCACAGGGTGGACACACACCCTCTACACCCTGTTACGGGCTTACTTTTCTTTGTATGTATTTTGTTTGACCGTTATGCACGGATGCGTTTTCTGTACAGATCTCGGTATCGGATGACAGAAACACTAAGTAAACTTTTCATTGCGGA
>JALFSR010000090.1 GCA_022778745.1 Clostridiales bacterium
TATGTCACGGGTTGGTCATTGCATAGATAATGGTCCGACAGAAGGTTTTTGGGGAATCATAAAAGCGGAAATGTATCAAATGTACAATATAACAGATGAAGCTTCATTAAGATTTGCAATAAGCGATTATATTCGGTTTTACAGCGAAGAAAGACCACAAGACAGATACCACTGTAAAACACCGGTGGAAGTTCGAAGGGAAGCCTTTTCTACTGACTCACCGACAGAGTATCCAATTCCTATAAACAAACGAATTCAAAAGTACAAAGAAAAATGGTGTGCATAGAAAAACGACCGCACATTTCGTACGGTCGTTCATCAGCACTTCGTTTTAGATATTTAACCTGTCTACTTGACAGGGGGCATATCACGACAGCCTCTTTTTTCGCAAAATTATAAGGTAAGTTAAAATGTTTATGTTTGAAAAGATAAGTAAAAAATAATTTGATACAAAATTTAGTTCAATAGGCCGCGTAAATTCAAATAATCTTTAATTAGTTGGATAGAATTTGGAATGCCAAGAACTCCAGTATCTAATGTCAGATCGTAGTTCAATGCGTTATGCCATTCATTTCCAGTAAAATAATTATAATAGGTCTGGCGTACACGGTCGGTTTTCCTTAAAATCTTTAATACCTCACTGTCTGGAAGCTGAAGCATACGGCTCATACGGCGAAGACGAAATTCTTCACTTGCGTGAATAAAAACATGTGCGGCATCAGGATGATCTTTTAATAAATAGTCAGCACAGCGTCCAACAATGATGCAGGACTCTTGTTCAGCAAGCTGACGAATGATCTCTGATTCGTAGCGGAATGTTTTTTCATCACGAATGAAAGGATCATCACTTTCTGTGTCATTGGCTGGCGGTTTTAATGTCTTAATGATGCGGTAAAGCATTTTACCGCCAGGATGTTCATCATTTTTCTCTAAAATAGATGGATCAATTCCACTTGACTTGGAGGCAAGATGTATAATTTCTTTATCATAAAATGGAATACCTAAGTCAGCAGCTAACTGACGACCAATTTCTCCAGCACCAGCTCCGTAATTACGACTAATTGTAATAATGCATTTTCCCATTTCTTTTCTCCTTTCTCAGTTTTAGTGAATATGTCACGATGTTTCTACTAAAATTATAGCAAAAAATATATAAAAATACAATCAAAATCATATAATTTCGGATACTAATTTGTAAATTTTTAAATTTACTTCGCGGAAAGCTCATTGCCTTTAGGTGATTGGTAGTTTACGAGAAAGAATCATAAAAATTGGCTTGACATAAAAAAACCATTCTGTTAAAATGAGTCATATATAGAAAAGCAGATGGAACATGTATTGAGTTTCAACTAGCTATAAATTGAAAAGGCTTTGATAAGAACAAGTAGTAGTTCAGGGAACAGACAGAGAGTTGCCGGATGGTGAGAGGCGCATGAGAAGCGGACTGTGAATACATCTTTGAGCTGCACACCGAACAGAAATTAGTAGGATGTGACGGATGCGACCGTTATATTGCAAGGGTATATTCATAAAGGAAAGCGAGAGCAGTTATTTTTTATAGAATGTACTTAATAAGGCAGACAATGAGAGTTGTCTGTGAATAAAGGTGGTACCACGAGAATGACCCTCGTCCTTTTTAGGACGGGGGATTTTTTTTGCGAAGGCATAAGCGAAGCAGAAATGTCTGCATTTCCATTTGCCGCCGCATGTGAATTGGCGAAACATGTATTGAGTTTTGTCTGGGTTATAATAAAAAAGGAGAAAGAAAAATGCAGATTTATGAAGAACTAAAAGCAAGAGGACTGATTGCGCAAGTGACGGATGAAGAAGAAATCCGTGAGTTAGTAAACAATGGAAAGGCTGTATTTTATATTGGATTTGATCCAACAGCGGACAGCCTGCATGTTGGACATTTTATGGCTCTGTGTCTGATGAAGCGTCTGCAGATGGCAGGTAATAAGCCAATTGCCTTAATTGGAGGCGGTACAGCAATGATCGGTGATCCATCTGGAAGAACCGATATGCGTCAGATGATGACAGTGGAGACAATTCAGCATAATTGTGAATGTTTTAAAAAGCAGATGAGTAAGTTTATTGATTTTTCTGATGGAAAAGCAATTATGGTAAATAACGCAGATTGGCTGATGGGATTGAATTATATTGAAATGCTTCGTGATGTTGGAGCACATTTTAGTGTAAATCGTATGCTTACTGCTGAATGTTACAAGAAGCGTATGGAAAAAGGTTTAAGCTTTTTGGAATTTAACTACATGATTATGCAGAGTTACGACTTTTTGCAGTTATACAATCGCTATGGCTGTAATTTACAGTTTGGCGGCGATGATCAGTGGAGCAATATGCTCGGCGGTACAGAATTAATCCGTCGTAAACTTGGAAAAAATGCATGTGCGATGACAATTACATTGCTCTTAAATTCCGAAGGAAATAAAATGGGAAAGACACAGTCTGGAGCAGTATGGTTAGATCCAAATAAGACATCTCCATTTGAATTTTACCAGTACTGGAGAAATGTTGCAGATGCAGATGTATTAAAATGTATCCGTATGCTTACATTTTTATCTTTGGAAGAAATTAATAAGATGGAAAGCTGGGAAGGAAGTCAGTTAAATGAGGCAAAAGAAATCTTAGCATTTGAATTGACAAAATTAGTGCATGGAGAAGAAGAAGCAAAGAAGGCACAAGAAAGTGCAAGAGCATTATTCAGCAAAGGAAATGCAGCAAACATGCCAACTGCAGAAATAGCAGAAGATGATTTCAGAGATGGAGCTATTGATATTTTAACAATTTTACAGAAATCAGGTCTTGTAAAATCTCGTTCAGAAGGACGTCGTGCAGTAGAGCAA
The DNA here is from genome assembly GCA_022778745.1 of Clostridiales bacterium. GTDB lineage: Bacteria > Bacillota > Clostridia > Lachnospirales > Lachnospiraceae > Fimimorpha. Next base: position 2,865 of record JALFSR010000090.1, read on the forward strand.
GGCGGTGTCAGCGTAGAAGGAGAAAAAGTAACAGATATCGCTGCAAGTTATACTGCAGATGAATTAAAAGATGGTATGGTTGTGAAAAAAGGAAAGAAAAATTTCTGCAAAGTTGTATTAAAATAATAATGGGCTAAGAACAAAATAGGTATTACTAAAAGAAAAAGGAAGGTTACTGCAAGGTAGATAAAACTATAAAAACTGCAGTAACCTTTCTTATTAATATTCGCTTTGATAACTATTTGTCAAGAAAAATATAATGATTTGTAAGAAAAAGTTAATGACTTTTTGGTACAAAATTTAGTATAATAACGAGTGAAAAAGGAAAGTTTATCAATTGTTGTAATAGAGAACGACAATTTTATATAATTGTAAGATTTGATAATTGATATAACACGATGGAGGCTAAGATGATATTTTTAATTTTAGTACCACTATATCTGCTGGTAAATTATTATATTTTAAGAAGAAGCTTAAAATGGATGGGGAATTTCACAAAGCTGCTGACACGAAAATGGTTTGTTATTCCGTATATTTTGATTTATATTTTTGTTTCTACATCGATGTTGATTGCGTTTTGGCTTCCATCCTCGTCATTTCAGCGTTTTATGAAAGTATTAAGCAACAATTGGATCGGTACAATGATGTATGCATTGATTTTCATGGGAATTGCAGATCTTGGAAAATTAATTGGAAAATGGACAGGTTTCCTTTCAAAAGAAACAGTAAATTCAAGAAAAGTATTTGCAGTTGTTGGAAGCATTGTAATGATTTGTGTTATTGGACTAAGTACATATGGTGTATTTCATGCACAAAAATTGAAAAAGACAACGTATGAAGTAAGTATTGAGAAAAGTACAGGAACAATGCGGCAATTAAATGCAGTATTGATTGCGGATCTACATCTTGGTTATAATGTTGGCGTAAAGCAAGTAACACGTATGGTTAATATGATTAATGAAATGCATCCAGATATCGTGTGTATTGCGGGAGATATTTTTGATAATGATTATGATGCACTAGATCAGCCAGAAAAGTTAAAAGAGCTGCTGCGTTCGATTCAGACGACGTATGGAGTATATGCCTGTTATGGTAATCATGATATAAAAGAAGCATTGTTAGGGGGATTTCAAGTAACGCATTCGGATAAAAAGGTGAGTGATGATCGGATGGATCAGTTCCTTGCTGATGCAAATATTCAGCTTCTGAATGATCAAACGGTATTAATCAATGATTCATTTTATTTAATGGGACGTTTGGATTACAGTAACCCAGGAAAAACAGCCGATGTCAGAAAAACACCAGCGGAGATGACACAATTCCTAGATAAAACAAAACCAATTTTAGCAATAGATCATCAGCCAAGAGAATTACACGAGATGGCAAATGCAGGTGTAGATATTGATCTCTCTGGACATACCCATGATGGACAGATGTTTCCTGGCAATTTGACAATTAAATTTTTCTGGGAAAATGCATGTGGTTATATAAAGAAAGATGCAATGCATTCGATTGTTACATCAGGAGTTGGACTTTGGGGACCAAATATGAGAGTTGGTACAGACGCAGAAGTTGTACAAGTAATTGTTAATTTTGCAAACGGAGAGGTCCCGACAGTTGCTGGACAGATAGAGTAAAGGAATTGATAATATGCAGAAAATTTTAATTGTAGAAGATGATGCGGTCATTGCAAGTGTTTTAAAACAACATTTGCAGTCATGGAATTATGAAGTGGAGACCGTATCAGATTTTCGTAATGTCATTGAACAATTTTTAATATTTGATCCGCAGATGGTATTGATGGATATTTCACTTCCATTTTTTAATGGGTACCATTGGTGTACAGAAATACGAAAGCGTTCTCAAGTGCCGATTCTTTTTCTTTCAGCGGCTTCTGATAATATGAATATTGTAATGGCGATTTCAATGGGCGGCGATGACTTTATTGCAAAACCATTTGATTTAAATGTTGTTACTGCAAAAATTCAGGCATGGATGAGGCGGACGTATACATTTCAAAATCAGATTCATACGCTCGAATATAGTGGTGTAATATTAAATATTGGCAGTGCGAAAATTTCTTATAAAGAAAAGCAGATGGAACTTACAAAAAATGATTTTAAAATTATGCAGGTACTAATGGAACATGCAGGCGAAATTGTATCAAGAGAAGAGATTATGAAGCGGTTGTGGGAAAGTGAAGAATTTATTGATGACAATACGCTTACGGTAAATATAACAAGGCTGAGAAAGAAGCTGCAGGAGATTGGAATTACAGATTTTATTACGACAAAAAAAGGAATTGGATATTCTATTGGTAATTAGTTAAAATGGATGAGTCATGCGGAGGAGTGGAGTGAAAAAAGAATATTCTACATGGAAGCTAATAAAAGAATATGGCAGAGCACGCTGGAAGATTTGTTTGTTTATTTGTTTTTTGATGGGTATCTTTGGGCTTTTATGCTTTTTGTATAATGTTACGTTAGAACCAATCTTATATGGAATTATAATTTGCAGTATTGTATGTATCTGTATAGCAATTATAGATTTTTTTAATTATCGGAAACGATATCAGCAATTACTACGAATGCGGGAGCGAGTGAAACATGAATCAATGGGACTTCCGCAGCCAAAAGAAGCAATAGAAGAGCAATATCAGGAGCTGCTTGAATTGTTATTAGAAGAGAAAAAAGAAATAGTGTCCAATATGGATAATAAATATAGCAGTCTTATAAGCTATTATACATTATGGGCACATCAGATCAAAACACCGATTGCGGCGATGTATTTGTTGCTGCAAATAAGTAAAGATTTTAGAAAGTCAGAGATGGAACAAGAATTATTTAAAATTGAATGTTATGTTGAGATGGTACTTGGATATTTAAGGGCATCCGCATCCAGTTCTGATTTTTTATTTCAAAGATATGATCTTGGAAGTTTAATTAAACAGGCGGTAAAAAAATATGCATCTGTTTTTATTTATTCCAATATTCGTCTTTGTATGGAAGAAATTCATGAAACAGTATTAACAGATGAAAAATGGCTTGTATTTGTCATAGAACAGATTTTATCCAATGCATTAAAGTACACAAATTCAGGTGGAAGTGTCCATATTTTTATGGAAGCAGGAGAAAAAAAGATTTTAGTAATTGAAGATTCAGGAATTGGTATTAGAGAAGAAGATCTTCCGAGAGTATTTGAAGAAGGGTATACAGGATATAACGGTCATATGGATAAACGTTCTACAGGAATTGGACTTTATTTATGTAAGATGGTTATGACAAAAATAGGACATCGCATTTGGATTGAGTCAGCAGTAAATAAAGGTACAAGGGTGATGTTAGATTTAACAGAAAGGGAACAAGTAAGACAATAAATATATATATATGATGTTGGGGTCAAAAGATAGTTTGACCCCATGATACCTACGGATTGCTCCGCACTATGTGTTCTCGCAATCCTAGAAACATTCGAAATTCACCCT
>JALFSR010000097.1 GCA_022778745.1 Clostridiales bacterium
TTACTACGGAAAACAATTCACTGATAAGGAAGCACTCGTAAAAATGATCGTGGATTATATAGATTATTATAATAATAAGCGCTTGCAAAGAAATCTTGGAGTTTTAACTCCTATGGAAAAACATGAAATCTACTTGCAAGCTGCATAAAAAACTGCCAGCAGCTAATCTACTGGCAGGAAAAATTTTATATTTTTTCAATTGTCTACTTGACGGGGAGAGGTTCACTGATGCAACGGCTCCTTTTCCTTACGCAATCGGCACACACCAATACCCTTGTTTTTCATTAACGGGATAGTATTGATCAAACCCAAATTGGTTTGCAAGTACTTTTTGGCTCTCACTTAGTTTACCTGGCACACCAAGCATATATTGATCTCCAACTTTTGCCAAAATCAGATAATGATATTTCATATATCCATATAATACAAAATTATTATTAGCAAAAATCCAGTTTTGCCTGGGAAGCCGACCGATAGATCCAGGCTTTATTTTAAGGCATTTTACAGTATCCTCCGCCTGAAATGGTTCCGCCTCTGGATAAATCTTATACATAGAGTTCCATAAAACCTCATTCTCTTCTCTTTTTTCTTCCTGTATACTCTTTACCTCAGCAGCAGTAAATAATTCTTCCCCTTGCGGTACTTGCTCTTGTTTTATTTCATTTCCTGTTTCCTCATTCTGTGATTCTCCTTTTAACTGTTTTAAAAGTGCATGCAGCAACTGCTCTTGTATCCGTTGTTCATTTTGTTGTTTATCCTGCTCTGTACTATCATCATTTTTTAATATCTTATCTTCTTGTTCCGACTTATTCATGCTATCATCATTTTTTAATGTCTTATCTTCTGATTCTAACTCACTTTCACTATTATTTTCTATGATTTCCTCTTCAGATGAATGAACATATTCGCAGTGGATTTCTTTTTCTCTTGTATTATAATACGTTTCTATATACTCATCTTGTACAGCTGCTTCCATCATTGACAAATCAAATTCTTCCTCATCCCATACAGTTACATAAGCGCGCGTCTCTTCTTTATCGGGGCAAATTATAATTCCTGACGCATCTTCCAGTCCACGTCCATACTCTCGAAACAGCTCATTGTTTAAAATATACTGTGTCTGTGCATTTCCGGCATAAATGGAAATGTTACCAAATGTAAGTAATTCTACTCTCCTGCCGCTTCGCCAAAATATTGCCGTCTGCATCTGTTCGATTCCATAAATACCTTTCAAGCTGATTCCAATTCTCTTTTGCTCTCCTCGTATTTCCACCTTTGCAAATCCAACATTTCTTCCTTTTCCTTCGGAAGAATACGCATAAATATAAGAAATAAACCGCTGATATGCGGACATAACATCACCCCCATAGTCAATCTATGAGAGTGTGAAATCTTTTATTCCTGCATTCTGTGCTGTACTATATGATTACGAAATTTTATAAGCTTAACGCTTTTTAATACCATTACTCCTAGTTCCCCTATAATTTTCACTCCTAATACAATCCAAATTATTTGAAAAATCAAAATAATATCCCTCACGCCTTCCCAGGCTCGCGCTGTATTTTCCCAAAATGGATATTGAATATTGTTTGTATGCATAAACTTCTCAAAGAAAAATGGTAGTTCACTTAACCTCTTTGCAAAGAAAAAACGATTTGTTGTTTCCATTAGTTCAGCTTTTGAAAAAATTTCTTGTTTTTTCATCGTAGTAACAGCAAAATCTTGAATTGGATTTGGGAATATCACTTCATAGCAAGTAACGCCTTTCTCCACAAATGATTGAAACTCTTCATAAGACAAATAAATCTGATAATTATCTGCACCTGCTGCTTCTTGAAACAGGCGTTTTTCCATCTTAATCACACCACTGATTAAGTATGATTTTGCCCCAATCTTTAATTCCATTCCTGCAATATCAGACGATCCAAATAATTGCCATGCTGCTTCCTCATTTAATATTACGCTCTGTGTTGATTTTCTTGTATCGAACCATGTACCACTTTTTAGTACAAATGGATGGAAGAAAAAGAAATCTCCTCCCACTCCAATTACCTGCACCATTTTTTCTGCTTTTTCTCCTTCTGCCACTAATCTGCCTTCTGCACTATAAGCAGAAGTCCAAATCTTTTTTCTCTCAGACGGATTCGATATTCCATTTTGTTCCAATACAGTCTCCATATCTTCTTCTGCCGTCATTAGCATCTGTTTGGATACTTTCTGATTTTCCGGAAAAAATACACGAATCTCCGCCGACTTCTGATCATTTGACCAAAATTTATTCAATTGCTCATACGGACACTGCATTACAATCCATCTTGAACATATCCATAAAATCATGCCAAATCCTATCCAAAAAAACACAACACAAATTCTCTTTTTCTTGTTCTTCTGCATAATTTTCTTTTACTCTCCATACGTTCATTCTTAAAAGGAGGAACACGTCAACTCTTCTGACATAATACATATTTCTAATCTATAACAGAATCCATCAATCGTACTTGTCCACCACCTTCTAAAGGAAAATTAGACGTAATAACAACATATTCATTCCCATATAATGCTCCAGATACAGCAACAGATGTCTCATCCGAAGCCTGTACTTCAATCGGAACACGTTCTGTATAATACCGACTTCCAAGTGGACTATTTCTCGTTCTTATAACAAGCAAAAATTTGCCATCTTTGTCACTTTGTACTGCACTGTTTGGTACAACAAAATCATATTGATCTTTACTTTGCTCCACTAAAAGTGTTACACTCTGTCCACTCCCTAGTTCTCCAGTAATCTCAAACGTCAAACGATGCATCCCTTCTTTTTGTTCATTCATATTTTCCGTTTGTTCGTTCAATCCTGCCCATTGATGCTGTAATTGCTCTTCTGCAATGCTTTTTTAATACAACTGTAGTATTTTTTAAATTCCGTGGACTCACAATCTTAGCCCTATCTCCTTTTTTAACTTTCGCTGCATCCTCCGCTGACACGAGAAAACTCACCGTTTTCTGTTCCGTCTTTTGCCAGATTACTGCCATCACATAATCGGGTTCCACTATTTGATTCGCTATTACATTAATCTGCTGCAAAATTCCAGATACTGGTGAAGAGATTTCGATTTGTCCTGCTCCGCTTTCTTCCCTTGCCAACTGTTCTTTGATTTTTCCAATTGCTCTCCATTGTCTTACAATATCTAACTGCTTTAAAATCTTTGTACGAAGTTCCTCACGCTTATCCTCCTCTGCAGCTTCCAATTGTGCCATGCATTCCTCTTCAGTAAGACCATGTTCCTCTAGGTTTTTTTTCTCTGCACTTGAAATTCCACTCTCCACTACAAGCTTTGTGTAGTCATATTCCAATTGCTCCAGTTGTTCTCTAGCTTCATCCACATCCATTTCCGTTTCTGACTTCACTACAAACAGAACTTCTCCTTGCTCCACACTGTCTCCTGACTTTTTTCTAACCTCCTTAACGTCCCATTGTTTTTCTGCTTTCATCTCATGCGCTTCTTCTGCCTTTACAATTCCACTTCCTCTTACCGCTTCCTGAATTGTTCCAGATTGTATTTTTTGCACTGTCACCTGCGCAAGAGAAGCATTCATAATTGTATTAGAAAAAAAAGTGAGTAAGATCAAAACAACTAAAAATATCTCTATAGCACGTTTCACCCATGTTTTTCTTCCACTTTTTTCACTATTCATAAACTTCTTTTAGCTGTGCTTCCCACTGCCTTTCGGCGGTGAGATGTACAACCTTTTCCTTTCTAACAGACCTTACTGTTGTTTTGTGATAAAATCAAGTTACAGTATCTACTATAGGGAAAACCGCTGCGTGATACCGTTACAAACCTATGCCCCTTTGGTCGCAGGCAATTGACGAATGCTATTTTATGGAACCTTGTGATGCAATTCCATCAATTAAATAATCTTCGCCATATAAGAAAATCAACGTAACTGGAAGCATATAAACAACGGCTGCTGCAAATGCAATTCCAATATCTTCCGTCTGTATTTTTGAAAGAAATACGGACAGCGGATGAAAATTAGCATTAGAAAACATAACAACCGGTTGTTCCACCATATTCCAATAATCAATAAAAATTAAAATTGCACACGATGCAATTGCTCCCTTACATACTGGTACGACAATATGATAGAAAATTTGCCATTGTCCTGCCCCATCCATTTCTGCTGCTTCTACAATTTCCCATGGAATTCGCTTCATATATTTTGTCAACAAATACACACTGAATGGTGCAAAAATACCTGGAAACCAGATTGCCCAGTTTGTATCAATCAGATTCATCCATTTAGCAACAAGATAGTTTGGAACCAATGTTACTTGATACGGCATGAGCATTAGCACAATATATCCGAAAAAAATCATTGCTATTCCTTTTCCTCTCATATTTGCAAACCCATAGGCAGCCAAGCATCCAACAATGAGCTGAAAGATAACAATTGGTACAACAAGAAATAAAGAATTCCAAAGTTTCATTAAATAGTCTGGACTTTTCATAAGCACAGTAAAATACTGTTCCAATGATACCCAATCTGGTATTAACTTTAAATTTACCGTTTCCGAAATGAATCTGCCATTTTTTTCAGAAAAAATCATACCATAATTCGTTTGAATTTCCTGCTCTGTCATAAAGGAATTCACCACTGTAATTACCATCGGCATTAAAAACAAACAAGCAATACTCCCTGCCATGATCGTAAGAACAATCTTCATGCCATAACTTTTATATCTACGGACATTTCTTGTTTTTCCATATTTTTTCACCCTTCCACGTCCTTTCCAAACCAACCTTCAATAAGAAATAAAATACCAATAATCGTCATCATGACAATTGAGATTAAAACGGCGGCAGCGGACATTTTCTGATAGTCCAGTGTGCGAAACGTATTGTTAATAAAATGCTGCAGCAAATACAATGACTCATACGGATAGTCTCCCGTCATAATATATACTTCTCGAAATACTTTAAACGAATTCACAAGTGTCATTAATGTCACAAAAAAGAGAGATGGCGAAATATACCGCAGCTTAATTAAAAAAAATAATTGCAGTGGAGAGGCTCCTTCTAACACTGCCACTTCAATCCCATCCTTCGGTGCAGAACTCAATGCAGCCAAAAACAAAATCATATTGTATCCAAGATTTTTCCAAAGAAATAGCAGTAAAATTACCATCTGACCATAATTGGATTTTAACCAGTCAATCGACATTCCAAACCACTCGTTGCAGACACCATGCTTGTCAAACAATACTCTCCACACAAGCATCACCGATGCGACTGGCACCATCATCGGACTTAACAGACACGTTCTTAACTGACTCCGAAACGCAATCTTACTATCCAACAAAATGGCGAGTCCAAGCGAAATCACAACAGCAAGCGGAACTGCCTGAATGGAAAATAAAACTGTATTTTTCACGGCTAATTGAAAGGCTTGATTATTCACTATCATCACAAAGTTTTTTAATCCAGAAAACTGTTGATCTACTGGATTATTCAACATCGAATACCAGATTACTACGCTAAATGGAATAACAAAAAATATTAAAATTCCAATTAAACTTGGCAATAAAAAAATTTCATATTTTTTTATATACTTATATTTGTTTTTTTTACGTTGCCTCATCCACTCTCACCTTTCTGTTCATTACTTACTCTCTTTCACATAAATGGATACTCGGTTTTGAATGAGCGCAACTGTCTCTTCCAAGTCTTTTTGATCTGAAAAATAAGCTGCTGCTTCTTCCATAATAATCCTGCTGATTGTCTGATCCATCTCCTTTACTTTTGTTGTAGAATGAATTAACTGTTCAATTTCATTAATTTCCTGTTCGGTTGGATACCCAAATTTAATTTCCCATCCGCCGTAGGCACTTCCAATGCCACTCATCGCCTGCGTTTCATCTTGCATAATCATTTCATACACAGATTGCCGTACTGTTTCCATAACAGGAAGGACACTGCGATAATCTCGATTTAAAAGATCCTGCTGATATTCTTCTGTAAGAAAATAGGATAATGCTTTCCATGCAGTCTCCTTTTGTGCAGACTGAGAACAAAGTCCGATAGAAACTCCCGGATCAAATAATGCTCCTATTCCCTCTCCTACTGGAAATCCAATCAAAGAAACATCCTCTTTCAATATCCGTTTTGCTCCCAAAAAATCAGTTAATGTACCATCAATATTCAATTTATCATAAAGAACCGCTCTATCATCATATAATTCATTAAATTCAACAATGCTCTCATCTGCATGTTCTGGAAGTGACTTCGCATATACTAAAAAGATTGCAAATGATTGCTTCGAGAAATCACATTCTCCTGTTTCCCAATTCACAAATTCATCCATATCATATTGGCACATATATTGAAGAAATGACTCTCTTGTTTCTAAGCTATATAACGCCATTTCTGGATATTTTTCCATCGTCTCTTTCATTTGCTCTGGAGTCCATGAAAATCCTTCTCCAACTTGTGATTTTTTCCCCATCATCGTTTTTAAAGAAAAAGTTGGGATTAAACTATAAAGTCCTCCCTCCACCTCATTTGCTTTCCAGACTGCCTCTGTATAACAATCTCGTTTAATCGTGTCATCCTGCTCCATCCAATTATATAAATTCTCTAATAATCCACGTTTTACATAAAATCGAGAAAGTGTCACTTCATTTAAACTCTTAACATCCAATAAATCACCGGCACTGTTAGCTAATAAATCTGCATTTAAACGTTCCAAAGCATCCTCTATTGTGCTGCCTGTCGCATATGGATCATAATACTGCTTTAATTTTATAACACACCGTTCGTGATTTTGATTAAATACTGCAATTTCCTTTTTTAATTGATCATCTGCTTTCAGCGATGCTAACGTTAAAATTGTAAATTCCTCTTCTAATTCATTTTGCTTTTTTGTTATTTGCAATAACTCTAAATCTGTGAATCCAGCACTGATTCCAATTATCTTTTCCTCTGATAATGCTTCAAAAATCATCCATTTGGAAAGTTCAATGCCTTTATCTAACCACTCAAATAATTTTATTTGCTCGCTGCCGTTCACTGTACAACGCCATAATGCTGTATTTGTGACTGCTAAAACAGATCCATCCATGCCTCCCAAAAGCTTTCTTACTCCAGTGACTGTTATAGGAACTTGCATTTGTTCTGTCACTTTAGCATCATTTTGAATCTCAGATAATCGAATGGTTCCCTTATCATCCACTGTATATGCATAGACCATTTTCTCATCCACTTCAAGCAATCCCACTATTTGCTCTAAAGCAGTAATCGTTTGCTGTATCGTTCCATCTTCATTAAAAATTAAAACATTTTTCTCTCCTTGCTGATTTTTTTCGATTAAAAAAATGGAATCTTGATGATTAGAAACTAAATTTTCATATGTAACTGCTTGGATTGGATTCACTAAATCTTTTAAGGACTGGTCACTTAATATTGTTCCATTCTGATCAAACTTAATTAGATGAGAGCTTTGAGGCATTTCCTGCGTATTTTGTATATTTGATACATCATCTACTAATGCCCATATATTCTGTTTGGAATCTATTGCAAGTTCTTTTATCATATAATTTGGAATACCTGAAATAGGGATAGATTGTTCTATTGTTCCCTGATCATTAAATATCATCAATAAATGATCAAACGTTTTTGTTTTTTCATCACCAATATATCCACAAACATATAGCTTTGCATTTTGTTTTGTATGTGCGGAAAAGTTATACCCATTGAAATCCAACGCACTTTTCTCTGCCTCATAAAACTCAGTCGCTATACTATTAACATCATCAGAACCGTTTTCTCTATTTGTCATATAATCTGATGTTTTTTGTATGTCAGATATATCATTATCATAATTAAATAAACAGCTTGTAAAAGTAAATATAATAATACAAACTAATACTAATTTATACCATCGTCGTATCATACCATTCCTCCATTATCCCAAAATTATAAACCATCAATCTGTATTTATGTCATTCAATCTGACATTTGTTTTACCAATACTAATACTTGACCTATGAGTACTGAAATAAACAGTTATCCATGTATAAATGGGATATTAACTTAATACTGTTATATAAGAAAAGGTGGAATACCACTTCCACCTTTTCAACTGCAATTATTTATATTTTTAATAGGTGTTCATCTGCCCTGCTATGGACACTTCACCACCTGTACGACTTCCATCAATTGCAAAATAGAAACGAGAACCAGCAGTGAACTACTCGGCAACAAGTTACCGAGCTTCTTGCTTCAACCACTACTGCGTAGGCTGCCATATACGGCAACCATACGTCTTACACAGTGTCCACAAGCGTTAGGTTCGGGCTAATTCCATCCCTACCATATCGATATT
>JALFSR010000103.1 GCA_022778745.1 Clostridiales bacterium
TTACTACGGAAAACAATTCACTGATAAGGAAGCACTCGTAAAAATGATCGTGGATTATATAGATTATTATAATAATAAGCGCTTGCAAAGAAATCTTGGAGTTTTAACTCCTATGGAAAAACATGAAATCTACTTGCAAGCCGCATAAAAAACTGCCAGCAGCTAATCTACTGGCAGGAAAAATTTTATATTTTTTCAATTGTCTACTTGACGGGGAGAGGTTCACAGATGTGACAGCTCCATTTTTTACTTGTCTAATAGTTTTTTTGTTAATTTTTTTACTTTTTTCTTGCACTTTCCGCATGCTTTTCCTGCTTTAGTAGCTTTTTTTACTTCTTTGAATGAAGTTGCTCCTTCTTCAACGGCGTGGACAATATCACCTTTGGTTACTTTATAGCAGGAACAAATTATTTTATCTAAATTCATAAATTAAAGCACGAGAGAAGGAGCAGTATAAACGCGAGAGCCAAGTTCATTGTCCAACATATAAAGACTCTTTGGATCATCCCCAAACAATTTAAATTTCTTTACTAAATTATCGGCATTGGTTTCTTCTTCTCCTTGTTCTTTTACAAACCAATCTAGGAACTGCATAGTACGGAAATCTTTTACACAGTACGCTGCATCATAAATGTTATGGATCAAACTTGTTACGTATTGCTCATGCTTTAAGCCTTCGCAAAGAATAGCTTTTGCACTTACGAGCTCTACGCTTGGCCTGTCAATTGCTTCAAGAATAACTGTTTCTCCATTGTTTTGTAAATACTGAATGAAAAGCAGCGCATGGTCACGTTCTTCTTGTGCCTGAATCTTATACCAATTTCCAAATCCATCTAAGCCATGGTCGTAATAATAATTGGAAAAATCAAGATATAAGTAGGCAGAATAAAATTCCTTGTTTACTTGCTGGTTTAATAAGTCAACTACTTTTTTGTCCAACATAGATAATTATCCTCCTAATGTTATTTTCTCTATAATACCAAAGTTTGGATAAAAATACTAGATATTTTAAAAACTTTTTGTTGAGAGCAGACAGCATTTTATATAATAGCAGCTCTGTACGGAAGTAATCAGCATACTAATAATAGTAGGAATCGAAAGCTTCCTAATAAGCAGCGGGATCGGCTGTTCTGTCATCATATCGTATTTTTCATCTTGTGATATTGTCTTTTGCAAGAAAATCCCCTCTTTCAATTAAAAATATAAAAAATAAAATACAAACTAATATTAACATAAAATTAGGAAAGAATCCAGAGACATTCTGTGAAATTATCACTGACGAGAGGAAAGAAAAAATGAGAAAAGGCAGAAATTTTTTCAAAAATTCCTACAAAATATGGATGAATTATGTTATAATAAAAACAGGGATAAGACGGAATGTATAAATTGTCTGGAGGATTTACGTATGATTCATGAAAATAAAGTAAAATTGATGATAAAAGCCGCAATTTTTGAAAAAAATGAACATAAAAAAGCAATGGAAATGATACGCTACCGTCGTCGAGATTATGTTGTACTGCATGTTATTTTATCATGGATCTGTGCCGTTGCTATGCTCGGACTGATTGCAGGAATTGCAGTAATTTATATGATAGGAAGGGAATCGCAGATTATATCTGATCTATCCTATTTAAGAATGATAATTATCATAGGAACTGTATTGTTTGTGATGTTTAGCCTGATTTATTGCTGCATTGTGTATTGGCATTATGTAGAACTTTATGAAGAGGCAAAGAAAAAGATAGACAGATACGAACAAATATTAAAGCAACTGAATGAATTTTACGAAGAATAATAGAAATGATACCAGAGTCAAAGAATATGAAGTACGTAGGTATCATGGGGAGAAAATAGCTTTTAACCCCAACATTATAGAAATAACAAAAAGGCGGAGGATTCCGAATGATAGGACTGCTACTTTTCCGAGAAAAAGCACTGAATTTATTTTCTAAATATGACTTTTATTTGATTGCAATTGGAAAATTTTTGCTGTCATTTACTGTACTTATATTGATTAATAATAGAATTGGATATTCTCAAGCAGTTAATAATCCATTTCTAGTCATTGGATTATCGCTTATTTGTGCATTTTTATCGACAACAGCGATAGCGATTGCTTCTTACTTGCTCATATTCGTTAATTTTGCAGCGGTTTCACCTGAAATCACAGTGATGACAGTTATCCTGTTTCTTGTTATGTTTTTGTGCTATTTTATTTTTAAACCAGGCAAAATGTATTTGGCAGCGATCAGTATTATTTTTTGTTTTATGCAGATGCCAGGATGCCTTGCAATTACGGCGGGTTTGATTACAGGACCAGTGGCGGTGATTCCGATTGTGTTTGCATTGATTACGTATACGTTGATCAATGGAGTGAGCGTAAATTTTAGTATTTTGTCAAGTCAGATGGGGACGATGGGAATTTTGCAAAAATTAATCTATCCGCTTGATATATTGTTAAAAGAAGAAAAAGTGTGGGGGATGATATTGGCGATTACATTAACAATTTGTGTTGTGTATTGGATTCGTCAGACAACAATCCCATATTCCTGGAATATTGCAATCGCAACAGGGGCAATTGTTTATACAGTAATTGTATTACTCTTTATTTTTGTTGGAAATATTGCAATAAATTTAGTAGGATTGTTTATCAGTACATTGATCGGCAGTGCGATTGCAGTGTTATATCGATTTTTTGTATTTGAAGTTGATTATTCGAGAACAGAATATATACAGTTTGAGGATGACGACTACTATTATTATGTAAAAGCGATACCAAAGATCAAAGTTGCTGATACAGAAGTAAAAGTGACGAATATTACAGCAAAGACGGAAGAGGAAAAAGAAAATTTTGAAGAGAATGGTTGAAAACCATAAGTATAGATGGGAGGAGTTCCATGCAATCGATCAAAATATGGATGGAAAAATATTTTATATGGTCGCCATTGAATATAACGGTACCAGATATTGTGGAAATATTAATATTGGCATGTGTTGTGTATAATATTATTTTATGGTTTAAGCGTACACAAGCATGGACTCTTTTAAAAGGAATTATTGTTTTAATAGGAATATATGCATTAGCAAGTCTATTCCAGCTGCATAGCATTACATTTTTGTTTGAGCGTTCAATGGATGCATTTCTTATGGCAGTTATTGTTGTATTTCAGCCAGAATTAAGAAGAGCTTTGGAACAGCTTGGAAAACGAAATATTTTTTCTGGGTTAATTTCGTTTGATGACAGCAAAGATAGGGGAGAGCGTTTTTCAGATGACACAGTAGATGCGATCATTCGTGCGACGTTTGAACTTGGCAGGGCAAAGACGGGAGCATTAATTGTAATTGAACAAGAAGTGTTATTAGAAGAATATATTAATACAGGTATTATATTAAATGCAGAAGTGACTGCACCGCTGCTTGTACAGATTTTTGAACATAATACACCACTTCATGATGGTGCTGTTGTTGTGAGAGGAAATAAAATTATAGCAGCTACGTGTTATTTGCCTCTTTCTAATAATATGAATATCAGCAAAGAGCTTGGAACGAGACATCGTGCAGGTCTTGGTATTAGTGAAGTAACGGACTCTGTTACGATTATTGCTTCCGAAGAGACAGGAGACGTATCACTTGCTGTTGGAGGCGAATTATTCCGTAATATTGACAGCGATAAATTAAGAGCAAAGCTTCTGTTTATGCAGAAAAACACATATGATATCAAACGGTTTCGATTATGGAAAGGAAAGCAAAAAGATGAAAGATAAACTGAAAAAAATGCTGACAACGAATATGGCATTAAAGATAATTTCGTTATTTCTGGCTTTTCTTTTATGGCTTGTAGTAAGTAATACACAAAATGCAGTACAGACAAAGTCAGTAAAGGTAGATATTCAATATATAAATGAAGAGGCGTTACGCAATGCTGGCTATGTTGTAATTTCAAGGCAAAGCTCAATTGTAATTACCGTAGAAGTCAGAAAAAATGATTATTATAAAGTAACTGCAGATAATTTTATTGCAACAGCCGATTTAAGTAAGCATATGGGAGAAGACTTGTCATCTCAGCTTGTCAAAGTGCAGGTAGAGCCGAGGGGAGAAGCAGAAAATGTAATAAAAAATTGGGATTATCCAAAAGATGGACCATGGATTAATGTAAGGATGGATGAACTTCAATCAAAAGAAATGAATATTGATCTTGTACAGACAGGTGCACTCAATAATTCTTATATTCTAAATAAAGACGGTTTAACAGTTGAACCGCAGACAGCGATTGTCAGTGGACCAAAATCAGAGTTTGGCAGTTTGACAGCGGTAAAGGCACAGATAGATTTATCTCAGCTTTCTCCAGAAAAAGGACAGATTGTACTGCCAATTAAGCTTTATGATGCCAATAATAATGTTATTGATTCACAAAATTTAGTTGTGGAGCCAACAGAAGTAGTTGTGAACGCTGGAGTGACACAGTTAAAGGAAGTAGGCATTCTGTTTGAGGGAGTGACAGGAGAGCCAAAGGAAGGATACAAATACAGTGAGATTACTTGTGATACAAAGACAGTTGCATTGTCGGGGTTAAAAGCAGCTTTGGCAAATGTAACGAACATTACAATACCGAAAACTGTACTTGATATTAGTCAGGTAGCACAGACGGTGCAAAAACAGGTTGATATTACTCCATATCTTCCAGAAGGTGTGGAAGTATATAATAACAATATGATTACTGTGGAGATAATTATTGAAAAGCTTGAGATAAAGACATACGATATTCCAGAAAGTCAGATTAATTGGACTGGAAAGAGTGATCAGTACTTATATGAACTCAACGATGGCGTTGTGTCTGTTCAGCTGAGAGCGTTTCAGGAAGATTTGGACGGCTTAGATATTGGTCAAATCCGACTGAATACCGATGTTTCAGGATTAAGTGTAGGTACACATGATGCTGTATTTAGTGTGGAGATAGGAACTGGTTTTGAAGTAGTTGAACAGCCAAAGGCACAGCTTCAGATTACAAAAAAATCAAGCAGTTCTAATGCATCGGATAATACGACATCATCAGAAAAAGAGGAGTTAAGCTCTAGTGGTGTAAGCTCATCAGGTATAGAAGAGTCAAGCACTGCAAATACTTCGACTAATTCAAGTGAATCATTGCCGCAGCAATCAAACTCAGAAAATAAACCTAGCTCAAAAAAATAATTGACAAGAATGTAAGCAAGCAGATGATCAATATTTTTTGATACATGAGAAAAAGAAATGAATCAGACAATTGGAGGAAAAAATATGGTTAGTCAAAAAGTTACAATTAAAAATCCAACAGGACTCCATCTAAGACCAGCAGGAATCTTGTGCAAGAAGGCAATGCAGTATAAATCATCCGTTAGTTTTCGCTTTCGCAATACGACAGCAAATGCAAAGAGCGTATTAAGTGTGCTTGGAGCATGTGTGAAAACAGGAGATGAGATTGAATTTTTATGTGAAGGAATTGATGAACAACAAGCATTGGCAGATATTGTTAAGTTAGTAGAAGACGGTCTGGGAGAATAATAAGAACGAATGATTAGGAGAGAACAATGCGAAAAAGAAATTTTATAGTGTATACGATATTTTTATTGATAAGCATTGTTTCCATGATTGTGAGCAGGATCGGACAGCATATGGCTGCCGGTCTTTTGCTTTTCATTGGAGCAATTGCTTTATATTGCTATTATTTTTGGATTTCCAAGTCTATGGTTGACTTACGTGCTTTATTATCTTTGTTTTGGATTGGCGGGGAAGGTGTGGCTGCACTGCAGCTTAGTAAATTACAGACAGAATGGACAACTACGACATGGATCTGTTTTACAGGATTTTATCTTATGTTTTTAATTGGCTATGAAGTGATGGTTGTATTTTTAAAAAAACATAAAACAAAAAAGAAAAAAGTCTATAATAGAGCAAAAATTTCAAGCTGCGTTATGTTTGGTATTATTTTAATTGCAGTTGGATCTTTGATTAGTTTTATTACAGAAGTAATTCGTCTTGGCTATGTGCCAATTTTATCTGAGGAAACTCACGCATACAGTAATTTTCATGTAACGGGTCTGCATTATTTTACGGTTACTTGCATGATGGTACACGCATTGACATTAATTTATGTTATGAATCGAAAATCAAAAATGGAAAAAGTGGATATTGTCATATTGATTTTATGCAATGCGATGGCATTACTCGTTGCAGTTGCCTGCATCTCAAAGTTTCAATTACTGCTCACTGTTGCGCTGCCAGCAATTATTTATTTAAGAATGAAAAAAAACTTAAATTACCGAAAAATCTTTTTGTGGGGAGCGATTGGTGTCGGAGCAGTAGCACTTTTATTTACATTTATGATTATTCGGAGAAATTATGGAGAAGGTTACTTAAATGATATTTTTGAAATGAAAAATCAAAATCTTCCGATGGCAATTCAATATCCATATATGTATATTGCAAATAATTATGCTAATTTCAATTGTATGACAGAACAGTTGACAGAACATTCTTGGGGATTAAGGATGTTGTTTCCTGTATTTGCATTGACAGGGTTAAAGTTTGTTGTTCCAGAGTTAATTGCATTTCCAGTATATATTACGAAAACAGAATTAAATACGCTGACGATTATTTACGATGCATTTTATGATTTTGGAGTGATTGGAGTATTTTTATTTGGGATTATACTTGGAATTGTATGTGCTTATATGACAAAAGCAATAAAAAAGAGTAAAAATCCAATTACATATCTGTTTTATGGACAGATGGCAATGTACTTGTTTTTATCCTTTTTTTCAACATGGTTTAGTGTGCCGACGACATGGTTTTGGTTTGCGGTGACAGCATTCCTCTATTTTATTGTGGAAAAGGGAGCAAGAAGGAAAGCTCTTGAGAAGTGAGAGAATTAGAGAAGTTTAGGTTGAATTTATCTGTTTTATTGTAAAGATTCACGAGAAAAAAAGAAAAAAATCAATAGAGAAGATCGTTTTTGGAAAGTTTTTGGTGATTTTTTAGTTGACAAAAGGTTAGCGTATGAGGTACAATGTCACAAAGACTGAATTCATGAATGCGTGTATACAATTCATTATATGCAGAAAGACGATCATGAATGAAAAGGATGAGGAGGAATTATGATGGTACCATACAAGGAACTGAGTAAAGAAGCACTGTTAGAATTAAAAGCAGAATTAGAGGCAAAGTACAAAGAATTTCAGGGCAAGAATTTAAAGTTAGATATGTCAAGAGGAAAGCCTTCAATTGAACAGTTAAATCTGACAATGGACATGATGGATGTATTGGACAGTAACTCTGACTTAACAAGCGAAAATGGAATGGACTGCAGAAATTATGGAGGATTAGATGGAATTCCAGAAGCAAAGCGTTTGATGCAGGAAATTATGGAAGTTGGAGATGAAGAAATTATCATCTATGGAAATGCCAGTTTAAATATTATGTATGATACTATTTCACGTTCAATGACACATGGTGTTATGGGAAGTACACCATGGTGCAAATTAGACAAAGTGAAATTTTTATGTCCTGCTCCAGGATACGACAGACATTTTGCAATTTGTGAATTTTTTGGAATTGAGATGATTACTGTTCCAATGACACCGGATGGTCCAGATATGGATATGGTAGAAAGATTAGTAAGTGAAGATGAAGCAATTAAAGGTATTTGGTGTGTTCCAAAATACTCCAATCCACAGGGATATGTATATTCCGATGAAACAATTATTCGTTTTGCTAACTTAAAGCCAGCTGCAAAAGATTTCCGTATTTTCTGGGATAACGCATATTGTGTACATCATTTATATTTTGATGATCCAGTTGAGATTTTAGACATCATAAGAGAGTGTAAAAAAGCTGGAAACCCAGATATGGTTTATAAGTTTGCTTCTACATCGAAGATTAGCTTTTCAGGTGCAGGTATTGCAGCTTTAGTTGCGTCAAAAGCAACTATTGCAGATATTAAAAAGCAATTATCTATTCAGACAATTGGCTATGATAAGATTAATCAGCTTCGTCATGCACGTTTCTTTAAGAACAAAGCAGGCGTTTTAGAACATATGAAAAAGCATGCAGCAATTATGCGCCCAAAATTTGAGGCAGTATTGAATGTATTAGAGACAGAGTTAGGCGGTCTGGAGATTGGAGAATGGACAAAGCCAAAGGGTGGATATTTTATCTCCTTTGATTCTATGGAAGGATGTGCAAAGACAATTGTTGCGATGATGAAAGATGCAGGTGTTATTATGACAAATGCAGGTGCAACATTCCCATATGGAAAAGATCCAAAAGACAGCAATATTCGTATTGCACCAAGCTTCCCATCTGCAGAAGAACTCGAAGTGGCTGCACAAGTATTTGCAGTTTGTGTAAAACTGGCAAGTGTTAATAAATTATTAGAGACAAAATAAAATTTGAATACAGAAAAGCGAATGACAAAAGTCCGCTTTACAAAATAAGAGAGATGATACGATTGTGATATGATTCCCCTTAAGTAGACAAGGTAAATAACCAAAATCTACTTAAGGGGGATTTTGTATTGTCTCTCTTTTTTGCGTAAAAAAATGAATTTTGATTTTTTGTCCAAAAGTTTGGTTGCAAAACATGAGTATATGGGATAAAATGACAATAGATTGTATAATCAGATAGAAAATAGAGAGGAATATAGGTGATTTAAATGGAAAAGAAATTCGCCAAAGATTTGCATTTTTTCAAAATATTTTGGATATTTATTTGTGCGGCATTTCTAGGAAGCTTAACACAAATTATTTTGAACAGTGTAATGCAGAGACATTTTATCGTGTCAAGCGGCGTTGTATATGGATGGTTCAGTGTATTTTGGGGATCTTGCGCAGTACTTGTAACGCTATTGTTTCATAAAATGAAAACTAGCCGTGATTTTATTTTAATTATTTTAGGGATGATTGTCTGTGGTATTTATCAATACTTCTTTCATATGATTCAAGAGCATATATTTGGAATGCGGTTTGATGCAGCAAGCAAGTTTGATGTGTTTAATGGCAGAGTAAATATGCTTTCTTGTATTATAGGCGGAATTCTAGTCATGTTTTGGATAAAAGATATTTACCCAGTCATATCTAATTTGATTGAGCGGATACCGCCAGTCATTGGGAATATTATTAGTATTATTGCAGTATTGGCGATGGCAGCTAATCTTCTTGCAACGGGAGCTGCTATGGTGCGTATGAAGGAGCGTCATATTAATCCAGCGCAGACGACACCGATGGAAATTTATCTTGATTTGCAGTATCCAGATACGTTCCTAATAGAACGAATGCCAAATCTTCGTATGGTGGAAATACCAAAATGGAGAGATGAAATTCCAATTCATTGGGAGGAGTAGATTTTATCAAAAAAGAGAAGGGTGGTAATGTATTATGAGGGATGAGAGATATCTTCAGCTGTTGGCGAAAGAATATCCAACACAGAAAGATGCAAACAGCGAAATTGTAAATTTAATGGCGATTTGTCAGCTTCCGAAAGGAACGGAATACTTTTTCAGTGATTTGCATGGAGAATATGAGGCATTTGTTCATTTGCTTCGCAGCGCGTCTGGTGTGATTCGGACAAAAATTAGAGAACTATTTGATGATACTCTTTCTGAACAAGAGCAAAATCAGCTCGCAAATTTGATTTATGAGCCAGAAAAAGTATTAATGTGCATTGACGAATTTAAGAGAGATGCACAAGATTTTAAACGGCTGACGATATATCGCCTTGTACAGATATGTCAGGAAGTCGGCTCAAAATATACGCGTTCCAAAGTGAGAAAAAAGATGCCGATGGAATATGCCTATATTATGGATGAATTGTTGAATGTAAGTCATAGGGGAAATAAAAAATCTTATTATCAGGCAATTATTCGTTCTATTATGGAAGTAGGGGCAGAAGAAGACTTTATTATTACACTTTGTCATTTAATTCAGAATCTAAGTGTGGATAAATTACATATTATTGGAGATATTTTTGATAGAGGTCCAAGACCAGATATCATTATGAATGAATTAATTGCATTTCATGATGTTGATATCCAATGGGGGAACCATGATATTTCATGGATGGGAGCTGCATGTGGAAATCTCCAGCTTGTTGCAAATGTAGTTCGTATGGGAATCAGTTATAATAATTTTGATGCATTAGAAGATGGATATGGAATTAATTTACGAGCACTTTCCACATTTGCATCTAATATTTATCGAGATGATCCATGTAAAGTATTTATGCCAAAAATGCTGGATGAAAATCAGTATGATTTAGTTGATGCAGTGCTTGCTGCAAAGATGCATAAAGCAATAACAGTGATTCAGTTCAAATTAATCGGACAATTGCTTGAACGTCATCCAGAATATAAAATGGACGAGCGAAATGTATTGAAAATGATTAATTACGAAGCTGGAACAATTAAACTTGGTAATAAAGAGTACGAATTGCTTGATAAATATTTTCCTACCATTGATCCCAAAAATCCATTGAAACTGACACGAGAAGAAAAAGATTTAATGAATACAATTGCGGCATCATTTAAGCATAGTGAAGTACTGCATCGGCATATTCGTTTCCTTTATTCCAATGGAAGTATGTACCACCGCGTGAATTCTAATCTGCTGTTTCATGGATGCATTCCGATGACAAAAGATGGAGAATTTGAATCGTTGGAAATCGGAGAAATTAAGTATAAAGGAAAAGCATTATTGGATAAAATTAATCAAATAGTTCGCAATGCATATTTTATGCCGGAAGGAAGCAAAGAAAAACAAGATGCGGTAGACTTTATGTGGTATTTGTGGTGTGGTGCAAAATCACCTCTGTTTGGAAAGAGTAAACTTGCTGCTTTTGAATCGTATTTTATCGCGGATAAAAGTGTAAAAAAGGAAATTATGAATCCATATTATCAGCTAAGTGAGAACGAGGAAGTCTGTAATAAAATATTTAAAGAATTTGATATGAATCCAAAGTTTTCTCATATTATTAATGGACATGTTCCAGTTAAGATTAAAGATGGAGAACAGCCAATTAAGGCAAATGGAAAATTATATGTGATTGATGGTGGTATATCAAAAGCATATCAGTCAAAAACAGGAATTGCAGGTTATACATTGATTTCAAATTCGCATTATTTGGCACTTGCACAGCATCGAAATTATATGAAGATTGAAAATAGTATGGGTGCATATACTCCAGAAGTTCAAATTACGGAAGTATATAAAAAGCGTTTAAAAGTGGCAGATACGGATAATGGAAAAGAATTACTTGAACAAATTGAAGATTTAAAAGAGTTAAAACATGCATACCAGACGGGTATATTAAAAGAACGTTCCAGAAAAAAATAGAGAGTGCAAAGAAATGCATAAATTATGAGAAAAGTAAGAAAATTTATAATGATTTATTAGATAAATAGAACTCTTAGAAAAAAAGAAATTGTCCATAGTAACGCAATTCACTGCATATATTATATGGAAAATAATATAAGGCAGGGATTGTGATGTGGACAATTTTGATTCCTTTTTTTCTGGCAGAGGGATTGTATTTTACAGTAAAGACAAACTGGTTTCCGATTACAAAAATGAGGCTTTGGATGAAGATGACGATTGGCTCTCTTTTTTGTGAAGATATCCGAAAACGAGAAGAGGGGGCAGAGGCATCACAGCTTCAGTCGATTTGTACGGTACTTGCAGCGACAATTGGAACGGGTAATATGGCAGGGGTGGCGACCGCGATTACTGCAGGCGGACCAGGGGCGATTTTTTGGATGTGGGTATCTGCATTTTTTGGAATGATGCTGACGTATGCAGAAAATGTGCTGGGAATTTGTTATCGTTACCGTGATGAGGAAGGAAAATGGATTGGGGGTCCGATGATTTATATGGAGCGTGGCTGTCATAGACGATGGATGGCAGTTATATTTTCCTTCCTTTGCATTTTTGTTTCAATTGGTATGGGAAATATGACACAGATCAATTCTGCAGCAAGTGTGTTAGAATCTGCTTTTCATATTCCGCTGCCTGTTACAGGTGTGGCAGCGGCAGTCATTGTTGGTATAATTTTTATCGGAGGAAGTGAACAGATTCTTCGTGTGACCGAGCGAATTGTTCCAATCATGGCGGCTGCATTTTTTACTGCAACATTTTTAGCACTTTGGTTCCATCGGACAGATATTCCAGAAGCATTTCACTTAATTATCAAAGAAGCATTTACGGTAAAAGCAAGTGTATCGGGAGTGGCTGGCTATGGAATTGGAGTGGCAATGAAAAAAGGAATCGCCAGAGGGGTATTTACAAATGAAGCGGGACTTGGAAGCAGTGTACTTGTCAATGCAGTAGCAGATGTAACAGAGCCAGTTCAGCAAGGAATGTGGGCGATTTTTGCAGTATTCTTTGATACACTTGTTATGTGCACATTAACGGCATTGACAATATTAACGTCGGGGGTATATAATAAAAATATATATCAATCGGCGATAATAAGCGGACAAATTGGTCATTTACCCGATGGAGCTGTGCTGACGGGCAAAGCATTTGCAGCATCATTTGGAATAAAAGGTGAATGGTTTGTTGCAGTCTGTATTGTGTGCTTTGCATTTGCGACGATATTGGCATGGTCCTATTATGGAGAAAAGACAGCAAATTATTTATTTGGTGCAAAGAGCAGTAATATTTATAAACTTATTTTTTTAGCTGCATTATTTGCAGGGAGCCAGATGAATCTGCGCATTGTATGGGAACTCTCAGATTTGTGGAATGCAATGATGGCGATTCCAAATTTGGCAGCTGTTGCATATTTATCAAAAGATGTAATAAAAGCTACAAGAGCTTATATTGACGGATGAGAAAAAATAGTTTAAAATATTATTAAGAAATCGCCGTAAAAACCGACGATATAAACCAAAATGACCCTGTGTCATAAAAAAAAGAAAGGAAATGGCAATTATGGGATACAAAATTTTAGAGTACGATAATCTTCTAAAGAATTATTACGAAGATGATATTGAGCTTCGTATGAATGAGTACAAAAAAAAGAAAAAAGAACTGCTGAAAAAAGGAGAGACTTTAAGTGACTTTGCAAATGGAGCAGAATATTTTGGATTCCATCGTACTTCTGATGGCTGGGTATATAGAGAATGGGCTCCAGCAGCAGATGAGATGTATTTAACTGGTGATTTTAATAATTGGAATCACTCCTCTCATCCAATGAAAAAGAAAGATAACGGAATATTTGAGATTCAGCTGGAAGGTAAAGACACATTGTACAATGGCTGTAAAGTACAGGCAATTGTAATTAATGGAAATAGAATAATGGAACGTATTCCATTATATGCAAAGTATGTGACACAAGATCCAAAGACTTATCTTTGGTGTGCGGAGATTTACGAAGAAGAAAAGCCATTTGAATGGACGGACAGTGACTTTAAAGCAGAAAAGACACCATTCATTTACGAATGCCATATTGGTATGGCTCAGGAAAAATATGGAATCGGAACATACACTGAATTTAAAGAAAATATTCTTCCTAGAATTAAAGACTTAGGATATAACACAATTCAGATTATGGCAATTATGGAGCATCCATATTATGGCTCATTTGGTTATCAGGTAAGCAACTTCTTTGCAGCTTCTTCTCGTTATGGAAAACCAACCGAATTAAAAGATTTAGTGAATACTGCACATGAGATGGGAATTCGTGTATTGTTAGATGTTGTTCATTCTCATGCAGTTAAGAATACAAATGAAGGTATTAATGAATTTGATGGAACCGATTATCAGTTCTTCCATGGAGGAGGAAAAGGAAATCACAGTGCATGGGATACAAAGCTGTTTAATTACGGAAAGAATCAGGTTATTCATTTCCTGCTTTCTAACTTAAAATTCTGGATGACAGAGTATCATTTTGACGGTTTCCGTTTTGATGGTGTTACTTCTATGATTTATTGGGATCATGGTCTTGGTTCTAGTTTCGATCACTATGACAAATACTTCTCTATGAATACAGATATTGATGCACTTACATATCTGACATTAGCAAATGAGCTAATTCATCAGATTAATAAAGATGCCCTCACAATTGCAGAAGATATGTCTGGTATGCCAGGTATGTGTATTCCAATTCGTTCTGGAGGTGTTGGATTTGATTATCGTTTGGCGATGGGAACACCAGATATGTGGATTAAGTTGTTAAAGGAATGCCGTGATGAGGATTGGGATATATGGAAGATCTGGTATGAATTAACTGGTCGCAGACCAAAGGAAAAAGTAATCGGATATGCAGAATCTCACGACCAGGCACTTGTTGGGGATAAGACAATTATGTTCCGTTTGTGCGATAAAGAGATGTACTGGTGTATGAATAAAGACTGTCAGAATATCGTGATTGATCGTGGTATTGCACTGCATAAGATGATTCGTCTTATTACACATTCATTAGCTGGAGAAGGTTATTTGAACTTTATGGGTAATGAATTTGGACATCCAGAATGGATTGACTTCCCAAGAGAAGGCAATGGATGGAGCTACCATTATTGCAGAAGACAGTGGAGCTTAGTTGATAATCACGACTTGAAGTATGAATGGCTGAATAATTTTGATAAAGCAATGCTTCAGATGTCCAAATCCGAGAATCTTCTTTCACCAAAGAATGAAGCACATAACTTATGGGTACATCAAGGCGATAAGATCTTAATGTACGAAAAAGGAAAAGAAGTGTTCGTTATGAGCTTCCATCCAAATCGTTCCTTCAGCGGATATTTTGTTCCTGTATCTCAGCCAGGTGAATATAAAGTAATTCTTACAACGGACGATCCAAACTTCGGTGGATGCGACCGAGTATCTCAGACAACGGTTTATCAGACTGTTGAGCTTCCAGACGGACGTTACGGATTCCAAGTATATATTCCAAGCAGAACAGCGATTGTATTTAAGAAGATATCTTCAAGAAGAAAAAAAGCAGATAAATAAGATACGAACGAGAATAAAGTCTGAAAATCGAGGCATATTATGCTTGAGGTGATCAGATGAATAAAAAACAACAAGAAAAACAAAATCAAAAAAAGAGCAATGAAAAATTTAATAGTATTACACAGAAAGTAAAGCCAGAAAATCAGAACCAGACACATAATGTGCGTTCTGAGGCAGTTGAGCCAAAAATCAGACAAGTGTAATATAAATACAAAACGAGCGATCTCCCAAATTCCAGTACACAGAATAGGAAGAGGGGGATTGCTCGTTTTATTATCTAATAAATAAGCTGTTTACGGAGTTAAGTAGGCGTTTAAAGACTTGTGTTATTAAAAATCAAGCGGACTTATCATATTAAGACAAATATAGAGTGTTTTATAAAATATATGGATTGCTTACTGACTATTGATTCTTTGTTTAATATAAAAAAATAGTTATTATGATGTAAAAAGTATTTAAAAATGGTGAAATTTATGCTAAAATAGTAGAAAAAACAGAAAGGAAAACACTGGAACTAACGATGAATGAACTAAGGATTGGAATTTGTGATGATGAACCGCTAATCACAAAGCAGCTTAGTGCTTTAATAAAAAAAGTACTTGAGGATTTTGATTTTTTATATAAAATAGGTTTTTTTTATTCGGGTGAGGTGTTGTTAAGGGAAGCAGAAAATTTAGATATAGTTTTTTTAGATATTGTAATGCCAAATATAGATGGAATAGAAGTAGGCAGACAAATTAGAAGGAGGAATTCAGAATGCAAAATAATAATAGCGTCAGGTAAGACAGAACGTTTCAAAGAGGCATTTCAGATCTGTGCATTCCGATTTATCACGAAACCATTTGATGAAGAGGAAATACGAGAAACGATTCAAGCATATAGTAATGAAAAACTGGAGATGAAAACTATAAATTTATATCGTAATAGAAATCTTTATAAAGTTTTGCAAAGTGATATTTGGTATATTTGTGCTTATGACAGCTATACGGAATATTTTGTAGAAAATAAAAAATTTAGGCAGACTTATTCACTAAATCAACTAGAAGAGATATTAGATCAAAACTGTTTTTACCGAGCCTGTCGTCAATATATTGTTAATTTATATTGGATACAAGATTATAAAAATGGAATTATTAATATGGGAATTTGTCAAATTTCTGTTTCAAGGAGAAAAAGAAAAGAATTTGAAAAAAATATTTAGAATTTAATTTAAAATATAGAAAATAAGGGATGAATAATATGAAAGAAATACATATTGAATTGTTTCTTATAGATCTGATAAAATATTGGACAGTATCGTGTACGATATTTTCTGCGAAAATTAAAAAAATTGGTATCCAATACTTGCTTTGACTATATATACTATACTTATATTGTTGAGTGACATAAAAGCAATTGAAGCGGGTTTACTTATGTATTTATTTGTTATCAAACAGGAAATTTTGTCATAGATATTATATTAAATTATTATCGAAATGCCGCGTAAAACTCCATTCGACGGAGTGATTGGGGATATAAGCGGCGGCCGGAGTTAACTCCGGCTCTTTTTCTTTGAATATTTTCCTGTTTTTTCATATTTCCTTTTGTGATCGTCTGTTCTCTGGCTGTTGATGTAGTCTTTGACTTTTTCCATTACCGTGCTTCCTGTTGTTGCAAGAAAATAACTGGATGACCAGAGTGGGGTTTTGTCACCATAGAGATACTGTGACAGATGCTCTGAAAATCGTGTATGACACTCCTTTGAGAGCTGTGTTTTTAAAATCTTAACCATCCCAGCCGGAGCAACGGAAGGCGGCAGCTCCATCAGCAAATGCATATGATCCGAATCTGTCTCGGCTGAGATAAGCGATCCACCCTGTCGATTCAACAGATAGGCACAGTGTTCCTTCATAAAATCCCCCATTTCATTGCTGATACATTTTTTGCGATATTTTGTTACGATTACAACGTGATAGGTGCATAGATAGACGGCATGAGCCGATTTTTGATAGTCCATAGTCAACATCCTCCCTGTTGGTTTAAATGTTATACGAAATACTTTTTAAAGCGCATTTCTCTTGAAAACTATTGTATCATATGATATAATAGAGATGCAAGCATAAATTACACACGAAAGGAGAAACAGAATGCATACGATAACGGTGACAATCAAACAAAGCCATCCGGCAATGTCCTATCTGGAACAAAACATGACCGGTTCCCGTGCCGTGCGCAACTCTGCCAACTTTCTGATCCGTAATGTATACACGGCACTTGGCAAAAAGCCCTATGCGCGTAC
>JALFSR010000023.1 GCA_022778745.1 Clostridiales bacterium
GGTCATTTACAGCGTCCCAAATTCTGGCAACAAGCATTAAGATTGTTATGCTTGCGGCTGAAATGCCCAAAATATCGGTATAAAACATTGTTAAATACGAAGAAACAAGACTAAACGAGAGTATTCCGCCCATATCGCCCAAAGCATAACCAAGCTTATCCTTAAATTTAATTCCGTGCGTTTCCATGAACAGCCCCCTCAACAAAATTGTTGAAATTAAACAATAATATTATACATCGCTCGTTTTTGTTGTCAATAATTACAAATGGATTTGTTGACCGATTATGAAAATTTGTGATTTTTCGTTTTTGCTGTTTCTTCGCAAAAATAAAAAAGCGCCGAAAAACCTTGATTTTACCGGCGTTTACGGGGTTTCGTTGTTAGTAAATTCTCGTCCAAAACCTGCTAATTTTTCGTGGTTTTTTGCCTTCCTTTTAGCAGGTTATTAGCAAATGCAAAGAAATATGGGAATATGAGTTGTATTTATACCGCCGTATTTCAAATTATTTGATGTCAATAGACGGCGGGTAGAAATATTCATAATTTTGGTCTATAATAGAAAAAGACAAATTTGAATTTGTTTTGCTAATGCAAAACCTTTTGACTTAAATACAGATGTTGTAGTATAATGGAAACACAATATTTGTATGCTTACAAACGGGTTTATAGTGTTGCAAATCTATATTTTTAGGAGGATAAACGATGAATCATTTACCTTTAAATGTGCGTGTTCCAATCGAGGGAAATAATCCGAGTATTACTCGTTTGGAAGAAAAATGTATTAAATGTGGAATGTGTAAGGACGTATGTACAAATGCCATAGGTGTGCATGGTACATATACATTTGAGCAGACTTGTGGAGAGGCTGTGTGTATAAATTGCGGACAGTGTGCAAATGTCTGTCCTGTAGACAGTATTATGGAAAAGTATGAATATTTGGATGTAAAGAGAGAGGTTCAGAATTCGGAAAAGATTGTTATTGTAAGTACGTCACCATCCGTACGAGCTGCGCTGGGGGAAGAATTCGGTATGCCTGATGGCAGCTTCGTACAAGGGAAAATGGTTTCGTTGCTTAGAAAATTAGGCGTAAATTATGTCCTTGATACCTGTTTTGCAGCTGACCTTACTATTGTTGAGGAAGCTAGTGAGCTTATTGAGAGATTGACCAAAAAAAGCGCTCCCTTACCTCAGTTTACCAGTTGTTGTCCTGCATGGGTTAAGTATGTGGAAACATATTATCCGGAAATGATTCCGAATCTTTCATCAGCGAAAAGCCCTATCGGAATGCAGGGACCTACAATTAAGACCTATTTTGCTGAGAAGAAGGGTATAGATCCAAAATCAATTGTAAATGTGGCACTTACTCCATGTACTGCAAAGAAATTTGAAATTCGCAGAGATGAGATGAACGCTTCTGCTCATTATCTTGGTGTAGAGGGGATGCGTGACATGGATTACGTGATCACGACCAGAGAGCTTGCAAAGTGGGCAAAAGAGGAAGGGATTGATTTTGCCAGTCTTGAAGATGGTGAATATGACAATTTTATGGGAGATGCATCTGGCGCTGGTATTATTTTCGGCAATACCGGAGGTGTTATGGAAGCTGCTCTCAGAACTGCTTACGAATTTATTACAAAAGAAAAATCACCGGAACAGTTATTCAACCTTACACCTGTAAGGGGATATGAGGGCGTCAAAGAAGCTACTTTAAAGGTTGGCGATTTAGATGTGAATATCGCTGTAGTATATGGTACAGCCAATGCCAGAAAAGTAATTGAGAGCATCAAGCAGGGAGAAAAACAGTATCATTTTGTGGAAGTTATGACTTGCCCGGGCGGATGTATCGGTGGAGGCGGCCAACCAAAGGATATCATGAAGGATAAGGACGAGGTACGTAAAGCGAGAATTGCGAGTCTCTATACAAGGGATGAGGCGATGACACTCAGACGGAGTCATGAGAATCCGGAGATTATTCATCTTTATGAGGAGTTTTATGGAAAGCCGTTAAGTGAATTGGCAGAAAAGATGTTACACACTTCTTATGAAGATAAGAGTGAAATATTAAATCGAAAAAGAAATATAAAAATGAGTAAATGGATATGTAGTATTTGCGGTTATGTGCATGAAGGAGAGGCAGCACCGGAGCAGTGTCCATTATGTAAGCAGCCTGCATCTGTTTTCAAGAAGGTGGAAGAGTCGCCTGTAAAGAGTAAGTATGCCGGAACAAAGACAGAGAAGAATCTTTGGGAAGCGTTCGCAGGGGAATCTCAGGCCAGAAATAAATACACTTATTTTGCTTCAGTAGCAAAGAAGGCCGGATATGAGCAAATTGCAGCATTATTCCTGCAGACAGCTGACAATGAAAAGGAGCATGCAAAACTCTGGTTTAAGGCGCTTGGTGAACTTGGAGATACCGCAGAAAATCTTCTTCACGCTGCAGAAGGTGAAAATGCAGAATGGACAGATATGTATGCTAGAATGGCTAATGAAGCGGAAGAAGAAGGTTTCCCGGAATTAGCCGCTCAGTTCAGAGGTGTTGCTGCGATTGAAAAACTTCATGAAGAAAGATATCGTGCACTTCTTAAGAATGTTGAAACTATGGAAGTGTTTAAGAAAAGTGGCATTACAATGTGGGAATGTCGCAATTGCGGACATGTTGTAGTTAGTGCAGAAGCTCCTGAAATATGCCCTGTATGTAATCATCCTCAGGCTTACTTTGAGGTAAGAAAAGAGAACTATTAAGATACCGTATTTATTTGATTAAAGACTATTTACAGTGTACAAAAATGTAAATTTACAAAACAGTTAGTCATATTCCAATTTATCAAACTGAATACATTTACATAGCCAGGACTGATTGATTATCAGTTCTGGCTATTTTTCTGCCCTTCTCCGACTGCAGGTGCACATTCAGCTTTGAGGAGGGTTTTGTTATATCTACATTTTCATTACAGATGGGCCGGTTATCCATCAACTATACTTCGGATCCGGGCAAAGGAGGACAAACTTATAGCATTTTTTAACAGTGCAGTCGGTGTACTGCAGACTCTGGTAGTAGCACTCGGTGCAGGTCTCGGTATCTAGGGCGCGATCAATCTTCTGGAAGGCTACGACAACGATAACCCCGAACCAAATGCTCATGTACGGTAAGGAAGCAAGCAACCGAAAACAAGAGATAGACCGCCAGCACTACACTATTCCGAACCAAAGACCAAAAGATAAGCATTGTGGGAAAATCTAAACTTTTGGATTTTCCTACAATGCCAACTACG
>JALFSR010000053.1 GCA_022778745.1 Clostridiales bacterium
GTCCCGGGCTCTGGTGCATCAAGGTATTGTCCTGCTTGTGCCAAGAAGATACGGAGGGAGAAATCAAACGAGAGCAAACGCAGGAGCAGAGAACAGAAAAGGATAGCATGTATGAACTGTCCGCAAAAAATGACCGACTGATTTGGAACAAAGGGAAGGCAGAATCAATAGATTTAAGTGTCTGGCAATAAGACAGAATGTTGCTGATAAATATGGTAAGGCAGATGGTATCACATTTAAGCGAGACATATGGACAGAAATGTTTGAAGCTGCTAAAGCGGAAAAGCAGAATGACCAGTCAGAGCTTGTACCATTCTGGTGTTTCGGAAAAAATCAGAGTGTAAAAATAGAAAGGCTTGTGCCAATGTATCCTATGAGTAAGGATGAGGTTAATTATGAAAGGCTGATAAAGATTCTGTCTCTTTACCGGCTTACATTAGGGCAGGCAAGGCAGGAAGAACTTCTGGAGTATTTATTCAAAGAGTTCAAGGAAACAAGTGGATTGAAGAAATTGTTTATCGACTTGAGTCCATTTTCAAAGGGAAAAGAAGGTTGATATGATGAGAATACTTTTTTGTAACATAGCGTGGATGAAGGAGTATCGAGGAAATGAAGATGGAAAGGATATTCCGTTAAATGGTGGAAGCTATGTTGATGAGACAGGAGATGCTCATGAAAAATATAATTTTACACCGGTGAATATGGAGGGAAGGGAAGGCTTATATTGTCTGGGATTTTTTGAGACAAAATCACATAATGGTAAAGATGTCAATCAAATGCGGATTGAGAATATTGCAGGTTGTGAACTATTAAAAAAAGAAGAATCAGTAGATGATGTGCTTGTTGTTTATTGTGCAAAGCATCCGGCACATAAGTTTACGACGGTCGTGGGATGGTATAAACATGCTACAGTTTACAGACATTATCAAGAGGCAGTGTTTGCTCCAGAAGATATACAATATTACAATGCAATTGCAAACTCATCTGATTGTGTCTTACTTCCTGCAGGGATCAGATCAAGAAAGGTACAATGGGAAGTCCCAAGAAAATCAAATGGTTGGGCTTATGGATTTGGACGGGCAAATGTGTGGTATGCAAGTGAAGAAGATAGCCGGTTACAAGATTATCTTACGAGATTAGTAAAACAGATTGATGAATATGATGGCGAAAATTGGATTGACAAGTACGCTGAGTAATGAGGTACATATATTATGGGAAACGAATCAGGTGAATGGATTATGCATGGCATGAAGTGGGACAACCCGGAATGTATCCATTCTGTAGATGAAGCAATCAAGTATATAAATGAATTTGGCTTTTTACCATTATTTAAGAATGATATAGATGGGTTTTCACTTGAAGAAAGAACTGTTCCAGAGTACTGGTGGAGTGATAATCCGGAGATTGATCCATGGATGTGGCGGGCTATTATAGCAAGGCGGCATGATATCGTCTATGGAAAGTTCTTTGATAAGAAGGCAGGATTTATATCAAAAAAGTGGCTTCCTGTATTTGCTAATTATCGCCGGGATGGATATGATTTTGATGCATTATATGATGATGGGAAAGCACCTAATAAGCATAAAAAGATAATGGTCAATTTTATGGAAGATAATGCTGATTCAGAGATTTATTCAAATGAATTGAAAAAACAGGCTGGATTTGGTAAGGATGGAGAAAAGGGATTTGATGGTGCTATAACGAATCTTATGATGCAGACATATCTGTGCAACTGCGATTTTAAGAAGAGAGTGAATAAGAGAGGCATTGAATATGGATGGGATGTTGCAGTGTATTCATCTATTGAGCATATCTATGGATATGATTATGTGACTTCCTGCTATAAGGATAATCCACAGGACTCATGGAAACAGCTTGTAGACTATATGCATGAGATGTTTCCGGATGCAACGGATAAGCAGATAAGGAAAGTGTTAAAATAAAACAGTGAATTTTTGAGGTGAATATACATAAAATGAATGCAAAAAAATCCGCAGCTTATTGCAAGCTGATAGAAAATGTAAAAAACAAATATCTTAAAAATCCTATATACACAAAGAACCTGACACTTGGCTGGTGCGATTTACGTCAGGGAGAAGATTTGTGTCAGGAAATTAACCTATGGACATATTGGCAAGGAAGAGATTACGCCAAGAAGACACCACATATTAAGTATATGCTGATAGGTCAGGATTTCGGACCACCAGAAAAGGAAGAACTAAACGGTACGATTGCAAATGTCCGTAAGATGAATGATGGTATAGATGTGATGTTCCATGAAAATGTAGATTTGGAAGCAAGGGATTCACAGACGGATAAAAATATTGTCAGATACTTTGAACTGCTTGGTAAAAATGAAATTGACAAGAAAAAATATCCAGATTTGTTTTTCTGCAATTGTAATTTGGGCTATCGCAGAGATAAGTATTCTGGAAATATGACCAGAAAGATATTGGCAAATGATGCAGCCGAAATAAAATCACTGATTGACATTATAGAGCCGGAAAACATAATCTGTCTGGGTCTTGATACATCTGTGGTTGTAATACGAACTCTGATTGATAAAAAGTTTTCCTGCAATAGAGTATCTGAACTTATAGGAACTGGAGAACCTTATATTTATGGAGAAACATATATATACCCTGTAGCACATCCGGGGTATTGGGGTACAAGTACAAGAGGAGAGGATAATGTTATTGCAGATTGGAGGAGGATTAGAAAATAAGGAGGAGTCACAATGCCATTTAAGATTGTCCGAAACGATATAACAAAGGTAAAAGCAGATGTAATCGTGAATACTGCCAATCCAAATCCGATATGTGCAAGTGGCACGGACTTAGCAATATATGAGGCAGCAGGAAAAGAAAAGCTTCTCGCAGAAAGAGCGAATATCGGCAAAATTGCAAGAGGTGATATTGCTGTCACTGGTGCATATAGCCTAAATGCAAAATATATTATTCATACAGTAGGACCGGTATGGACGGATGGATTGCACCATGAATTTGAAATTCTGGAGCACTGCTATCGTAAATCATTGCAAAAAGCATTGGAACTTAAGTGCGAGAGCATTGCATTTCCATTAATTTCGACAGGAGTATATGGATTTCCGAAGGATAAGGCATTACAGATTGCTGTGTCAGTATTCAGCCAGTTTCTTACTGAAAATGAAATGGAAATTATACTGGTAGTGTTTGATAAAAGGTCTTTTCAGCTGTCCGGTCAGATTGTTGGGGATATTGATTCTTATATAGATGCTAATTACGTCAGAGAAATCCATAGAAAAGAGTATCCGTTAAGGAGCAGAAGAAGTACTCATGTAAAAGAATTGGCAGAAGAAGATTTCAATGAAGAAATGCTTCAAAGAGAAGAAGACAACTATCCACTTGAGGAAATGACAGATACTGGCATGACAGAATTGCTCATGCCGTTAGAAAATATTTCATTGGAAGATCAGCTGGCCAATATAGGAGTTTCCTTTCATGATAAATTATTTGAGCTGATTGATGAAGCACATCTTGATAATAAGGATGTGTGGAAACGGGCAAACCTTGATAGGAAACATTTTTCAAAGATTCAGTGTGATCAGAATTATCATCCAAAGAAAAAGACAGTAATGGCACTCTGTATTGCACTTCAGCTTGATCTGGAACAGTCAAGAGATTTACTTGCCAGAGCGGACTGGGCATTTAGTCCAAGCAGTAAGGTGGATCTGATCGTGCAGAAGGCTATTATAGATAAGCAGTATGATATTATGCAGCTGAATGTAACATTGTTTAAGTATACGAATGAAATTCTTGGAGTATAGGAGAAAATATTCATGAGTAGAGAGACAGATATAAAACTTTTAATGGACAATTGGGAAGAAAAACATAAAAATAATGGATATAAGCGTTTTATCAGAGATGGTATAGTGTGTGAAGAAAAATGGGAAGCACAGCATACACCAAGAGTATGTTATTTCTTAAAGGAAGCATACACTTCTAATGAAAATGGTTATAATCTGGTAGAAGATTTGCATGATTGTGAACGTCCATGGACTATGTGGAGAAAGGTAGCAATATGGACACAGGCAATATATAATGCATTTAACGATAATATCTGTGAGTATGACGATGAAGTATTACGTTCTAAGGAAAAAGAAATCATAGACCGTATTGCAGTGGTCAATGTGAAAAAAAGCAATGGCGGAAGCGAATCTGAATATGAAGATTTGAAAAAATACGCACTTGAAGACAGGCTGGAAATAAAGCGTGAATTGGAAATTATACAACCGGATATCATTGTATGTGGGAATAATCTCAGTCTATTGAAACTTGTATTAGGGGAAGAATTACAGAATGATGATACATGGGATAATATGTTGGCGCTTTGGAAGGATACATTGGTGCTTGATTATTATCACCCTGCTGTGCATTATCCTAATCGGGTTAATTATTATGCTTTAATGGCAATTTGCGATGTGGCAAGAAAAAAATATGGTACGCCAGTATGGTCAGAACAAAATGAAAAATATTAGAGAAATTAGTGTCGGTGCAATATTGTACCGGCATTTTTATTTTCTGAAAGTGTCGCCCAAACAGCGACCATATGAAGATGCCTTTTAATTATACTCATATTGTAACAGAGAAAGAGAGGTGCCGGAGTAATCCGGGAATTGGAGGCATATATGTACGGAGCAATTTTAGGAGATATTATAGGAAGTCCGTTTGAGTTTGACAGAGGTGATAAAACAAAGAATTTTGATTTGTTTAGTGAAGGCTGTGGCTTTACAGATGATTCTGTTATGACAATAGCAGTTGGAGAAGCTCTCCTGGCAGTCGGACCGGAAGCAGCAGTAAAGAAAATTGAAGATGCGGTAGCATCCAATATGCAGGATTGGGGAAAAAGATATCCACATGCAGGCTATGGTGGATGCTTCAGACATTGGCTTAAAGAAAATAATCCGAAGCCATACGGAAGCTATGGAAATGGTTCAGCCATGAGAGTGTCAGCGGTAGGCTGGCTTTATGATTCGATGGAAAGAACCAGAGAGGTAGCTAGAGCTACAGCGAATGTGACACATAATCATCCAGAAGGTATAAAGGGTGCAGAGTCAACTGCAAGTGCAATATATATGGCAAGGAATGGATCTTCAAAAGAAGAAATCAAAGCTTATATCGAGAGGGAATTTCATTATGATCTGAGTAGAACATTGGATAATATCCGAACCTACTACCATCATGTTGAAAGCTGTCAGGAAACAGTACCAGAGGCAATCATCGCATTTCTGGAATCCAAAGATTTTGAGGATGCCATACGGAATGCAGTATCACTTGGTGGAGATACGGATACGCTTGGTGCTATTACAGGAAGTATTGCAGAAGCATTTTATGGGATCCCAGCTGTGCTGATTGCAGAGTGTAAAAGCCGGATTGATAAGGGACTGATGACGGATGTTCTTGATGAATTTGATCATGTACTTGGCAGGAGCGTGGATACTTATTCAGATGAAGTGGATGAGACACAGGCAAATCAGATGATTGAGGCAGCAATCGACCAGTATTATATTCAGCAGGATAAAAATGGAATGCTGTTATTTATGGAAGTTATGGTAACAAGAATGCAGCAGGCAGGAGAAGTTATTGTTCCATATATCACGGAAAATCCTTTTATGTCGGAAGAACAGATAAGTAAAGTAAAGGCTGGTGACACGATTTCGCTTGACCATGATGTAAGACTTAAAATAGAGACTGTAAAAGATGCTGATGAAAAAGAATGGATTGGAGTATTTACATCTTCTGAAGAGATGCATAAGGGTTCTGCTGGAAATGTGCAGATGAATCAGTCTATTGAATCAATACTTCGTCTGGCACTTAATTGGGAACAGGTGAATGGAATTGTGATTAATCCGTTTGGTAAGTATATTCAGATGACAAAGAAGATGATAGAGCTTTTAATCAATGGGTATGAATATAATGAGAATGAAAGGAAGAGCAAAGATGATGAGAACAATTAAAGTTACAGGAAAAGGGAAAATAGCAGTAAAGCCGGATAAAATCCGGTTATATGTCAACAAGGAAGAACTTTGCAAAGAATATGAAGATACTCTCCGAAGGTCAACAGAAGATACAGAGCTTCTCAAGGATTTGTTTGAGAAACTTGGTTTTCAGAGAAAAGACCTTAAAACAGTATATTTTAATGTCGATACAGAATATGAAAGCTATCAGGACAGAGATAAGAGCTGGAAGCGAAGATTTAAAGGTTATAAGTATAATCACCATATGAAAATAGAGTTTGCAGCTGATAATAAAAGATTAGGGCAAGTCCTTTACGCTTTGGCTCATAGCTCATTAAGGCCAGAGTTTTCTATTGAGTATACAGTGGCAGATGTAGAAAAATGTAAAAATGAGCTGTTACATAAAGCAATCGAGGATTCCATTCAAAAGGCACAGGTGCTTACAACAGCAGCAAATGTGAAATTGGGTGAAATACAGGCAATTGATTATTCTTGGGGAGAGATAGATTTTGTAACAAAGCCATTGAATGAAATGAGATTAATGGAGTGTACGGAATGTGAAATGAGTGCACCGGGAGCATATGATATAGATATTGAGGCAGACGATATTAATGTTACTGATACGGCAACTGTAATATGGGAAATTGCATAAAGAGGAAGATATAAATAGATTAGACGAAAAGCAAGAGGCACCGTTAAAGTAGGTACCTCCTTCTTTTTAGAGAGTTAGCTCTTTTTCTGATATGGGAATTTGCATCTCCGGAGCATTAAGTAGTGCTGTGAAATTCTGTCTAATGATATTCAGTGTCTTCTGCTTTTTCTGCAATTCTTGTTTTTCCCGGACAGTAGCAGCTTGTTCAGATTCAAGATTTTCTATCCTATTCTGGATTTTATTAGAGCTTGGGATTTTGGTAACACCGAGATCCTGAAGCTCTTTTTTTAGTGAATCGTGCAGTTGGTATTCTGCTTGATGTTTGGTTCGGTATGCTTTTGGATTTTTAGCAGATTTGCAATCTTCAATCACTTTTCGGCAGAGACGGTAAGAATCACAGTGTTTTTGAATGATTTTCTGTGTGCTCAGCTCACTGTTGATTTGCGTTATTCTTTGATCAGCCGCTTTAACAGAAGCATCAACATCAGAAACATGCTGTTGGAAATCTTCATAATTCAGCAGGTTATTTTCGGAAAGATAGTTGAAGGTGCGTGCCGCTTCTTTCAGGTTATTTAGTTTTGCCCATCGTTCAAATCCTTCTCGATTGCCGGTCGTAACATAAGTGGAGATATTGATATACAGGCGAGCTTCTCTGGACAGATGCCTTGGAGCTTTTATTTTGTTACGGTTTTTTGCCAAACGGATGCGGACATTTTCTTCTGAATAATAGCTTCCAAGAGATTTCATATAAGTGAAGTTTTTCTGTTCCGGTGCACGGAAGGACAGGTGTTTTCCCTGTCGGACTTCATATCCGGCTAACTGCATTTTTTGTAAAAATTCCTCATAGTTGATGGAAGTCCAGATTGCTTTATCAACTGCAACACGTAGCTTGGCTTTCCAGCTGGTGCCACGATGATATTCCATGTTCTCCTTATAACTTTTGCCTTTTTCTCCGGTTGGCATACTGGTGGCAAGTCCATTTTCATGGCAGATACGATTACTGATCCGGCAGATTTTATGGTAGCTCCGCTTATTGGAAACATACTTGTGATGATCAACAAAACTTGCTGCATTAAAGATGATGTGGTTATGGATATGATTTTTATCAACATGGGTGCTTATCACATATTCATATTTTCCTTTCAGTACTTCGTTTGCAAATTGTTGCCCTAAGCGATGGGCAGTTTCGGCATCAACTTCTCCAGGTTTAAATGACTGGATCAGATGAAATGCCAGGTTATCACCTTTGTCCATTCCATTCTTTTTTGCCATTTCTCTTGTCATAGAAAATTCAAGATCTGCAGTTTCCGGGGAACAGCCAAAACTGGAAACTAACAGTTTTTCTTCTGTTTTATCTGGATTCGTGATGTAGTCCAGAGCTTTCTTGTCTGTTACTTTAATTGGGAAGATCTTAAGATACGCCATAATTCTTTCACCATCTCTTTTAATTCTTGCTTTTCTTCCGGATACAGATCACCGGTGCTGTTTACTTTTTTGGCAATCTGATTAATATTCACACCGATCTTATGCATTTCCTCATACTGTTTCTTCAGTGGAGTGGTATCGGTGTTGACGATGTAACCGTCGATTGCCATTTTACGAAGATAAGCTCCCATATTTTTTGTCTTTGATTCAATCATCTTTCTACGAATAAGCTTTTTTTCTTCTGGGGAAACACAAAACAAAATCTGTATATTTCTTTTTCTCTTTGCCATAGGCAGATTCTCCTTTCTTTGGTTCTTCGAAGTAGTGACTTCTGTGTTTTTAATTTAGGGCAGGGTTCCCTAAATTGCTGGTTTTCCGGAAGTGTATATACACTTCCTGTCCTTGCTATTTACCGGTGGCACAGCCTCCGGAAGAGAGTCTTAAAAAAGAACCCTCTATAAATAAGGTACTGAGAGAAGAAAAAGAGGACATCGAAGCTCAGAAGTATGACGCAAGCATGATTCTGTGGTATAGTAAAATCTGAATGAAAAAGAAGAAAAGAGGTCAAACCGATGTCACGGAAAAACCATAAGATGATAGATGGGAGATTACTGCAAACGAATAAGAAGTATTCCCAGTTAAAAATGAAGCAGAAAGAAAAGATTGCGGAATGGATGTTTCAGGCAACCAGAGATTATTATATGAAAAAATGTACTTTTCCGAGTGACAAACATCTGGAAGAAGTGGTGGATTCTGTTTATGAAAAAATTGAAGATGCAGAAATCTGGATTCCGTATGGAGAGGTCTTCAAGCATTATAAATCCAAACGATCGGATATCAACAAACGTGTCAGAAAATCTCTGAATGAAAAAGAAGAGAGTCAGATTGAGAAGGTCTGTTTTATGAATATGTGTATGATTCAGGATCATAAAGGGAATGTACTGGCTCTGGATAAAGTAAATGATAGCTATACCGGTACAACTTTTCCAGGCGGTCACGTAGAAGCAAATGAGATTTTTCAGAAATCTATGATTCGGGAAGTCTGGGAAGAAACAGGACTTACGGTTGAAGCACCGAAGCTTGGAGGATTATATCATTGGCATAAGAGCGGAGTGCACTATGTTATTACCTTGTATAAAGCGGATAAGTTTACCGGAGAATTAAAGAGTTCTGAGGAAGGAAGAGTTTATTGGATTCCGCTGGAAGAGTTAAAAACAAAAGAACTTGCTACAGGTATGGAACACGTTTTGCGGATTCTGGAATCAGAGAAGGTGGACGAGTGCTATATGCATCTGGAAGCAGATGGATATGTGGGAGACTTGTATTAAAG
Source organism: Clostridiales bacterium (assembly GCA_022778745.1). Classification (GTDB taxonomy): domain Bacteria; phylum Bacillota; class Clostridia; order Lachnospirales; family Lachnospiraceae; genus Fimimorpha. The sequence goes on from JALFSR010000053.1 coordinate 9,403, forward strand.
AATTACATGAGAAATGGCTGCCTGCTCATTGGAGAAAAGACAGCCATTCTTTATAAGATACATCATTCATCTATTCTGTTTTTTGCGGTTCGTTTTTGGAAGTGAAATTAATATATTTGGCACGTTGTAAAATTGAAATAACTGCATCAATGCTTTCAGGATTGGAGAAGCTCATGATAAAAGGTTCTTCTTTAAATTCCATGGGTTCGAACCCAGGATTCTGATCTGGATTCTTGAGTATATGGATGGGACGTGCACTCTGATTATAAAATGCCAGTTGTGCGGAATCTGTAGTGTTACCGATGACACCAATGCCTACATCCCCTTTTCCAAAGTCTATTCTATGTTTATTTAAGTTGATCATTTTCAAAAATCTCCTTTTTCAAAAATAGCATATTTAGTAATTTTCTATTATTCCCGAAGTAGGGATATCTTTTAAAAAGTCACTGTTGGAAGTAATCGGAGAATCTACAATCTGAACGCCGCTTCGTTTCATCATTCGGAATTTGAAATCAAGAAGTTCCGGTGGAACTTTCAGTTCTGCGGCAGCCTGGAAAAAGGACATATCAGCGTTAAGCATCTCCAGGACATCTTCATCTTCCAGAAGATAATCAGCGGCAAAGCAATTCGCTTCATATTCACATTGTGACACTCCATCGAATAATTCAAAATCATGAAAACACTTGATCTGAAGGGGTTTCTGATGAAGGAGTGCGTGACCGATCTCGTGGATCAGGATAATCTGCTGTATGATTTCCGGTAGGTCGCAGTTAATGACGATGCAGGTCTTTCGACATTCCCGCATACAGAAGCCTTTGCAACAGTTTGGATCAGTTCCAAGCGGAAGCTTTTTAACAATAATATGCATAGCGGCTGCAAGGCGGTACGGATCACTTTCCTGATATTTTGCTTTTACTTTATTAACAGTGTCTCTTATACATTTTGAACTCATAAAAACACCTCGATATTTCATAAGATAGTTTGCTGCAAGTATAGAGTAGCAAAAGTGCTGTACGAAAATACGGACACCTATGAATCACTTTCCATTTCAGTGTTTTTCTTTTTCCGTCCAAATGTCTTTTTGGCTTCCATCTTACAGGAAAGATATGCTTTGGTTACAGCCTGATAGAAAGCATCTTTTGCTTCTTCGTCGAGTTCGCCACCAGCAAAAAGAGCACGGTTGGCTTCGAGAATCTCATTGATGTCCCTGGCTCCTTTTTCACCAAGCTGTCCATTGACTTCATCAATATAATCCATTTTTTCAATTCCGTAAGAAGGATCTGTGATCTCATCATGTTTCAAATAATCGTAAGAGACATTCAATGCATGAGCGAGCTTTCTCATAGTAGAGATTCGTGCGATGGTGCCGGAACTTTCATAAGCTGCGATCGCACGCTGGGATACGCCGACCAGTTCTGCAAGTTCTTTTTGTGTCAGATGATTTTGTTCTCGTTGATATTTAATCTTGTCTGAAAAATTCATAGTGGGATCCTTTCCAAGTTTTTGAAATCGTAACTTCATCAACTTTATAAAAACTATTGACAGAGTTCATTATCACGTATAAAATACAAACAAATGTTCGTGAAGTTAGTAGAAATTATAATCTATAAACTTCACAAAGTCAATATGAAGCAAAGAACTTTTATTATGATTTTTAAGACTGGTAGGTGAATGTTATGAGCAGGACAATTCTTCATTCAGATATGAATTGCTTTTACGCAAGTGTTGAGATGCTGCATCATCCAGAACTTGCCGGGAAGCCGATGGCAGTCGGTGGTGATCCGGAAGCAAGACATGGAATTGTGCTGACTGCAAACTATATTGCGAAGCGAGCCGGAGTAAAAACAGGCATGGCATTGTGGCAGGCAAGACAGGTTTGCCCAGAAATAATCTTTGTACCGCCTCGCATGGATCTTTATTTGAGGTTTTCCAGAATGGCACAGGAGATTTACAGTGAATACACAGATCAGAGAGAACCATTTGGGATTGATGAAAGCTGGCTGGATGTGACCGCCAGTACTTCTATCAAGGGAGACGGAATGAAGATTGCAAAAGAGATCAGCAGTCGGATTAAATATGAACTGGGGGTTACCGTAAGTATTGGTGTTTCCTGGAATAAGATATTTGCAAAGCTCGGTTCTGATTATAAAAAGCCGGATGCCATTACAGAGTTTTCCAAAGACAATTACAAGGATATTGCATGGAAACTTCCAGTAGGTGATTTACTCATGGTCGGAAGAAGCACTGAACGGACGATGAAGAAACTTGGCATTTGTACAATCGGAGATCTGGCAGGAGCAGAACCTTCTATATTAGAAACATATCTTGGAAAGATGGGATTGGTACTTCATACCTTTGCAAATGGATGGGATGAAACTCCAGTTTTGGTAGAAGGATATAAAGTACCGATCAAGTCTATCGGGAACAGTACAACAACGCCAAGAGATCTTGTTAGTGAATTGGACGTGAAGATTATTTTGATGGCTCTTTCAGAAAGTGTAGGAGCCAGGCTTCGTGAAAATGGTTTTCAATGCAGGACAGTAGAAATCTCGATTCGGGATAATGGATTGTATCATTTCACGAGACAGTGCAAGTTGGACAGGGCAAGTAATCTTACAGAAGAAATTGCCAGAACTGCATTTGAGTTATTCCAGAAAAACTATAATTGGGAACATCCAATTCGTAGTCTTGGTGTTCGAGGATGTGATCTGGTATCAGAAGAGATGCCGTATCAGCTTGATTTATTTATGGATGAAACGAAGAGAGAAAAAATCAAAAAGATGGACCAGGTGGTAGATGAGATCCGTGGAAGGTTTGGCTATCAGAGTATTCAGAGAGCATTTATGTATCAGGATAAGATACTGGCACAGCTGAATGCTAAGGAACATACGGTTCATCCACAGGCATATTTTCATGGATAGGAGAGAGCAGGTGTTTTGTAATGACAGCTAAAGTGTATGTAGATGTCCTGGCAGTATTCAGCCGGGAAGGAGAATTGATCCCTACAGCGTTTGTCTGGGAAGATGGACGTAAGTATGCGATTGATAAGGTTTCAAAACCGGAGCGTTGTGCCAGCCGAAAAGCTGGCGGAACCGGATATCGTTATACCTGTCAGGTGGGTGGAAAAATCTGTCATCTGACTTATGAAGAAAATTATAAATGGTTTATGGAACGTAAATAACGGCGTCCTAAAAGGGAGCCCTGAATCAGGGCCCCCTTTGGAGAGATAGATATTCGATGAGAACATCAGCAGTCGGGGATACATCCTTTCCCGTGAGAACCGATTGCTTTCAATAGATCATACAGTTGCCGATCAGCCAGAAATAGAAGCTATCCCACAGCGGATATTTCTGCGGAATCTGCATGAAGAGATGTTAGGACAGTGACAGACTGTGAATGGAACAAACAATACAATGATTGGTCTGGCTGCGGAAGCGGTCGGGAAGGAGGACAATTATGCAGAGAATACAGGATATGTTTATCAATATGGAAGAAGTGGCAGAGGATGCTTATAAGAATACGGAATTATTGCTGAGTCAGTATACTAAAGTAATGTTCCGTATTGAGAAGAACCTTGTGGATATAGATTATGAAATGTATGCAGAGGAAGGGAAGCATCTGAAGGAAATGTTATATGATCTGGTAGATTTCGATGCGACTGCAGAGAAACGCAGAATCCAGGAAAAGCTTCTGAATAATGATATGAATCTCTGTTTGCTGGAAATCATGAGAGATTCCCTGATAGCTTTGAGGGATTATCCAAAAAATGGACAGCTGTATTATCGGCTTTTGAAATATAGATATTTTGAAGCAGGAAATACCAATGAAGATGTGATGCTGATGCTGGATGATATGCCAAGCACTACTTATTATCGAAACCGTAAGAAAGCAATCCGTTTGTATGCAACAATGCTCTGGGCATTTACACGTCCGGAAAAGATACAGAATAAGATGGAGGAAATAAACTGGAAGAAAAGTGGAAGTAAAGTGGCAGTGAACTGACAGTAAACTGGCATGTGAATGGTATTACAATGAAAATACGTGCATGTTAGAATTGATATGCTGAGAGAAATAGACCTTCGCAGACGTAATGTTTGCGGAGGTTTTTCTTTTCTCAAATTTTAAGGCGTCAGGCTGTGCCCGGAAGGGCATGGCCTTTTTTTATACCCAAAAACAGGTTGCAGATTTGAAAAAGCTTCCTTTTTAACAGGTAGATGCCGGAAAGGAAGAGCATATCAAGATGCAGGGAAGAGGCAGGCATTATGCCAGATATCCATGATTTTCGATTTGTCACAAATCAAATCAACAAAAACGACAAATCGGAGAAACAATCATGGAAGAAAGAAAATACACATTTTACGACAGATATCAGAAGGTGAAATACGCTAATATTACAGCAGAAGAGCTGGAAGTTCTTAATATTTTTTATAATAAGGAACATTATATGTTTGATCAGCAGCATCAGAGAAATAATACAGTATTATTTTGTGGATTAGAATCAGAAAACGGTTGTGCGACAGACTTTATCGCAGATAGTGGACGTGACATTGCATCGGATATTACAACTGAGATCTTCTTTAAAGAACTCTTCAGCGATCTGACAGAGAAAGAAAAGAAAATCGTGAGCGATTATTTTATCATGGGAAAACAGGTTAAAGAAACAGCAGAGGAACTGGGCATCAGCACACGTCAGGTGAGTAGAGACAAGAACAGTGCTTTGGCAAAAATGTTGAAGAGGATGAAAGCAGCTGGATATGAATCATATGCTGAGGCGGCAGGTGCATTTCTGCAGGAAAGCGATTATATTCCAACACAGATGGAGACACAGAACTCGATTATGAAGAAAAGGACCGGAGAAGTGAGACTGCCATCAGATCATAAGATGAAAAAATAAATTAGTTAAAAATTAATCATGATAATAATGTGATGATATCACAGAAAACAAATGAATTTCAGATTATAATAAAGCCACAAAAGAAAAAACAAGGAGGACTGTAAAATGTCTGCTATTAATATCAATAAAAATAATTTTCAGAATGAAATAATGGATTCCGAGAAAACCGTTCTTTTAGACTTTTGGGCTCCTTGGTGTGCTCCTTGTCGTATGGTGGCTCCTATCATAGAGGAGATAGCAAGTGAACGCCCTGATATCAAAGTTGGAAAGATCAATGTGGATGAGCAGCCAGAACTGGCAAGTAAATTTGGTATTATGAGTATTCCAACTTTGGTGGTTATGAAGAATGGGAAGATTGTAACAAAAGTTTCAGGGGCAAGACCTAAGAAGGCAATCTTAGAGATGCTTTAAGGAGGTGCGTTAATGGGATTTTTTGATTTTTTAAAACAGGCGAATATTAATCAAGGGATAGAGGAATATAAAAAGACTGCTGGTGCAGTTCTGCTGGATGTTCGTACGCCGCAGGAATATCAGGAAGGGCATATACCAGAAAGTAAAAATGTGCCATTGCAACAACTTAACAATGTTGTTTCGGTAGTGAAGAATACAGAAATACCGCTGTTTGTATACTGTTATTCCGGAGCCCGAAGTCGTCAAGCAACTGGGATGTTGCAACGAATGGGATATTCTAAAGTAAATAATATTGGTGGCATTGCTGCTTATTCAGGAAAGGTGGAAAAATAAGATGAAGGTAATAATCGTAGGCGGTGTAGCCGGAGGAGCTACAGCTGCAGCAAGAATACGAAGATTGGATGAACATGCAGAAATTATTGTGTTTGAAAGATCCGGATACATATCCTATGCGAATTGTGGGCTTCCATATTATATCGGAGACGTGATCACAGACCCGGAAGAACTTACACTACAGACACCAGAGAGTTTTTTTAAACGATTCCGTATTAACATGAAAATTCATCATGAAGTTATCTCCATACATCCGGAACGAAAAACGGTTTCAGTGAAAAATTTAGAGAATGGTGAGATATTTGAAGAAAACTATGATAAGCTGATCCTCTCTCCAGGTGCAAAGCCAACACAGCCGAGACTTCCCGGAGTAGGTATGGATAAACTTTTTACACTTCGTACTGTAGAAGACACTTTTCGGATAAAGGAATATATAAATAAGAATCATCCAAAATCGGCTGTATTGGCAGGTGGCGGTTTTATTGGTCTGGAACTGGCAGAAAATTTGAGGGAGCTTGGCATGGATGTTACAATTGTCCAGCGGCCTAAGCAGCTGATGAACCCATTTGACCCGGATATGGCATCCATGATCCATAATGAAATGAGAAAGCATGGGATAAAACTGGTACTGGGCTATACAGTAGAAGGATTTAAAGAAAAGGACAATGGAGTAGAGGTTCTATTAAAAGATAATCCATCCCTTCAGGCTGATATGGTGGTGCTGGCAATCGGAGTTACACCAGACACAGCATTAGCAAAAGAAGCTGGTCTGGAACTTGGCATCAAGGGAAGTATCGTAGTGAATGACAGAATGGAAACTTCTGTACCGGATATTTATGCAGCAGGTGATGCAGTTCAGGTAAAACATTATGTTACGGGTGATGATGCGCTGATCTCTTTGGCCGGACCAGCCAACAAGCAGGGCAGGATCATCGCTGATAATATTTGTGGTGGTGACAGCCGTTACCTGGGCAGTCAGGGAAGCTCCGTTATCAAAGTATTTGATATGACAGCAGCCACTACAGGTATCAATGAAACCAATGCCAAAAAGTCAGGATTAGATGTAGATACAGTAATTCTTTCTCCTATGAGTCATGCCGGTTACTATCCTGGTGGAAAAGTGATGACCATGAAGGTGGTTTTTGAAAAAGAGACTTATCGTTTGCTTGGTGCTCAGATTATTGGATATGAAGGAGTTGATAAACGTATTGATGTGCTGGCAACAGCAATTCATGCAGGGCTGAAGGCAACCCAGCTGAAAGATCTGGATCTTGCATATGCACCGCCGTATTCCTCTGCCAAGGATCCTGTAAATATGGCAGGATTCATGATAGACAATATAGCAAAAGGTACCTTAAAACAATGGCATCTGGAAGATATGGATAAGATTTCTAAAGATAAAAGTGTTGTATTGCTGGATGTGAGAACTGTAGGTGAGTTTAACAGGGGGCATATGGATGGATTCAGAAATATTCCTGTAGATGAACTAAGGGAACGTATCAATGAAATTGAGAAGGGAAAGCCTGTTTACTTGATATGCCAAAGTGGTCTGCGCAGCTACATTGCCAGCCGTATTCTGGAAGGAAACGGTTATGAAACATACAACTTCTCCGGTGGATTCCGCTTCTATGATGCAGTGGTTAATGACCGTGCGTTGATTGAAAGGGCATATGCATGTGGTATGGATTATTAAAAAATAATCACAATAATTTTATAATTTACTTGTAGCGTAAAAAGATCCCCCATTTATTAGAATGACTTTCACAATTCTGATAAATGGAGGATTCTTTAGATGTCATAGAAAAACAGTTTTATGATCTTTGTAGTGTTTCCAGTCTTTTCGAATCAAGGATGGTGATTTTGCCGCGTGAGAGTTTGACGAGACCATCGCCCTGAAAGTATCGAAGCATTCGAGTGATCACTTCCCTGTGGGAACCAAGATGGTTTGCGATAGTTTCGTGAGTGATTTTCAGTTCATTTGTTCCTTCGATAGAGGTCTCTTCTAAAAGAAATGAAGCAACACGCTTATCCAAACTCTTCCACATGATCTGTTCAATCAGCCACATGACATCAGAAAAACGGCTAGCCATTAATTCATTGGTATAGTTTGCGACGGGAGCCGATTCCTTCATGATGTCCTTATAGATTTCAGCAGGGATGATCCAAAGATCAGTATCTTTTTCTGCTTCAATGGTTACTTCAAATTGAATGGACTTCATGATACATGAGGCGGATAAAAGACACATATCCATATCGAACAGGCGGTAAAGTGTAATTTCTCGTCCTTCATCTGAAAGTATGTAAGTTCGAAGCTGCCCGGATTTAACCAGTAATAATCCAGTACAATCCAGGTTTCCGTTGTGAATGATCGTTCCTTTTTTTACATCCCGTGTAATCAAATTGTCTGAAATTACTTTTTTCTGTGCTGTATTTAAGTCATTCCATAGTGGAAAATAATTTTCGAAGCTCATAACAGTTATCTCCTTTACGAACATAGTATACTTACTTTTTTTAGATGCGTCAATTATATAATTGACATATGCCATAAATAAAAATATACTGACTATAGTACATGACTGTTGTGAATATGAGGGAGGGATAAATAATGCAGGGAGATGTCAGTTTTACATTTTTGGACCGAATTGAAGAAGTAGAACTGAATATTGTAGATAGACGATGGCAGTCTGCACTGGCATTGGCATTGACTTTGCCAGATATTTGCGGAGGTATTGCTTTCCCGGAAATTGTTAAACATTATCGAGATGGCCGGGTTATGCTGGATCGGCAAAAGAATCCGACCCGTGATGTGGGAACCCAGTATATTCGCTGGTTTGATGAATATGCAGGGGACTACTTTAAACTATCTCAATCCGATGAAAAGCCATATATTTGCGGAGAACGCTGTTGGCAGCTTCGATGTGAATATCTTCATCAAAATAAAGGATTTTTGAATGATGAAAATAATATACGCTTTCATCTTGGACTAAACTGTGGAATGTCAGTTTGTCAGTTGGAAAGTATGAACATACAGGAGAACGGAAACGATATTCGTATAGACATAGAACAGTTTTGTCTGAGGATGTGCAAGGCAGCAAAGAGTTATTATGATAAAGTTCATTTGGAAAAAGACTTTAGTCTCTATAATACACCAGTTTTGGATTTTATTCAGGTAACACAAAAAAAGAAAGCTGCTTCTATTATTGCACTGGTCTGTGGCAGTGAACGTTATGCAAAAGGATTAAAAGAAACATTGCAATTTATTTCAGATCAGATCATGCTGTTTTACACACCGGAAAGTGCTAAAACAAGATTAGGCAGACATAAGCCGGATCTTTGGATTGTTACCGAAGATATGACGAGCCAACCGAATCAGCCATGGCGTGCGGACAGGACAACACCTGTAATTTTAATCACAGGCAATCCTGATGCTGTTGAAATTAAAAAGAATTCAGGAAAACTAACTGTTCTTTCTATGCCATTATCAATAGTTGATTTGCGGAAAACCGTCGAAATATATGTGTCGTGAGGAGAAGTTTATGCTGTACATAATACTATTATTTGTATTTGTATTTGTAGTTGTATATTTGATGATGCTTATGCGGAGACAGAAAGAAAAGATGAGCGAAATTAAAATACAAATAGATCAACTGCAAGCACAACATGATCGATTGCAGAAAGAAAGGGATCAGTTACAAGAACGGATGAATCATCTGGAAGAGCAACGAGAACACTTGCAAATGCAAACAGACCAGGCATTTCGGAGTGCTGATGAAATCGAGAAAATTTACGATGAGATATGGAATCATGCTAATACCATTCACCTTTACTCTTCGTTAGCTGAAGAAGAAAGCAAATCTATAACAATGAAAGAAAAACAAAAAGAAATTATTCGAACAACTGAGGAAATTCTAAACATCATATATAAATATAAAGGTAATGTATAATAAAAATATGTCATTGTAATGATTAGCGTTCAAGGTAAATTCTTATGTAATAATATCACAGAAGGATTTACCTTTTTCAGGTACAATAGAGATACAAAATTTGAAAGGGGAACAAAGCATTGGCAAAAAGAATGGCAAGTGTCGATAAAAAAAGATGTGTTGCCTGCGGAGTATGTGAAAATACTTGTCCGCTGGCAGCTGTCAAAGTTTACCATGGATGTTATGCTGTGGTAGAAGAAACAGTGTGTGTAGGATGTGGAAAATGTGCAAAGTCCTGTCCGGCAGGTTGTATTGAAATGAAAGAGAGGACAGCGATGTGAAGAAAAAGAAACATTGGTATGATTATTTATGGATATGGGCGATCCTTTATTTTGCTCTCGGTTTTTTTAATATTTTGTTTGCTTGGTTTGGGATGATTGATTTCCTGTTGCCGTTAGGAATAGCGATATTCGGTGAAAATAAATTTTTCTGTAATCATTTGTGTGGACGTGGCCAGCTTTTTAGTAAGCTCGGTGGGGATTTAAAATGCTCAAGAAATAAACCAACCCCGCGATGGATGAGTTCAAAATGGTTCCGATACGGCTTTTTGATATTTTTCCTTACAATGTTTGGGAATATGGTATTTCAGACATATTTAGTTGGTGCCGGATCATCATCCTTGCGTGAAGCCATCAAATTATTCTGGACCTTCCGTGTTCCGTGGGGATGGACATACACTGCCGGAACAGTAGCTGATTGGGTGGCACAGTTTAGTTTTGGATTTTATAGTTTGATGCTTACATCTTTGTTGTTAGGGTTGATCGTAATGGTGTTATATAAGCCACGAACCTGGTGTACATTTTGTCCAATGGGAACAATGACGCAGGGTATCTGTAAATTAAAAAATAATGAAAAGAAGTAATACTATAAGGTGATTCATAAAAGGCATATGTCAAAAACATTATTGACATATGCCTTTTATAGGGCTATTATATAAGAAAAGCGAGAAAGGAGCAGTTTATGCCGAGACCAGTAAAATGCAGAAAAGTCTGTCATTTCCCCAATGTTTTAGAATTTCTTCCGGCAGATGATACTGAGAAAAAAACACCCATTGTTCTAACGGTAGATGAGTACGAGACAATCCGTCTTTTGGACAAGAAAGGTTACAGTCAGGAGCAGTGTGCAGCATCTATGCAAGTCGCAAGAACAACGGTCCAGCGAATTTACGAGATCGCCAGGAAAAAGATCGCAGATGCACTTATCGACGGGCATCCACTCAAAATTGAGGGCGGAGATTTCAGAATCTGTGACGGTCAGAGCGGCAACTGCAGCTTTGGAGGATGTTACAAACAGGAAATTTACAAAAAATATGCAGCAGAAAAAGGAGAAGGTATCATGAGAATAGCAGTAACATATGAAAATGGACAGATTTTCCAGCACTTTGGACACACAGAGACATTTAAGATTTACGATGTAGAGGAAGGAAAAGTAGTACATTCAGAAGTAGTAGATACGAATGGAAGTGGACATGGCGCATTGGCAGGAGTTCTTAATGCATTGAATGCAGACGTTTTGATTTGTGGCGGAATTGGAGGCGGCGCACAGACAGCGTTAGCGGCAGCAGGCATCAAGCTTTTCGGAGGAGTTTCCGGAGATGCGGATGAAGCAGTAGAAGCTTTTATCAATGAAACACTTGAGTATAATCCGGATGTGAAATGTTCTCATCACGAGCACAACCACGGGGAAGGACATACATGTGGCGAGCATGGATGTGGAAGCCACAGTTGTCATTAAGAAGTGAGATTGCCATCGGATCATAAGATGAAAAAATAAAAGGTATTGATCTATAAAGAGGGAAGGGAACCCGCATCATCAAATTTGCTTGTGATGTCGGGTTCTCTTTTTATTTGCATAATGATATACTTTTATTGTGGTTAGAAAAATAAAGCATGTACAAAACTCATAGGAGAAAGATGTATACTTATGACAACATTTGGTGATAAAATTAGGAAGTTGCGAAAAGAGAAAAAAATGACTCAACAAAAGCTGGGTGATATGGTGGGCGTTTCTCATAGAACAATTCGATCTTGGGAAGTTGAAGGACGATATCCGAAGCAGAGTAGTTTATATCAAAAACTGGCAGATGCATTTCAGTGTCAGGTTTCTTATCTTATGAATGATAATGAAACCGTGTGCTTGGGTAATGATGAGCCAAGTGAATATGCTGGTGCTAAACAGGCAAGGCAGATTCTTGAACAGGTAGCTGCTTTATTTGCCAGTGGAACTATGACCAATGAGGACAAAACTATTTTCATGGATGAGATGACGAGACTTTATCTGGCATCAAAAAAGAACAGAAGAAAATGGTAAGAAGAAATGAACTGTTTTGTTTTCTTGCTTGATAGAAAAGAAGAATAGAACGTATAATAGTGTTAATGATCCAGAGAAGATTGCTCTGGAAATAGAATTATTCGTACCAGTGGTGCGAGTATAGAGTAGGAGTGAAAGAATGGTAGAAGATACTATGTTTTCCGGGGAATCGAAAAATATTGAGTACAAGGTATCCTTACCTGATAAAAGTGAAAAGTACATGAAGACAATCGTAGCTTTTGCCAATACACAAGGTGGCAAGCTGATTGTTGGAGTAGATGATAAAACACACCAGATTGTTGGTGTGGAAAATGATGTGTTGTTTCAGCTGATGGATGGAATTGCCAATGCAGTTTCTGATTCCTGTGTGCCACAGATCATTCCTGATATTGAGCCACAGACAGTAGACGGGAAAACGGTCATTGTTGTATCAGTAGAAGCTGGAAAGAACAGACCGTATTATCTAAAATCAAAGGGAAAAGATAATGGCACTTATATCCGTGTAGAAGGTACATCAAGACAGGCATTTCCGGAGAAGATAAAAGAACTGGAAATGGAAGGGGCCAGAATCTCATGGGATGAGCTTACTTGTGTGGGTTATCCTGTTTCAGAGGAAGCAACAGAGAAACTTTGTCAGGATATTGAAAAGTTCTGGAAGAAAGCAGGAATGTCAGAACATTCTGTAAAGAAAGAGCAGCTGATAAACTGGAAAATTTTGAAGCAGAGCGAGGGACAGCTTCTGGCAACGAATGCCTATGCGTTGCTGACATCGGATTATTTTTCATTCTCCAAAACACAATGTGCGGTATTCAAGGGAACAGATCGTGCAATGTTTCTGAATAAGAGAGAATTTACAGGACCAATCTATACACAAATCGAAGAAGCAGTAGATTTTGTATTGAGAAATATTCGGCTTGGAGCAACAATTGACGGATTGGTGCGAAAAGAGAAATATGAGTTACCACCGGAAGCAATCAGGGAAATGATTATTAATGCCCATTGTCACCGTAACCTATTAGATGAATCCTGTATTCAGGTCGCAGTTTATGATGACAGATTGGAGGTGACATCTCCGGGTGGATTATATAACGGATTAACTTATGAGGAAGTCATGAATGGTCATTCGAAGATCAGGAATAAAGGCATTGCCAATATATTCAGTCAGATGGGACTTGTAGAGGCATGGGGAAGCGGAATAAAAAGAATCCTTAATGCTGCAGAAGAGTATGGACTTCCAAAG